>NZ_JASMRK010000001.1:0-322259 GCF_041431295.1 Psychrobacter sp. Arc9 | reverse complement strand
GTGGTTTGACTACTATCGTCAGGCTGCGTAATTAAAATCTCCCAAGTTTAGTTCTACGGATTTGACAGCATGGGTCATATCAAGGCAAGATTAAAAAACCGTTTGTTATTTTAGACTTATATCCACGACTCCAAGCCTATCATACCGATAAGCGCAAGCGTAATAATGACTTAAAAGACAAGCGTCAAGAGCATGAGATATCGCCTGATATCATGCCCTTCTTTGATTTTGACAGTTTATATTTACAATTACAGCAGTATAAGATGCAACGTGGCTATACCAACATACGTCTTGGTATCGACGAGCTTAGAGCGTTCTGCTGTAAGCCAATTAAGAATACCCATGATGACTGGTATAGGCTATTGGTAGATAGCGAAAAGCTGACGAAAGATGTAGAGGGTATACGCTTTCAACAAAGCATTTTATTAGAGCTGCTACAAGCGTACATGGACAGATTTTACAAAACCATGAAAAACGCATACGAAGGTCAGTACTATGAAGTGACAGAGTTTAATGTCGGTGACGATGATCTGCCTATTCACATGTGTGATAAATACGTCTTTACATCAAAAGAAGGGTTTAATGGTGAGGCAGAAGAGTACTTTAAACGCCTTACCAAGTTACAAGATATAGTCAATGATGGACAGCTAGAGAAGACAGTCAACTGGCAGGACGGTAGCTTACGTACAGTCGTATTTGACAAGCATCTGTATTATCCATTGTTCAGCAAAAATGATGATAGCTTGCCATTTACTTGGTCGCCTTCAGTATTTGATTATGACAGTAAGGGTGAGAGTAGCGAAGTCAAATTCGTCGATGATCTACAGCACTATATCAATTCTGATAAACAGATTGATGCGCTTAAAGATTACCATATCTATTTACTTCGTAATCCCGATAACCGTTACAAAGGATTAGGTTTTGCACTAGCAGGTAATTTTTATCCAGACTTTTTATTGTGGTTAGTACACAAAGAGACGGGTGAGCAGTACCTGACCTTGATTGATCCTAAGGGTATCCGCAACATGAATACTGATGATGCCAAAATTAATCTATATAAAGAAATAAAAACCCTTGAGAGCCGCTTAGAAGATAAGCTGATACTAAATAGCTTTATTTTGACCACGACGCCAATGAAAGAGTTGATAAACAATTCCTTAAGCGAAGATGAGCTGAAAGAGCGAAATGTGTTGTTTATGCTAGGCAATCAAACGGCTTATTTAAATGATATGTTTGAGGGGATTTTGAGCTGAAGGCATCTTTAGTTATAGGTAATTAACATAATGGCCGACATGGTAGTTATTACTATGTCGGCCATTATGTTTAATAAATAAAGAATACCTATAAACTGAGCATAATTTTCTTATAAATAATAATGGTTAAGATTTAAGAATATCTTGATCTGCAAAGCCCAAATCTTTCAAAAAAGAAGTAGCTTCATCATCATTCCTAAAAATCATTGCTTTAGACAAGTCGGAAGAATGACATAAAAAGTGTGGCTTACCTTCATATAGTGGCTCTCCGTTAGAACCGTTAAATAAAATAGTGACACCATCTCCGGCTGTAAGTAAAGTAGCTTGTTGAATTATACCAGCTTCATATCTTATTCTAGCTAAAGATGATATTACAGAATCGCCACCATTCATGCCGCCGAATTTAATCTTACCTGCCCCAGTTTTATTAGCTGAAGACTTTTTGTTCAAATTATCTATCATAATAAATTCTCTTAAATTATTGTTATGTGGTAGTTTTACACGCTATTTATAAACACTTATATTTATATACTACACATAAATAATCATGAGATACAAATCTGTCTAAAGGCTGTGTTACAAAAGCTTTTATAGCTAACAAAATAATTCATGAATTAAAAATGTTTCTATTAATAATATATATTTGACTAATGTTAATAATACAGCTGGCTTTACCTATATTCACATTACATCAGCTTGAAGTATCCTTAAAACCTTATCCTCTCCCAGCTGGTCAATCAACGCTTGCAGATGGGTAGTAGAATCAGACTTGTTTTGGGCATCTGCTCTAAATTCTGCCGTATCTCTACCTTCACGCAAAGCATCTAAATAGTCCGCCCACTTCTGCATCATATTACTACGATCATCAATGTATTCAAATCGACCATAGGCGGTTCCATTAGGATCTTTCGTCGTATGACCCAATGCCATCTCTACAAGCACAAGTGGATACTTTAACTGCTCTTGTAGGATGGTCTTCGCTGTCGCTCTAAAGCCATGAGCACAATGTATATCTTTATAGCCTAAATCCTTTAACCGCTTATTCGCTGTCGCATCAGAGATGATCTGATGCTTTTTTGCCGTCTGGCTAAAAAATACGTATTCAGTATGACCATTAATTTTTTGTTGTTCACTCAATATAGCTACGGCTTGACGAGGTAGGGGAACGACCATGTCTTTGACCATGTTTACCTTGCCTTGCCCCTTCAATGGCTTTAATCGCCATCTGCCAGTTTCTAGGTCTAGATCAGCCCAGCTCATACGTCTTAAATCACCATTGCGAACAAACAGAAGCGCTAATAGCCTAAGGGAATTTATGGTGTTTGGGTCACCTTCTATTGTTTCGATAGCGTTAAGTAATTTAGCCAAGTCCTTTGGTTTAGTAACCGCAGGACGATGACCATAACTTGACTTAGCTAATTGGCTCTTAATGAGCGCCGCAGGATCACTCGTACAGAAACCTCGTGCCCCAGCATAGACAAACACATCACTGGCAATGCCAGCACAGCGTTCAGCCTTGTCTGTGGGCTTACCATCCTTGTTTAATGACTTAGCTTGGATGTCTAATAGCACTTCAAGCATTTTAGGTGAGGTGATATCGCTGATTGGCTCGTCACCAATATATTTGCATATAAGATCAAGACGACCTTTCTTACGAATGAGGGTGTTACTTTTCTGAGTCTGATCTAAGCTATCAAAATACTCCCAAGCAAAATGATTAAAAGAGTTTTTAGTTTTACTAATAATAATTTTCTTTATTTCTTCACGATGAAATTTTGGGTCAATACCTTTGCTTAACAGGTCTTCATATTCACGCCAAACCTCACACGCACGTGCATACGAGATACTTGGATATATACCAATGGATATAATACTTTGCTTAGAATTTGAAGGAGGGTAGTAGCGGTACATCCATGACTTAGTCTCAGTAGGACGTACCATTAAGAATAGTTTGGGATGATTTTTGACAGCAACGAAGTACTTCTTATCTTCAGGCTTATGGCTGCTGATGCTTCTGTCTGAACTGATCGCTTTTCTTTCCATATCCTAGATCTCTATGAGTAGACTCAAAACTCGGTATACTTGACAGTATACTCAAAGTGCATGGATTAGGATAGATTCATAGGACAGTATAGAACGCCAGATACAACAAAGCCCCTGATATCAGGGGCTTTAGCTGTTCTATAAGATAGTATAGGACTATGTAATGGTACCCGGAGCCGGACTTGAACCGGCACGCTATTGCTAGCGAGGGATTTTAAATCCCTTGTGTCTACCAATTTCACCACCCGGGCAAAACTTGTTTTATCTAAGATGTAAACTAGCTGATAGACCATCTAGTTACTAGATAAGTGGTCGCTATTATAATCGGTTGTGATAATAATGCAAGCCAAAATTAACGTAAAGTTAATAAATAATTGGAGGCTGGAGTCGGAATCGAACCGGCGTTAACGGAGTTGCAGTCCGCTGCATGACCACTCTGCCATCCAGCCAATCAAGGTCGCCTATATTAGCAAAAATATAGTAAATTACAAGTCCTTTTTTCATTAAAAACAGCTTATTTATTATCTTATCTATATTTAGCCCCAATTTAGAAGCGTTTATACTGTTAATAGGCTTTTTCAAACTATTAGTAAACCAGTGTTTAATGATGATGGTTTAAAATATAGTGCGCTAAACTATATCTTTATTGTTACGTTTGGCACTTTTCACATCACGATAAGTGGCCGTGCAAATTAATACGAGTACGCCAAGAGTAATGGCGGGCCAAATTAAGATATATAAGCCGTAGATAAAAACGTTGTCCATGATATCTCCTTATAATATCGCTAAGTAAGTAGCGATTAGCCAAATACTTCTGGCCAATCGGCACTTGGATAAAGCGACTTTGATTTAAGATTTAAGTGACGATGGGATTTCCGACTTTTTATCGTAATTGCCCACACGCTGCTTAATTAAGTCGAAGTCGAAGTGTTCGTCTCCCATCAGGCTGATAATCACACAGACGACGGTACTAGCGCCGTAAGCTGTTAGAGAGGCTAGCAGGACCATATATTGACGTAAGAAGCCAGTAGCGAAGATAAGCATCAGCACTAGCGTGATAACTGCGGCGACCATGCCAATCTTACGACCTAAGAATCCAAAGACCATTAGCCCAATAACAACCGCTGCACCGACACTGGCCAGTATTTCAAAGAATAGGGCGGTGACACCAGTGATTGGGAGTAATTCGAAACGGGCAACGCAAAATAAGAGTAGTCCGACGATAACTGCTGAGGTAAAGGCAGTGTTGGTGACGCGATTCCAAAACACACTGGCGATAACAGGGAAGACAATAGCCCCCCATAGTGCACCAACAAATACTAGCATGACGAGAATATCAAGCTTAAAGCTCGCAAAAATTAGTCCAGCTGCTGTCGCAACAATCATCGTGCCGCGACCAATTAGCATCATTGTTTTAGGTTTAACATGGCCTTTTTTGGCGATATTTTTACCGTAGACATCCGCCATCATAATAGTTGATAGCGCTGATAAATCTGAGTCAGCGGTCGAGGACAACGACCCAATCACTAAAATAAAAAATAATGCAATAAAGACTGGATGTAGATAAGTACTAACCATTTGAGGGATTAGGTTATTCATATTGCCATCGAGTGGTTCAACACCAATAGTCACAGCCATTAATCCAATCATACCAAGGCCGATGACGATACCCGCATAGCCAACCGTAGCAGTGATAAACGTTGCTTTGATTTTGGTCTTATCAATAGCAAATAGGCGCTGAGTGATGGTTTGATTACCAATAGCATATGCCAATACCGCTACAAAATAAGGCGCACCTTGTTGAAAGAATGCCTCAGAAGAAAAGAAATTCTGTTGCTCCAAAGTCAGGTTTGACAGGCCGCTAACCATAACTTCAGGGCCGCCCATAGCAAATAATACCGCTGGGATAATGACAATACCAATGGCCATTAGAGCGACCAACTGGGCGAAATCCGTAAAGACGGATGCTCGAAAGCCTGATGTTAGCGTATAACTTAGGACACCAATACCTGCAATCATTACCCCTGTTTGGAAAGATAATGGCGAAAGAACAGATACCAAGGCTCCAGCAGCAGTAAAGTTGACCATCAAGCTAATTAAACTGCCCATAATGTTGGATATGGCTAAGATTAATTGGCTTGATGAACCGTGGCGGGCATGAATCAGTTCACCTAGTGTATGGCCATCTGGTGCCAATTCACGAAAGCGCATACCAAAAGGGTAGATGAATAAAATCATCAATGCACCCCAAAAGCCATAATGTATCGGCCCTGATACGCCGTACTTATAGCCAGAGGTGGCCGCAGCGTAAAATGAGGCTGCCCAAATCCAAGTGGCGGTCATGCTGGCTGCACCCATACCAAAGCCAACACCGTGACCTGCGACCATAAATCCAGAAGTGGTCTCTTTATCTTTTTTGATTAATAAGGACAGTAAATAGGTGCCGCCATAAAATGCTAATAATAATAAAATAATCGTTAATGATGAAAATTGGAACAATGACTCAGTTTTCAAACTCAGACCTCGCAATTGTTAGTTGATGAATAAAGTTCAGCAAAAATGAAAGATACCAAACCATTAGGAATACAGCATAGCCTACACAGTCCTCATACCGAACGTATGTGGCTAATATAAATAGCGAAAATACCAACTGCAGTGGTAAGCAAATGCTAAGTGTTACGCCCAAATCTTAATGAGACAGATACTGTCAAATCAAAAAGACAGGGACTACTTTCAATAGGCGTCAGTTAATGGGTAAACCATCACGCTATTAATAGGCATACACAAAGGTAGCTACATGCTAAAGAAAACTCATGTGATGAGTGTCTATAGCGGAATTACGAATAAGCACTAAGCCATGATAAAATGACCCGAACTCGATTTAGACAGCCTTATCAGCTGTAATAAACAATAGCTGAGAAATCTCTACTCATCTATTGCGATTGATGTGTTACTAAGCGGCATTAATAAATAAAACTACATATTTGTTAAGTGCCTGTAACATATTTGCGGGATAAGAGTAACCTATTATGTCATTAACCTCAAACATTATCCGATATTTACCAAACAATGACCGAAGATGATATATAAGTATTTATTTAAAGAGATTTAATAAGATTTTTAATAAAGCATTGAAAGATAAGGTTTTATTATTAGTAGCATCGAGTGATATATCGCTATGAGCTAAGTTATAACCATGAATGGTTAGCTGAAGCTTTCATTAGAAAAATAGATAATGAGCGATAGATGATGGTTGCTCTCAATGAACAAGTAGAAGGGGGTTTTTATATATTATCTTGTTTGGTATAGTAAGTGACTCGGTTATCACGTAAAAATCCAGCCAATCCAAGGCCATAACGCTCAGCCACGCGCACTGCTGTACTGGTAGGCGCTGACATGCCAACTAGCCACGGGATTTGACTTCGAATAGACTTTTGAACCAGTTCAATAGAGAGACGCGAAGTCATAAGCACACAGCTAACGTCTGCTTTTTGGCGTAATTGCCAACCGATGAGTTTATCAAGTGCATTATGGCGGCCTACATCCTCGAATAAATGTAGCTGCTGATTATGTATCGTCGCTGCGGCATGTACCGCACCTGTCAGTTGATGCGTATGTTGCGCGGCATCCACTTGTTGACGCAGTGCCAATAGGGAGTCAAGACTTGGTGCGCTCGTTTGAATGCCATTTATACCTATCTGTCGGTTATGTTCATGGTGTAAATGGTCTTGTGAGTAAGTACTTAAATCAGGCAAAGCTTGCGTTAGTCCAGTAATACCGCACATACCGCAGCCTGTACGCCCTGCGAGCTGCCGCTTTTGTGCCTGTATACGTTGATGGCAGCGTTGGCTCAATACCAACTCCACGACATAGATATCGTAATCTTGAAATCGTTCTAAGCTTTGCTCAATTGATACTGAGTCAAGATCTTCGTCACTCGAATCTTGAACGAACTTCTGGTAGCTAGCGATATCTGCAAGGTGAGTCACTTCCCAGTCGAGTAACTCGTGACTGTATTGAATTAATCCTTCGCTAAATAAGAACCCAACAGCCAAATACTCTAACTGATGAGGACTGGCCATCAGCACAGCATAATGAATCCCATTAATAATGATAGAGACCGCAGCTTCGACTGCTAAGCTGGTGGTCTGAGATTCGATTTGAAGGTGAGAGTCATTATTAGGGTTGCTAATAACTGACGGGTAATGATGCTTTTGTGCTAAGTGACTACGAGCAAGTGGTGTCTCTGACAACCTATCATCGTTAGGTGATTTAGGTACAACTCTCTTAATGTCGGTTGAGTTATCTATCATAGCGGGGTCGATAAGAGCCTCACTTTGCTCAGCGTTATATTCAATGGTTATCACGGTTTATCATGGCCTAAAAGTAGGGGCGTGCTTATGGTCATTTAGAGAGCCAATGAAAATATCACTATTGGCTCTCCGCAGTATGATTTACACAGGCGTAGCGATCGACGTATTTGCCTCTACGCGCTCTAAAATGACGGTCGTCGATTTGTACGCTGGGATATGAGAATCTGGCGCATGTGTCTCTAAATCAAAGAGGTCGTTGCACTCAGGATAGTAAGCAGCGACAGCGTTAGAGGCAATATCCATCTCGCTCAATACCAATGGGCCCAATATGCGTGGTTGCTCTAAGCTGTCTTTGGCACGTTGGCGAGTGACCATAACACGGTCACCCTTTTGCCAACCTAAACGGCTTATTTCATCGGGGTGCATAAACAGCACATCACGGCGATCCGTTTGACGATAGCGGTCTTTAAACCCAAAAATCATAGTGTTGAATTGATCGTGGCTACGGACACTGGTCAATTGCCAAACCTTTTGTGCTGTATCTGCATGGTCATCGATATCGTTTGCAGCTGCCATTTGTGTAGCGACAAAAGTAATCGGATATTGCGGTACTTCAAACTGAGCTTTGCCGCTCTCGGTATTCCATACACGATGACGCGCCGCATGATACAAATGAAAGCCACGCTCAGAGGTGCGAATACGCTGATTAAAGTCTTCAAATCCGTTAATAGCTTGAGCGATATAGTCTCGAATAATATCGAAATCTTCACTCATCGCAAGCCAAGGAATAGACGTGTCGGCGCCGAGTACATGAGTCGCAATATCCGCTACGATTTGCGCTTCAGATTTTAGAGTATCACTAACAGGTTTTAGTTTGCCCTGAGTGGGTACGATCTGACACATGGAGTCTTCGATAGTGGCAAATTGCTCACCCTTTGTTGTGACAATACGTTCGGTACGGCCTAAGCAAGGTAGGATCAAATTGTTAGCACCGGGGTATAGCATGGTCTCATTGAGCTTAGTACCGACAAATATATTAAGCTGAGTAGTGGTTAAGGCTTGCTCAATCGCGCTGGTATCAGGGGCGGCCACTGCATAGTTACCACCCATGCCCATAAAGACTTTCAATTTACCTGCGATAAGAGCCTTGGCACCTGTGACGACATCGTAGCCATGTTCTTGTGGCATAGGGTGCTTAAACACACGCTCTAAACTGTCTAGTAAGCTTTTGCTAGGACGCTCATGGATACCCATAGTGCGATCGCCCTGTACGTTGGAGTGCCCACGTACTGGGGATGCACCAGCGCCGTCGATACCAATCATACCCATCAGCAGGAGCAAGTTGGTAATCATCGCCACATTGTCATCACCCTGTACATGCTGAGTAATGCCCATGCCCCAAGTGCAAATCGTTGCTGGACTATCAGCTACCAGCTCAGCGAGATTGATAATATCTGTCTGAGAAATACCGCAGCCAAGTGTGATATCTGACCATGATTGCTCTGTTAGCCACTGTTTTAGAGGTTCAAAGCCTGAAGTATGAGTGGTAATAAACTCATGATTTATTTTATCGTTTTCGATTAACCACTTGGCAATGCCCGTCAATAAGGCTGCATCACCGCCGATTTGAATTTGAATAACGTCATCGACCATATCAGCACTTTGACCGGCTGCCATGTGAGTTGGTTTTTGTGGATTTCTGAACTTGCTTAAACCTTGTTCACGCATCGGGTTGATTGAGATGATTCGACAGCCTTGCTCATGCGCATGGGCGAGCATCTCTAGCATACGTGGATGGTTGGTCGCTGGGTTTTGCCCAAACATCAATATCAGCTTGGCTTGCTCAAAATCTTCTAGCATGACCGTCGCTTTACCAATACCTAGCTGTCTGCTTAGCATTACTGAGGTTGGCTCGTGACACATATTTGAGCAATCAGGCAAATTATTGGTACCAAAGCAGCGTACGAACAATTGAAATAAGAAGGCAGGCTCGTTAGTCACACGGCCTGATGTATAAAATAATGCCTCATCAGGTGAATCAAGCTGTCCTAACTGCTCAGCGATTAAGCTGTAAGCGGCTTCCCAAGGGATAGGAACATAGCGATCTTGCGCCGCATCGTAATACATCGGCTCTGATAAACGTCCACTGTGTTCCAGCTCGTAACCAGTCCATCCCTGTAGTTCAGTGACAGTATGTCTCGCAAAAAACTCGGCATCTGCTTTGTGGGTCATGGTCTCACTGGCAATGACTTTAATGCCGTTTTCACAGACATCGATGGCTTTGTGCGACTTATGATCAGGCCAAGCACAGCCTGGGCAGTCAAATCCGCCTTGGGGCTGATTGCTTTTAAATACACTTATACCGCCGCGCAAAAATGTCTTATAGTCCATTAGCTTTTGGGTAGATGAGATCAGCGCAGGCCAACCAGCAGCAGGGTGGGAGTAGATAGGAATTTTGCGCATGACAGACCTCATATAGTAAGTGACAACAGCGAAGCTTTGATAGACAACAACTATATAATGGTCAGTGAAAAGTTAATATAATCATTAACTATAGATAACAAAAAACCTCCAAGAAAAATCAATTCTCTTGAAGGTTTTTGAGGTTGTCGAAAATGGTTGTATCCGACAGGTACAAATTTATAAGTCGTAAGTCATGGACAGTATTAGCTCAAAAACTTAGCTTAAAATCAAACTGTCATCTTCAACTTTTTCGCCACGTGTTTGCTCAAACATATCAAGTAGATCATGTACGGTCATGCCTTTGCGAATGTCACCAGCCACATCCAACACGACTTGACCCTGATGCAGCATAACGGTGCGTGTACCATGTGCCAATGCTTGTTGCATAGAGTGGGTGACCATCATCGTAGTCAGCTTATTGTCCGTGACAATCTTATCAGTCAATTCTAAGACAAACGCCGCAGTCTTAGGATCGAGAGCTGCAGTATGCTCATCAAGTAGCAAAATCTTAGAAGGCTGCAATGATGCCATTAGCAGACTTACTGCCTGACGTTGACCACCAGAGAGTAGACCCATACGATCGGTTAGACGATTTTCTAGACCTAATTTTAAAACGGATAGTTTTTCTCGAAACAAATCACGGTTGTTCTGGTTCAATGCAAATTTTAGACCGCGATTACCGCCGCGTTTGTAGGCCAAAGCCATATTTTCTTCGATCGTAAGCGCTTCACAAGTACCGGCCATCGGATCCTGAAAGACGCGAGCAACCCAATGCGCGCGTTGATGAGCAGACTTTTTGGTCACATCAATGCCATTTAACAAGATTGAGCCACTATCGACGCGCGTCGTACCGCTTACTGCGTTCAAAAAAGTAGATTTACCTGCGCCATTGGTACCAATGACAGTGACAAATTCACCATCAGCAATATTCAAACTGATACCACGTAGGGCAGGGTTTTCGATAGGCGTGCCTGGGTTAAAGGTCAACCGTAAATCGGTGGCTTGCATCATAATCGTTATTCCTTATTGTCTCTTCAAGCGAAGCAAGTGTTATAAATACCTGCTTTGACTGTCATTAGGCGCGAACCTTGCGTGATAAAAACTTGGTTTTCGCTTTTGGCAATACCAAGGCTAGTACCACGAGCAATGCGGTAATCAAGTTCAAATCCTGTGGACCAAAGCCGATGCTACGTAGCGTATCGCTTGATAATGCGACCTGAATAAACAGTTTGTACAATACCGCGCCGACAACAACGGCAAAGGTGATCAGCCAAATACGCTTGGCAGGAATGATTGTCTCACCGATGATGACCGCTGCTAGACCAATGACGATTGTACCGATACCAATCGAGATGTCCGCGCCGCCCTGAGTCTGGACGAACAGCGCACCTGCTAGGGCAATCAAACCGTTGGAAATCGCCATACCGATGATGGTCATCCACGAAGTATTGATACCTTGCGCCTGTGCCATTCTTAAGTTTGAGCCAGTAGCGCGCATCGATAGCCCAGTTTCGGTGCTATAAAACCAGTTTAAAAATAACATCGCGAGCGCGACGACGACACCGATAATCAGACAGCGCATCCAATAACCATTGCCGTCAGTGACTAAGCTACTAAATACCGTCGTCTCACCAAGCAAAGGTAGGTTTGGCGCACCCATAATGCGTAGGTTGACAGAATATAGAGCGACCATCACCAAGATACTAGCGAGCAGTTGCAGGATACCGAGCTTGACGTGCAGCCATGCGGTGACGATACCAGCGACTGACCCTGCTAACATACCAAAAGCACAGGCGATCCACGGGTTGATACCAGCGACGATAGAAATGCCAGCGACGGCGCCGCCTAACGGAAAACTACCGTCAGCGGTCAAATCAGGAAAGTCGAGTGTACGAAATGAAATCAGCACACCGAGTGCGACTAGGCCATAAATCAGACCACTTTCAAGCGCACCAAAAAAAGCAATTAAAGACATAAGAGATCAGTAAGTCATAACCCAGTGTCTAGCGTATGGTATCAAGATAGGTAAGTGGCAATTGCCAAAATCATCTACCTGCTAAACAGCTAAGCGGTGAATTTAACAGATTAAGCAATCTGCGGTTAGGGTAAACCAAAACAGGTCACGATTAATAACGATCATAAGTTACCTTGGTTTAAAGCTCTGATTCAAGCAACAGCAATATTCGATGAGGTAAAGTATATTTTACGCAACAAGTACCAGATAAGCCACAAGCTAAATACCGCAATATACGAAACAAGCTTATTGAAATAGGCGTTACTGAAACAAGAAGCCCAGCCTACTGATTCATAGCTGGGTTTCTTGTCTAACATTTAACATCGAAGCATAAGATAGACGATCAATTAATAAGCGTTACGGCTATCTTATAACGGCTGCTACTCTGAGCTAAATATAAAGGTGCGTTATTCTACCACTTCTTTTGCTTTATCGATAACCGCTTGTGACAAAGTAATGCCTTCTTCTTTGGCATGTTTTGGGCTGACATATAGATTAAGCGCTTGCGGGGTGTAAACAGGGATAGCGCCCGCTTTTTCACCGTTCAGGATACGCACAACGATTTTGCCCGTTTCACGGCCAAGCTCATAGTAGTCCACGCCTAGTGCAGCAACGGCACCGCGCTCAACTGAGCTAGTGTCTGAGGCAATTAGAGGAATCTTACTTTGTTTAGCGATTTGATAAAGTGATTCGTACGCTGATACCACGTTGTTGTCAGTTGAAGTATAGATCATATCGACCTTACCTTCGAGACTACGGGCTGCCATCGCAATGTCGTTACTACGCTGTGCAGGTGCTTCAAGTACATTGATACCGAGTGGTGTTAGCTTCTCTTTAAGATTTTTTAAGATAATCGTTGAGTTGACTTCACCTGGGCTATAGACATAACCGACGTTCTTTAATGATGGAATGATTTGACGCATCAAATCAATCTGTGGCTCGTACGGTAGGGCATCTGATGCGCCTGTAACGTTGGTGCCAGATCCATCTAGCTTAGGTACCAGTTTGGCTGCTACTGGGTCAGTAACTGCTGAGAATACCAATGGAATGCTGCTAGTAGAAGCGGCAACAGATTGAGCAGATGGCGTTGCGATAGCGACGATAACATCTGGCGCATCAGCGACAAATTGCTTGGCAATCTGACCAGCAGTAGCAGTGTTTCCTTGCGCGCTTTGGAAGTTAACGGTTAAGTTTTCACCGTCCTTGAAGCCTGCTTCGTTTAGCTCGTCGATGACACCTTTACGTACATCATCAAGCGCTGGATGTTCGACGATAGCGGTAATAGCAACGGTCTTCATAGCTGTCGCTGCATCACCACTAGCGGCAGCATCCGTAGAGCCATCATCTTGTGCTGATTGGTTACAACCAGTCAAGATAGCCGTACATACACCGCCTAATAATAAAGCCTTACCGAAATTAAAACGACCAAAACGATTTTGAGACAACATGGGTCTTACTCCTAAAATAATAGTGTGTCCGTACACTATATAAATAATTGACGAGCTAATAGATAGCTTACTACTTTTTATTTGGTTTCAGCATCAATATCAACATTGATGGCGTTTTTTAGTAACTCTGCTGGCAAGCTGACACCTTGTGTTTTGGCGTGCTTAGGACTGACATATAAGGTCAGGTCATTCATGACTTCAGGTTTGATGGTGTTGACCGCTTCGCCATTTAACACGCGATATACCATCTTGCCAGTGGTACGACCAAAGTCATAGTCATTAACACCAAGCGCAGCAGTCGCGCCGCGTTTTACACTGAATTCATCAGACGCGATAATCGGTAACTTGAGCTCATTTGCTGCTTGGGTCATGGCCTCAAAGGCAGAAGCAACATTGTTGTCAAATGAGGTATAGATGATATCTGCGCGTCCTTGCAAGCTGCGCGTCGCCATACCGATATCCGTTGGACGATTGGCAGGAATGTCTAATAGGGACAGACCTCTTGCTGGTAGAGCTTGTTTTAGGTTCTCACGCAATGACACTGAGTTTGCTTCACCTGGGCTATAGACATAACCGATGGTTTTTAAGTCAGGCTTTATTTGCTGTAATAAATCTAATTGCGGCTCTAATGGCAGCTGGCTTGATAGTCCAGTCAAATTGCTTTGAAAGGGCTTGCCATCTGCTGTGATGAGTTTGGCACCTAGCGGATCTGACACAGCAGTATAGATAATAGGGATAGTGGTGGTCGCGGCTACCACTGACTGCGCAGAAGGCGTTGAGATTGCTACGATCGCATCAGGGTTGTCTCCTGCAAATTGTTTGGCAATCTGTCCTGCAGTCGCTGTGTTTCCTTGCGCACTTTGAAAGTTAACAGTTAGGTTTTGACCTTCGACATAACCATTATCTGCCAATTCATCAATAATCCCGCGGCGCATATCATCTAATGATGGATGCTCAACGATTTGAGTAATGGCAATTGATTTGGCAGGTTTGTCTGTAGCCGTGCTATTTTCAGCAGTCGCTGCGGTCTCGGTAGAGGAGTTTGAGCAGCCGATTAGTCCAAGTGTGCTAATGGCACTAAGAGCAACGCCATATAGGCTTAAGCGTAGAGTAGAAGCGATAGTCATTATTAGGTTAACTCATAGGTTATATCAATCGCAAAAACCAAATGGATACTGCCAGACTGACTGAGCCTACTAACTTATATAGTATTCATTTTGCTCATCTGTTTGGTGTACTTTGGTTTTTTGCCATGATATTGAAGAATGCAGATTAGCCAAGTCAATGCTATGTTGATGCTGAGATAGCAGGCTAACAATTAAATAAAGTAATCGTTCCATCGATTATTATGTTCATATTATGACAGTAATGTAAGTTATCGCAATAAAAAATTAATGTGTGGCGGTCATGGTGATGGATAATAAAAAAATCATCACTTCTTTTTATCTTATCAAGACGCGTAATGCATTGAAGCTCTTATGTAGATCTAAATATAAAGGATGCCACTAAGGTACTTTTGTTTGCTCAAACCATATGCAAAACGCTTACAGCCTAGCAACGCATCTATTACGTACTCACTTCATAATTAACGTAAGCTAATTTTCATACGAGAAACATGATAAGTCTAAAGATAATCCAGTCATTTTGGTGACATTGTGCTGCCATAGTGAATACAAAATAGACCTTATAGTTTATCTAAATTTTTCGAATGACTATTTTAAGGATAATATAATGAACACTGCTAATCTCAAATTATTAACCATCGCTGGTATCACTGCTACTTCTTTGATTGGATTGCCTGCTATGGCAAAAGATGGTCATGGAAACGGGCACGGTAATGGACATGGTAATAGCAAAGGTAACTCTGCCCATGTCAGTAAAAACTATAAGCATAATGGCAACGCCCACCCAAGTATTAACGCTTATCGCAATGCTAGCCCAAATGCTTCATTTAAGCGTGATCTTGATAGATACGGTTATAGAGTAGTCGGCAAGATTGATAGAAGGGATTATGACCGTTCTGTCGTTTTAGATCGTTATGATGACCGTTACGTTCGTATTCGTACGCCAGAAAACAACATTGTGACGGTGATTAATGATACGTTGCAGATCATCGATATTTTGAGCAGATAAGTATCAGGCTTGGTTTTTAGCCATTTGCTAAATCAGCCATAAAAAAAGATGCCACTTAGGGCATCTTTTTTTAAATGATGTTAATGATAATATCTAGACTTTGTTACCAATAACTGCAGGCAAAGGTATAACAGCTTCTAGTTTACAGTTATTGCTTCTGTCACCTGACCAGTATTTACGAGCCATTTCATACGTACCAATAACAGAGCCGCCTAAGTAAAGTAGTTTTTGATCTGCTATAAAAGCATTTTTGATTTCTACCTCGAATATAGAATGTTTGTCGCCTAAAGACGAATTAAATTCTCTTGCATCATCTAAGTTACACCATGCAAACATTGACTGCAGGCGAGAAGGAAGTTGAGGAAACTCATTTCGACGGACAAGCTCAAATACGGCTTCAATCATCGGTGTTGTGGGAGCTAATGGTAAAGGTTCCCTTGTCATATTTTTAAAAATAACTAGACACTCTTTGATTAAATATTGTATACCATGAAATGATAAACCTTCAGGGTAAAGCTGTTCTATTCTAGCGATTGCATCTTCTTCATCATATATATCTTGAACAGTCCATATTTTATGGTCAGAATAGTTTTTTTGAAGCGAAAAGACCATATTTTGATCTATATTATTTGAGCGATCAACTGTATAGAACTTTGACAAGTTTACATCCTTCTAGTATTAGGCCAGTACGTCGCCAACAACACAAGCATCCGGTAAGGTAACGACTGTTAAGCCGGTCTTTGGCTCGCCAGTTGACAATACCATACCTTCTGATACGCCAAATTTCATCTTGCGCGGGGCAAGGTTGGTCACGCAAATCACTTTCCTATTAATCAATTGCTCAGGCTCATAAAACTTGCGAATACCGCTAAATACGTTACGTGGCTTATCTTCGCCAACATCTAGCGTGAACTGTAGTAACTTATCAGCACCTTCCACATGGTTACACTCTAAAACGTGTGCGACTTTCATCTCAACTTTGGCAAAGTCTTCGATACCAATATAGTCAGTTTGCTCAGCACCTGCATTTGTTGCAGGTGTTTTGTCTTTTGCGGCAGGCTTACTATTGTCAGTCGCAGCAGGAGCGTCTGCTTGAGTTAAGGATGCTTTAGAATCTTCGACCATCGCTTCGATATCTTTTTCTTCGATACGTTGCATTAATGGTTTGAACTTATTGATTTTATGACCTAGTAACCACTCATTACGACTGGCAAAACTTAAGTCATCAAGGTTCAAAAACACTTTGGCATTATTAGTCAATTCAGGTAGCACTGGCGCAAGATAAACCATTAATTGACGGAAGATATTGATAGCGACTGAGCAGACGTCTTGAACCTCTTGCTCAGTACCTTCCAATTTCGCTAATGACCATGGTTTTTTGGCATCGATGTATTCGTTGGCTTTGTCCGCACATTGCATAATTAAACGCATAGCACGTGAGAATTCACGATTCTCATAGGCAGCAGCAATCTCATCGCCCGTTTTGGTGATGTCTTCTAACAGCTCTGACTCGACGCAAATTTCTGACAGCATGCCGTCGTACTTCTTAACCAAGAACCCTGCACTACGACTGGCGATATTGACGACTTTACCAACCAAGTCAGAGTTGACCTTTTGCATAAAGTCTTCTAAGTCTAAGTTAATGTCTTCAACTTTATCAGACAGTTTGCTGGCAAAGTAATAACGCAGATATTCAGGATGTAAGTGCTCAGCATACGTCTCGGCTTTGATAAAAGTACCGCGTGACTTACTCATTTTTTCGCCATTGACCATCAAGAAACCATGGGCAAAGACGCCAGTCGGCGTACGCAGTTCACTACCTGCTAGCATCGCTGGCCAAAACAAGGCATGGAAGTAAACGATGTCTTTACCGATGAAGTGATAAACTTCGGTTTTGTGCTCGTTTTCTTGTGCCCAGTAGCGGTCAAAATCAAGCGCTTGCTCTGTTCCCGCACGCTTATCACATAGGTTTTTAAAGCTTGCCATGTAGCCAACTGGCGCATCAAGCCAGACATAAAAATATTTGTCTGGCTCATCGCTTGGGGTATCTGGAATTTGAAAACCGAAGTAGGGCGCATCGCGCGAGATATCCCAGCTGGTAAGTCCTGCATCAAACCATTCTTGTAGCTTGTTGGCGACTGAGGTTTGCAAACGATTGTCACTGCGCGTCCAGTCCTGTAAGAACTGCTCAAACTCTGGCAAATCAAAGAAATAATGCTTAGAAGTTTTAAGGACAGGGGTTGCATCAGACAGTGTCGAATGTGGGTCTTTTAGATCCGTTGCATCATAAGTGGTGCCACATACTTCACAGTTATCGCCGTACTGGTCTGGTGAATCACACTCTGGACAAGTACCTTTGACAAAGCGATCAGCTAGAAATAATTGCTTTTCAGGATCAAATAGTTGCTCGACATCCTTTGTGCTGATATGACCAGCATCATTGAGACGACGATAAATCAGCTCAGAGAACTGTTTGTTTTCTTCTGAATGAGTGCTGTGATAATTATCAAAATTGATCAGGAACTTTGAAAAATCCGCTTCGTGTGAGGCTTTGACTGAGGCAATTTGCTCTTCTGGCGTGACGCCATTGGCTTCTGCTTTGAGCATGATTGCCGTACCGTGTGCATCATCCGCGCAGACATAGGTGACCTGATGGCCTTGCGCTTTCATCGCACGTACCCAAATGTCGGTCTGAATATATTCTACAAGATGCCCCAAATGGATATAGCCATTGGCGTAGGGCAGCGCACTGGTTACTAGAATCTCACGCACAAAATCACCTATATTTTTATATAAACGGGTTAGTTATCGAACATCTTAAGCGGCTCATCGCTCATCGATGTGACATCGTTAATGCTAAAAACTTCTAAAAATAATAAAAAATCCAAAAGTGTGCCTATGATACCGTAATTCAGATAATTTTGTGATATTCCTTGGTAATTACTTCTCATTTGGCAAGCATTTATTAGCCATGAACGATAGGTTTACACCGCATGTTGATGGTCATAAACCAGCCATAAAAAACCCATCTGGGAATTGAGTTTTTAGGCTACTGAAATCTATCGATGGGAAAACCACATAGGTCAATATAGCGTTCAAGCCAATGACCAATATCAGCGGAATCATGGCAACGGTGAATGAAGTGTGATGAGTGTTTAATACCTCAGCTTCTTTTGCAGCCGCTCCAACGCCGCCTACATCCTCTTCATCATGCTGACCATAACCTTCCCCCGCTGCATTGGCTTTTTTGGCACGTGACTGAAGCCACAACCAACCACAGATAAACATGATTGTACCGCCAATGATACCCAAGATAGGCGCGGCAAATACGTTGGTATTGTAGTAAGGAATTGGAATAGCGTTTTGAATAGCTGGCGTGCCTGGCAGTGCAGTCATTGTAAAGGTAAATGACCCTAGGGCAATGGCAGCAGGAATCAAACGTTTTGGAATATCGGCTGCTCTGAACAAGTCCTTGGCAATAGGATAAATGGCAAAAGCCACCACAAACAGTGATACCCCGCCATAGGTCAAAATAGCACAGACCAAAATCACCGCAAGAATGGCCTTGCTGGCACCGAGCTTTTCGACAACGGTATTGGCGATGGCAGTTGCCGCACCAGAGTCTGCCATCAAACGCCCAAACAATGCCCCTAGCAAGAATATAGGGAAGAATTTGAGTAAGAACCCACTTAACGCGCCCATAAAGACATCGGTATAAGCGGAGATGGTGTTTAAAAAATCACCTGATAGTAAGACTGCTAGCGTCGCCATAATCGGTGCTAAGATCAGCACAGAATAACCGCGATAAGCAAAAAACATGAGTAATAATAGGGTAATGACAATCGCAAATTTACTAAACATGATAGCCCTCCTTGGCAAAATTAAGACAGCGTGTATGTCGCGCTTATCGATGTAGGTCAATAAAATTAATCAAAAAACCTTATTTATTGTATTTTATTAAACATAAATCCAGTTGAGATATTACTGAAGGATAAGGAATACTTTGTTGACTCGCGTCCTCTTGGGGTTATTTTCTAATCACTAAGCAACTAGGCGCTACGAAAATAATATGTTAAGTTAGCATAAGTATTTTGTACGTGATATACCGATATAATATGTATTGATTTAAATTTAAAACAGTCAATGCGCTATTGATTGGCACAATAAATAAATCATGATAGATAATGGACGTTAATAACAAAAACAGACTTGCAAGGAGACAAGCATGAGTCAATCAAAAGTATATAGCAGTGCCGAAGAAGCGCTAAAAGGTGTGGTCAGTGATGGGCAAACGCTCGCGATCGGTGGCTTCGGTCTATGCGGTATTCCAGAAGCATTAATCAAAGCGCTGCGTGATAGCAAAGTCAAAGAGCTGACCTGTATCAGTAATAACGCTGGTGTCGATGACTTCGGTCTAGGACTATTGCTACAGACACGTCAAATCAAAAAAATGATTTCATCTTATGTGGGCGAGAACAAAGAGTTTGAGCGCCAGTACTTGGCAGGCGAGTTAGAAGTTGAGTTGACGCCACAAGGGACATTAGCTGAAAAATTGCGCTCAGGCGGTGCTGGTATTCCTGCGTTTTATACTGCAACAGGCGTAGGTACGTTGGTTGCTGAAGGCAAAGAGACTCGTGATTTTGATGGTCGTACTTATGTGCTAGAGCATTCATTGCGCGCAGATGTCGCACTAATCAAAGCACAGAAAGCCGATAAAGCGGGTAATTTGATGTTCAATAAAACAGCTCGTAACTTTAACCCAGACTGTGCAATGGCGGGTAAAATCACGATTGTCGAAGTTGAAGAGATTGTAGAGACGGGCACATTTGATCCAGATGAAGTGCATCTACCGGGTATCTTTGTTCAACGTATTGTATTGAATAATAGCCCTGAAAAACGCATCGAAAAAACCACGACTAAAGCTTAACTATGTTTGAAACTAATAATCAGTTTTTATATTCATGACAGTTTAGATAGCTCATCGTTTAGATAAGTAAAAATAGAATATCGTAAAAAATAAGGAAATCAGCATGGCATGGACAAGAGAGCAAATGGCGCAACGCGCTGCAAAAGAGCTACAAGATGGCTATTATGTCAACTTAGGCATTGGTCTACCAACGCTAGTCGCTAACTATATTCCTGAAGGCGTAGACGTATGGCTACAATCAGAGAACGGCTTGCTGGGTATTGGTGAGTTCCCTACATTAGATGCCGTCGATGCCGATCTGATTAATGCGGGCAAGCAAACCGTGACCGCAGAAGCAGGGGCCAGTTATTTTAGTAGTTCAGAGTCCTTTTCGATGATTCGCGGCGGTCATGTCAACTTGGCAATATTGGGCGCAATGGAAGTCTCAGAAAAAGGCGATCTTGCTAACTGGATGATTCCCAAAAAGATGGTCAAAGGCATGGGTGGTGCGATGGACTTGGTTGCAGGCGTACAGCGCGTGATTGTCCTAATGGAACAAGTCAATAAACACGGCGACCCAAAAATTCTGGCCAATTGCGAACTACCATTGACGGGTAAAGGCGTGGTTGATCGTATCATCACTGAGCTTGCCGTATTAGACGTTACTGACAGCGGGTTAAAATTGGTTGAGCTGGCAGATGGTGTGAGCTTTGATGAGTTACAAGAAAAAACGCCCGTCAACATTATCCAGTAATGTGATTGCCTTAAAATCAATGAGCTTCATCCCGCAGATAAATACGCCACTATAATTATAGTGGCGTATTCATTCAGTTCTATTTTTATAAAAATTAATAGTATTTTAGACCATTATAAGGAATATGTATGGCGACTCAATTACAACAAGATTTGACAGGCAAAGTAGCATTGGTCACTGGCTCTGCAAGTGGTATCGGACGTGACATCGCTGAGACTTATGCCAAAGCAGGCGCGGCAGTTGGTATTGCTGATATCAATCTTGAAGCAGCTCAGAAAACCGTTGATGCGATTGAAGCTGCTGGTGGACGTGCTCTCGCGATTGCCATGGATGTGACGTCAGAAGATGCGGTAAATGACGGTGTACAGCAGCTAGTTGATACTTTTGGTGGCATTGATATTTTGGTTTCGAATGCCGGTATTCAGATCATTGATCCTATCGATAAGATGGCATTTAGCGATTGGAAAAAAATGCTTAACATCCATTTGGATGGTGCATTTTTGACCACTAAAGCCGCGATTAAGCACATGTATAAAGGCGATAAAGGTGGCACGGTCATTTATATGGGTTCTGCTCATTCACATGAGGCTTCATTATATAAAGCGCCTTATGTTACCGCCAAGCACGGATTACTAGGTCTGTGTCGTGTACTCGCCAAAGAAGGTGCAGCACACAAAGTACGTTCGCATGTGATTTGTCCAGGCTTTGTCAAAACACCTTTGGTAGAAAAGCAAATCCCCGAGCAGGCAGCTGAAAAGGGCATCAGTGAAGAGTCAGTGATCAACGATATTATGCTGGTGAACACAGTAGATAAAGAATTTACCACGGTGGAAGACATTGCCCAATTGGCACTATTTTTAGCCGCTTTTCCAACCAACGTATTTACCGGACAATCTATCGTGGCCAGCCATGGTTGGTTTATGAATTAAGCGATATATGTAAATGCTAAAAACCACAAAGTCAGACCTACTGGCGTTGTGGTTTTTTTATGCGTTCAATTCAGCTACACTAGCACGATAAAAGGTTTGGCTAAATGGCTCTATCGGCTCACCACCAGCATGTGTTAGATATGCTGCGATATGCCTTAAGCAGTTTGCCACACCTATCCACTTGTATAGGCAACAATAGTCGCTATGTTTAATTTTATGAAAAAAAAGCCCACAGAAGAAACGCCGCAGTTGCAAGCGGAACGAGACAGCGCTGTCGATAAGGTATTGCTGGGTTACGAGATAAACTCGGTCAGTATTACCACCATGGTCACCGGCCTTGAGCGTAAAGGCGATGCACTCACGTTAGACTTGCGTCTGCCGAAAGATAGTAATCCTGAAGCTATCCAACAGGAGCTGGGACAGTTGCTACATCCGCATGGCATTACCACGATTCATATGAATGTGCGTCTGCCAGCGCCAGAAAAAGGCTCAGGTTCAAGCTTACCAAAGGCAATGCCAAAAACGACTGACGCGATGGTGTCTCAATCTAAACCATCATCGAACGTTGATAGCAGTGCTAACAATACCGATGCTGAGCCAACAATCACTAAAGCAGCACCAACACAAGCCTCATTAGCAGCGCATCCTCGTATTCGTCATATCATCGTGGTAGCATCAGGCAAAGGCGGTGTTGGTAAATCGACAACGACAGTCAATATCGCGTTGGCATTGCAAAAGCTTGGTAATCGTGTTGGTGTGCTTGATGCTGACATTTACGGCCCTAGTATGCCAACCATGTTAGGCGTTGCTGACGTAAAACCGCAGTTAGAAAACGAGCAATTCGTACCGGTCGATGCGCACGGTATGGCAATGCTCTCTATCGGTAGTTTGCTCGATGGAGATAATACGCCGGTTGCATGGCGTGGACCAAAAGCCACGGGTGCATTGATGCAGCTATATAATCAAACCAACTGGCCGCAGCTAGACTATTTAGTAATTGATATGCCGCCTGGTACGGGTGATATACAGTTGACATTGGCGCAGCGTATTCCAGTCACAGGTGCTGTCATTATCACGACACCGCAGCATGTTGCCCTGCTTGATGCACAAAAAGGCGTTGAGATGTTTAACAAAACCAACATTCCTGTGCTGGGTGTGGTTGAAAACATGGCGCTACATACCTGTAGCAACTGTAACCATACCGAAGCGATCTTTGGGTCTGGCGGCGGTGAGTTTATCGCTGAGCAGTATCAGGTGCCACTACTGGGTCAGTTGCCACTTGCGAGTGGTATTCGTGCGCAAGTAGATAAAGGCATACCGAGTGTCTTGGCTGATGATGAGTTTGCGAGCTACTATGTGAGCATTGCAAAAAATATCGAAGCCAATATTAACAAATTTGCCAAACCTATTGATGACAAGCGGATTTTTTAGCGAGTATTGATAACAATAGCTGTAAAGAATAAAAATGATATAAGGTGATGGTGGTTTGAATATCCTGAAGTCAATGTGGGATAAAAAAGCAAGTAGGATAAAACAGCCATCACGCTATAAATTTTGCCATCACTTCCGTATAATCGTCGCTATTAAATATTTGCTAAGGAACAACAATGTCTATTAAGTCTGACCGCTGGATTCGTAAAATGGCCGAAGAGCACGGCATGATTGAGCCATACGAGCCGGGTCAAGTACGTTTTAATGATGCAGGCGAGCGTTTGGTTAGCTACGGCACCTCAAGCTACGGTTATGATGTGCGCTGTGCTCCTGAATTTAAAGTTTTTACCAATGTACATTCAGTGGTCGTTGATCCTAAGAACTTCGATGATAAAAGCTTTATCGATATCGTTGGTGACGAGTGTATCATTCCACCTAACTCGTTTGCTTTAGCACGTACTATGGAGTACTTCCGTATTCCACGTGATGTATTGACTATTTGCCTAGGTAAGTCAACTTACGCGCGCTGCGGTATTATTGTCAACGTAACGCCGCTTGAGCCTGAGTGGGAAGGGCACGTCACTTTAGAGTTTAGTAATACGACTAATTTACCAGCCCGTATCTATGCTGGTGAAGGCGTTGCGCAAATGCTGTTCTTCCAAAGTGATGCTGATGATGTTTGTGAGACCAGCTACAAAGACCGCGGTGGTAAATACCAAGGTCAACGTGGCGTGACACTGCCAAGAACCTAATCAGTAGGCGTCCGTTTAAAAGCTTATCAGTTATAGAAAGTTAATAAGCCTTTAAATAGTTAATAAAAAAGCTAGTCATATTAAATATGGCTAGCTTTTTTATTGGGTTAAATAGAACTGTTCTAAGGTTCTATTTATTTCAAGATTTTCTACTTTAAGACCTTTAAACCCGCTTTATTATCGCGCTTTGGTTTAGGCGCTTTAGCAGGACTGTTGTTAGACATTGGTGCTGAGTCGTCTTCTGGCTGATAGTTGTCATACTCGTTAGGATCAAAGAACATACCCTGTGAGTTCTCTTTTGCATAGATACCCATCACCGCAGTAAGCGGTACCCAGATTTCTTGTGATACACCACCGAAGCGTGCGCTAAAATGAATATAGTCGTTTTCCATACTCATGTTACCAGTAGCACGGCTGGCAATATTTAATACGATACGACCGTCTTGCACATGTTCGGTTGGTATTTGCACATTGTCAGCCGTGGCATCGACCATCAAGTATGGTGTCAGAGCGTTGTCTTCTATCCATTGATATAGTGCGCGTACCATATAAGGACGGGTAGGTGTAATAGAGGTGGTTTCGCTCATCTAATGATTTCCTATACTAATAATTTTTAATAATTGAAAAATATCTCGTTTAGCAATTTATCACATGACAAATGCTAATTAACGTCTATCTTATTTATACTTTATTTTAGGACAGCTTTCGATACTTGTCTAATCAACGCACGCTTTTTTGGAAGCTACTACGCTCAAACACTCTCGTTTGGTATTCGAACAATGGACGGCTAATGGCACGTGGCAGCTCAATCCCCATCTCATCTAATCGCCATAATAGTGGTGCTAATAACACGTCACACCAACCAAACTCATCAGCCATAAAATAAGGCTTATGAGCGAACAGCGGTGACAGAGTAATCAACGAATCACTAAGCTGTTTTTTGGCAACGGCAGCCTGTGCTTTATTAAAGCTATCTGGATGCGTCAGCAGACGCTTGCCAAGTACTAACCAATCACGTTGAATGCGCCAAGCCAGTTGGCGAAACTGTGCACGCTCTTGCGGTGTCTCAGGGAGCAGTTTGTTTGTGTGATAACGCTCTTCAAGGTACTCAAAAATGACGTTAATCTCATAAAGCGCAATCTCACGCTGCTGCAATACAGGCAAGGTATGATAGGGGTTTAGCTCAGTCAAATCTTCAGGGCGCTCAGAATGTAAGCGAGACAAATAGTAAGCGAGCTTTTTTTCTTCAAGTAATAGGCGTACCACATGACTGTCGTAGCCGTCATCAGCATACAAAATTAGCTGACTACTTGGAATGTCATTCGCATCAATCATGAAAGCCTAATGTTAATAGTGAAGGTTGTCATCGTAAACAAACTCGCAACGTTTATCAAGGTAGTGTGCGTAAACATTAGCGCTGAGCGACTTATTTTCCGGCTTATCTAGTATTTATGCTCTATATCAAGGCAGAAAAAAGCACTACCGAAGTAGTGCCTTTTTTAATTCGAAGAACTATCTGCTGACTATGACTTATTTAACATCTTTCCAGAACTCTTTATTTAATAAGTAAACTGGTATGAGCAGTACTAATAAGAATAGAATGACGAAGAAACCAATTACTTGACGGTCGTGACGAGCAGGTTCACCCATCCACGCCATAAAGTTAACCAAGTCACCAACTTCAGATTCAAACTCTTCTTGGCTCAACTCTTCTTGCATATTATGCAATACGTGAGGCATCGCTGCATTGGCCAGTACTAAGTTGTTTGCACCCCAAGGACGGCTTGGATCTTCATAGAACGATAGTAGGTAAGTATATACCCAGTCGTCGCCACGTAGACGTGTCTCAAGTGATAGATCAGGCGGCGCTGCGCCAAACCAAGATGCTTGAATCTCAGGATCTATCTCAGCAGTAATGTGGTCACCGATTTGATCGGTAGTAACCATCAAATACTTTTCAACCAACTCAGGCGGTATCTCTAAATCTTTAGCAATGCGCGAATGACGAACGTACTTGGCTGAGTGACACCCAGCACAGTAGTTCATAAAGATCTTCGCGCCGTTTTGTAGTGAGCCCTTATTGGTAAAATCAATAGGAGCTGTACTACAAGCCAGGTGTTCATCAACGCCATCTGCATTGGTGAATGTACCGCAGCCACTGCCTGAAGCCATTGCCGTACCAGCAGTCAAGGTTAATGCCGCGCCTAAGCCTAGACCAGCTAGGGATTTAATTAGCGTGTTCATTAGTGACCTCCGGTAACGCGTTCTGGTGGCTGTTTACACTTCTCAATCGCAGTGTAGAAAGGCATCAGTAAGAAGAACAAGAAATATAGAATCGTGAATACACGAGCCATGATGGTTGCCGTTGGTGTAGCAGGCGTCGCACCCAAGTAGCCCAATACAACAAAGCTAATAGCAAAGACGGTCAGCGCAATCTTAGATAATATACCTTTGTAACGTATAGAGCGCACAGGAGACCTATCAAGCCATGGGATCAAGAACAGTACGGCAATCGCACCACCCATCGCAATCACGCCACCAAGCTTGTCAGGAACCGCACGTAAAATAGCGTAGAACGGCGTGTAGTACCATACTGGTGCAATATGTGCTGGTGTTTTCAGTGAGTTCGCTGTCTCAAAGTTTGGTGGTTCAAGGAAGAAACCGCCGCCTTCTGGGAAGAAGAATACCACTGCAAAGAAACAGATAAAGAACACTACGATACCAACCATGTCATGCACAGTGTAGTACGGATGGAATTCGATACCGTCTAATGGCACACCATTTTTATCTTTTAGCTTCTTAATATCGATGCCATCAGGGTTGTTCGAGCCCACATGATGCAATGCTACAATATGCATGAATACTAAGCCTACCAGTACTAATGGAATAGCAACAACGTGTAGCGCAAAGAAACGGTTTAGAGTAATACCAGAGATGATATAGTCACCACGTACCCATTCAGCAAGGCCATCACCAATAACAGGTAGAGCTGCAGGTAAGTTCAAGATAACCTGAGCACCCCAGAATGACATGTTGCCCCAAGGTAGTAGGTAACCGAAGAAACCTTCTGCCATAAGTGCTAGGTAGATACCCATACCGATGAGCCAGATAAGCTCACGAGGTTTTTGGTATGAACCATATAGCAAGGCTCTAAACATATGCAGGTATACAACGACGAAAAACGCAGATGCGCCGGTTGAGTGCATATAGCGAATGAGCCAACCACCTTTTACGTCACGCATGATGTATTCAACAGACGCAAATGCCCCTTCGGCACTTGGGTTGTACATCATCGTAAGCCATATACCAGTCACCAATTGGTTGACCAGTACGATCATTGATAGCACGCCAAAGAAGTACCAAAAGTTAAAGTTCTTTGGTGCGTAGTACTTTGACATATGGTATTCATAGGTTTCGGTCGCTGGAAAACGCGCGTCCACCCAATGCATTAACTTTTTACCCATACTCATATCAAGCCTCCCCAACCGTCAAGATGGTACCATCCATACCATATTCTGGAACGGGTAAATTAAGTGGTGCAGGAACGCCGCTATATACGCGACCTGCTAAGTCATATTTTGACCCGTGACACGGACAGAAAAATCCGCCGTACCAATCATTACCACCTAAATCCACCGCGCCCACATCAGGACGGTAGTTTGGTGCACAGCCCAAATGTGTGCAAACGCCTTCGACCACCAATACGGTTGGATCTAAAGAGCGAGTAGGATTTTTGCAATATTCAGGTTGTAGAGACGCATCAGACTCAGGATCAGATAATAGAGGTTTGACTGACTCTAGTCCTGCAACCATGTCTTCGGTGCGCTTAACCACATAAATAGGTTTACCACGGTATTTGACGACGATCATTTGTCCATCTTCGATAGAACCAATATCTTGGGTCACTGCAGCCCCTGCAGCCTCAGCTTTAGCGCTTGGGTACCAAGAACGGACAAAAGGTGTCGCCACGGCAGCTACCCCAGCTGCACCAATCGCGGCAGTTGAGGCAATAAGAACTCTACGGCGTTGTACATTAACGCCTTCGGCTTGGCTCATTAATACTTCCTCCAGGTGAATGAAATGGGATTATCCCACACTGGGTTTGTGGCTTAGAAAATATACAATATCAAGCCACTTTAGCTGTGCCTAATTTTGCTAATTGTTGCTATTCTAAGCTATTTCGGTGATAAAATAAATTATTGCGTTAAAAATAAAGCAACCTCAATAGGACATATTAGAAGGTTGAATATGATAATCAAACCAAAACAGTTGGATTATCAACGCTTAACGCTAACTTTGCTTTAACAAGGATTATGATGTGATGACCTTATAAATAATAAGGATTTTCAGCAATAGCGAATGATACTTGAAATTAAGGTAATGTTCACTAACTTTCACCATCTAACTACTTTGTAAGTTGCTGTAAAACAAATATCACCACTCTATATAATAAAGTGGTGATGCCTTCACAATGATTAATAATGTTTTGTCAGACTATCAGAAACTTGTTTATCGAAATAAGCAATGCAAAATACACATGCGATATTCCAATAAACTCAGCTAGAGAGTTGCCAATACTAGCCTTCAAGCTCGCTCCAGCGTTCAAGCTTGTGCATCATCTCATCTTCAATGGTTAAGAGACGCTCACTAGCAGCTGTCGCCGCATCAAAGTCGGTATTGAACCAAGAGCCATCGGCCAGCTTTTCTTGCAATTGAGCTTGTTCGGCTTCGAGTGCAGCGATTTCTTTTGGCAAGTTATCCAGTTCGCGTTGATCATTATAATTTAGCTTTTTGGCTGCCTTATTTGGTTTCGCTGCTGTGCCAGACTTGTTTGTCGCTTTATTGCTTGCTGCATTGTTGGCAGGTGCTTTTGCAGCACGAGATGCTTCTTCGCGGTTCTTTTGTACGAGGTACTCTTGATAACCACCTACATACTCACTGACCACTCCTTTGCCATCTTCATCTTCGCCAAACACCCACGTAGAGGTAACGACGTTGTCCATGAATGAACGATCATGACTGATCAGCAAAATCGTACCACCAAAGCTGGCGACTGACTCTTCTAATAGCTCAAGTGTTGCCATATCCAAATCGTTGGTTGGCTCATCGAGTACTAAGATATTGGCAGGTTTTAATAACTGTTTAGCCAGTAGTACTCGGTTACGCTCACCACCAGACAAGGCTTTGACAGGTGTACGTGCGCGCTCTGGAGCAAATAAGAAATCTTGCAAGTAGCTCATGATATGCGTCTTACGACCGCCAACTTCGACAAAGTCAGAGCCTTCCGAAACGTTTTGTGCAACGCTCGCTTCAAGGTCCAATTGATCACGCAGCTGATCGAAAAATGCGATTTTCAGATTAGTACCTAATTCGACGCTACCAGACTTGGTAACTTCGTCATCAGACATATCGAGTAGGGCTTTAATAAGCGTAGTTTTACCCGCACCGTTAGGGCCGACAATACCAATCTTATCTCCACGCATAATAGTGGTCGTAAAATCATCTACTAGTACGTTGCCGTCATATTCAAGATGTAAGTTTTTGACTTTACAGACAAGCTTACCGCTTTTCTCGCCTTGACCCATGGTGATGTTTACATTGCCCACTTGCTCACGGCGATCGCTACGCTCTTCACGTAAGGCTTTTAGTTCACGTACACGGCCCTCATTACGAGTGCGACGTGCTTTGATACCTTGGCGAATCCAAACTTCTTCTTGTGCCAGTTTTTTATCAAAGTTGGCATTGTTCTTTTCTTCAGCCTGTAACTGTAGCTCTTTTAGCTCTTGATAGCGCGCGTAACCACCTTCGCCTTGCGTCACGTCATAGCTGGTCAATTGGCCACGGTCAAGCTCAATAATGCGAGTCGATAGTTTATTGACGAATGCTCTATCATGAGTCACGAACAACAACGTCAGGCCTTGCCAATCGAGCAAAAAGCGCTCTAACCATTCGATACTTTCAACATCCAAATGGTTGGTTGGCTCATCTAGGAGTAGCACATCAGGCTTAGTGACTAGCGCACGAGCGAGTAACACGCGGCGTTTACGACCACCAGATAGGGATGATAAGTCGTCTTCTGGATTAAGGCCCATGGTCGTAATCAGACGCATGGCATCGCGTTCTAAGTCCCAGCCATGTACCGCATCGATATCATGTTGTAGGGTCGCCATGTGCTCACAGGCATCCATATCGCCATTCGCACACATATCGACCTGCTTATTATAGTTAATGAGCAAATCAGCCGTGCGACGACTACCGCCCATAACGATGTCTAATATGCGACCACTGGTCTCGGGAACGTCTTGTTCTAGCATCGCTACACGCATGCTACTGTTGGTAATAATCTCGCCACTGTCAGGCTGCAATGAGCCATTGATCAGTTTAAACAAAGTGGATTTACCTTCGCCGTTGCGGCCAATCAAGCACACACGCTCGCCTGTATTGATAGAAAAATCAATACCATCAAGAACAGGCGCGATGCCAAAGGCTAAGTGAATGTCTTTTAAATGAATCAGTGCCATAGAGTATCTTAAGCTTATATAATAGTGAGGTAGGGGTTGTTGCAAAATTGCCTGCAGTATAACATGCCACCACGTTACTGTAGTGCGAGTAAATAGTTTTATCAGTACTATTTATTGCTTTTACTAACTGCTCCTATTCCATGACTATGTTTGTAGGTTTATCTCTAATCTACAGTACCTCTCAACAATCCATCCTTTCAATTTAATACTTAATATAATTTAGAGAAAAATATGAACCAACCTAGAATTACAGATGATACTTCTGATATTCAAAATGATTTGCAAGCCCAAGTAATCGATTTGCAAATGAGCCTCGCGCATCTTGAAGTGACCGTCGAACGACTGGATGACGTAATCACGCGACAAGACAGAGATATTCATACGCTGCAACGTCAATTACAGCTGATTTATAAACAGATTGAAGGTCAAGATACGGAAAGCGGTATTGCAACATTTGATGTAATGGCAGACAGACCGCCACATTATTAATGAGTAGAATTTGGAAAGAAAGCATCTAATAGCGGGAAGTATATACGTATTTTTATATATAGATACTGTCTGATGACTATGTGGTCATAACATAGAAATAATGTGTTTTTGTAGTTGTTTTAGTGTTAAAAAGTCTTTACTATCTCCCACCTCGGATGCTGATTACCTATTAATTAATACTTGGTAAAACAGTAAAACAATGCGGATGTTTGGAGATATAAAATGCGCCACACCTTTCATTTAAAAACTCTTGCAGTAGCTGTTGCTACTCTTTCTGTTGCTAGCGTCGCTAGTGCTGCTGGCCTTGATCGCTCAGGCCAAGATATCACCGCATTCCTACAAGACGGCACGTATGCAGAAGCTGTCTACACTTATATCGATGCTGATGTTACTGGTAAAGATACCTCAGGTAATAAGATCGATGACATCGCAGAGTCTTATGATTTTTTCCGTTATGGCGTAAAAACAGATATCAACGATACATTCAGTGTTGGTATCTTATATGATGAGCCTTTTGGTGCAGCAGCCGATTACACTGGAAATAATAACTTTGTAGGCGCACCAACTGATGCTGTTAATAATATTATTGCATCGCGTCTAGGTGGATTAGGCGTTAATAATGTAGAAGAGTTGAAAGGTTTAGTTGAAGGTACTCAAAACCAGTTAACTGCTGCTGAAACTCGTTTAAATGCAGTTAGAGAGCAAGTAAGACAAGCCCAAGCAGCTGTTAATCAAAACCCAGCACTTGAGCCTGCACTGCGTCCACAGATTAATGCTGGTTTAGCAGGTATCGCCGCTGGCGAAACGCAGCTAGCAGAAGGTCAAGCACAGTTAAATCAACTTGAGCAATTAGAAGGCTTTGCGGATGGTCGCCTTGCGAATGATGAAGGCACAAATGTTGAAGTCCGTAGCGAAAGCATCACAGGTATCCTAGGTGCTAAGTTTGGTCAAAACAAAGAATTCCAAGTGTACGGTGGTCCTGTTGTTCAGCGTATCAAAGCTGATGTAAGTCTTCGTGGTAGTGCCTATAGTGCTGCTACAGGCTATACCGCTCATATTAGTCCTGATACCGACTATGGCTATATCGCTGGTATATCTTATAGTAAACCTGAAATTGCTCTAAAGGCGGCTTTGACCTATCGTTCTGAAATTGACCACAGCTCGAATATCGATGAGATATATCCAGTAGTAGCAGCTTTAGGTGGTGAAGCGAATCAAGGTAATACGCTAGATATTACTACACCTAAATCAGTTAACTTCGATTTCCAAACTGGTATTAACCCTACAACCTTAGCAACTGCCAAAGTACGCTGGGTACCATGGAGTGATTTTGCAATCGTTCCACCACTTTATAATGAAGTAAGCAAGCAAGCAACTAATGATGATAAAGGTTTATCTTTAGTCAGCTATGACGATGACCAATGGCAAGTAGAGTTAGGTCTGGCCAAACGCTTAGCGCCAGCATTGGCAGTAAGTGGTACTGTCGGTTGGGATAGTGGTGCTGGCAACCCTGTAACTTCATTGGGTCCTATCGAAGGCTACTATAGTGCAGGCTTAGGCGCTAAATACAACGTTACTGAGAACTGGGCCGTATCTGCCGGTGGTAAGTATTTATGGCTTGGAGATGCAGAAGGTCAGATTCCAACGAAAGCTATTGTGAGCGACTTCGAAAGCAACGATGGATTTGTACTTGGTGTAAAGGTTTCTTACCAAGCTCAGTAATTCATAGCTTAGTTATATAGTAAAACTCCTAAATGTTATTGATAAAAAAGCGATCCTTTAAGGGTCGCTTTTTTATTATGTATTTTTAAAAATCACATTAAAGACAAAAAGTAAACCACAGCATTTTATTTATATCTTATATGTACTGTTCAGTCATAATTGAGAAATAAAGCACTTTAAATGTTGTTTTAGTGTCAAAAAGACATTAGTATTCAACTTAGGACAAGACTTTAGTAATATCAATATCGAGCATAGCAATGCTACATAATGGTTATTAAAGTATTAATACAACAAGGACCGTTGGAGATACACAATGCGCACTACCTTTCATTTGAAAACCCTCGCAGTAGCTATTGCTACTCTCTCTGTTGCTAGCGTAACCAACGCTGCTGGTCTGGATCGCTCAGGTCAAGATGTCACTGCCTTTTTTCAAGATGGCACTTACGCTGAAGCGGTCTATACTTATATTGACGCTGATGTAAGCGGCTACGATAGTGCGAATGTCAACCCTGGCCAAAATGACTATGAGCGCGGCAATAAAACGGGCGACATTGCTGAATCTTATGACTTCTTCCGTTATGGCGTAAAAGCAGATATTAACGATACTTTCAGTGTTGGTATCTTATACGATGAGCCATTTGGTGCTGCTGCTGAGTATACTCAAAGCAATTTTGTGGCAAGTGAAGACAGGAATGCTTCAGGAGGGGCTTTGGTAGGTGATGGTGTAGACCCACAGACTGCAGGTGCCATAGCACTAGCCGAAGCAAGTACTGCAGGTGAAAATACCAATGTAGAAGTTCGTAGCCAAAGCCTAACGGGTATCCTTGGTATGAAGTTCGGCGCGAATAAAAACTTCCAAATTTATGGTGGTCCAGTTGCTCAGCGTATCCAATCTGAAACCAAGCTGCGTGGCTTAGCTTATGGGCCTGCTAGTGGTTATACCTCAAACAGCAATCCTGATATGGATTACGGTTATATAGCAGGTATTGCCTATAGCAAGCCTGAAATTGCTCTAAAAGCAGCGTTGACTTATCGTTCTGAGATTGACCATGATATAGATATCTCTGAGAATTATCCTATAGCAGGTATTTTGGCTCAAGGAGCTGCTTTGCAGCAAGGAGCGACTCCAGCACAGGCAGCGGCTATAGGGGCTGCGGCTGCTAACCGGAACAGTAATTATGAGATTACAACCCCTAAATCAGTCAACTTTGATTTCCAAACAGGTATCAATCCGACTACTTTAGCAACGGCAAAAGTCCGTTGGGTACCATGGAGCGATTTTGCCATCACACCACCATTATATAATGACGTTAGTAAACGTAATTACGGCCCTGATGGTTTGGACTTGGTTGAATACGAAGATGACCAATGGCAAGTGGAGCTTGGTCTTGCCAAGCGTGTCGCGCCTGCACTTGCTATAAGTGGTACTGTGGGTTGGGATAGTGGTGCCGGTGATCCAACAACGTCGTTAGGTCCTGTCGATGGCTATTACAGCGTCGGTCTTGGTGCCAAATACAACGTGACGGAAAACTGGGCAGTGTCTGCTGGTGGTAAATACTTATGGTTCGGTGATGCAAAAGGTCGTCTACCTAGTGGAAAGATCGTTGGTGATTTCCAAGATAATGACGGCTTTATCGCTGGTGTGAAGCTATCTTATCAAGCGAGATAATTTGACTTTATAATAGCAACCTAACAAAGAGCGACCTATCATAGGTCGCTTTTTTATGGGCTTTCTATTACCTATTTGACTGTAAGTTCTCAAATATAGATAGAACAGCAAATATAATCTTTATAGTACTAATTCATATAGCACGACTACATTTTATTTGCCTAGTTTAGCTTAGTGTCCATATACAGCAAATACCCTTGCATTTAAGAACCTATACGCACTCGTACCTTACCGAATGAGTTGTTAATAACGTAGCATACTTGAGGTACACAAGGAAAAGATCTAAATAGATAATCAAATGTGATATTAAGAAAAGAAGTATTGTTGATAAAGGCTTACTTCGTAAAAGTGAGCAGCAGTTGGAATGCCAAATAGGCTAGGACAATCTGGCTTAGTATATCCATCACAGAGCTATCCATACTACTGTCTCATTGATCATAAGTTCTCTTTGTTTAATACTGTAGTAGGTTAAATATACTAAGTCGTCACTCATGAAAAAAACCTCGCCAATAGTGACGAGGTTTTTTTATAGCAATAAACTTAAGATATTACGTAAACTTATTTATTTAAGTTTAGCTCCATCTCTTTGTACTTAGCAGAAACTGAAGGTCTTGGGCCACCAGTCATGATACTAACAGCAAAGATAGCGATAGTACTTAAGATAAAGCCTGGGACGATAGCATATAACCAGCTATTCAATGCCATACCATCTACTTGGAAAGGACCATAAATCCATAGGATAACAGTCAAAGCACCAACAACCATACCGGCAACAGCACCATTACGGTTCATACCACGCCATGTCAGGCTGAAGATAACCAATGGACCAAACGCTGCACCAAATCCTGCCCATGCATTAGAAACTAGGTTCAATACTGAGCTATCTGGATTAGAAGCAAGCATGATAGATACTAGAGCAACCACTACGACAGAAACACGACCAACCAATACCTGGCGAGCTTCTGGTGCATCTTTATCAAAGAATAGTTTGTATACATCTTTGGTTAAAGAGCTTGATACAACCAATAGCTGTGATGAGATAGTACTCATAATTGCTGCTAAAATAGCTGCCAATAGGAAGCCTGAAACCAATGGATGGAACAAGAACTGAGTGAATACTAAGAAGATAGTCTCAGGATCATCCAGCGTCATCGCAGTTTTTTGTACGTAGGCACGACCAGCAAAACCAGTCATTAGTGAACCAATAAGACTCACAACCATCCAGCTCATACCGATATTACGTGCAGTCGGTACATCTCTCACTGAACGAATCGCCATAAAACGTACGATAATATGCGGTTGGCCAAAGTAACCTAAGCCCCATGCCATTAACGAAATAATACCGATAACACTCATACCGCTAGTAACGTCTAAAAGGGTAGGGTCGATGTTTCTAACCGCTTCTGTAGTGGCTGAAATACCACCAAGATCAGTAAAGGCAACGACAGGTACGATTACCATGGCAAACAGCATGATGACGCCCTGTACGAAATCGGTCATAGATACTGCTAAGAAACCACCGAATAGCGTATAAGCCACAACCACACCAGCAGTAACCCATAGGCCAGTACTATACGATAGGTTAAGTGAGCTTTCGAAGAGTTTACCACCACCTACAAGACTTGCAGCGGTATAGACGGTAAAGAATAGAATGATGACCACTGCTGAGATGACGCGTAGCATGTGCGACTTGTCTTCAAAGCGGTTGGCAAAATAATCGGGTAGGGTGATAGCGTTGTCAGCCACTTCAGTATAAACACGAAGGCGAGGTGCTACGATGAGATAGTTTAATAATGCACCTAATGTCAAACCAAGCGCGATCCAAATACTGACCACACCATCGGCAAACATATAACCAGGTAAGCCAAGTAGTAACCAACCTGACATATCTGATGCACCTGCAGAAAGTGCGGTTACTGCTGGGCCTAAGTTACGACCCCCTAACATATAGCCTTCAGTATCATTGGCTTGCTTAAAATAAGCGTAAACACCAATCCCAATCATCACTAAGAAATAGGCGCCGAGTGATATCAGCACGCCACTAGAAACTCCGTTCATATAAATTGTCCTTAACCAACATGGTTGGCTGTAATTATTTTTTAACTATAAAAGTTCTGTCCTACAAGGCGATGTCCAAAACAATATTTAAAGACAAAAAAAGCCATTAATTAAGACATAATGGCTTTTTTCAGTATCTTCTGTAGTTATATATGATTGATGTCGTTCTATGGCTAGCACTCATATAGAGATAGAGAACAATGGGAATTTCGCATTCCACTTATCTATTGTTATTGCTCGCATCTGCTATTTGTATATGAGTATTAGCAACCTATACAATCAATCAAAACCATTAAACCTACTGTTAACCATCATATCTTACTAGAAGTATTCAATATATGACTATCAGTGTCCTTGTGGTAAATTTTTGTTATAAAAACAACGTCAAGCGTATTATAACGCATGAGAGTCACAAATGCGAATAGCTTAATGGTTAGACTGTTATAGCGAGCTCTTTTTATTCAATAGGCGCAAGTAAGTCTAGTAGGGCGGTCACGCTGCTAGATTGAGTTAATTTTGGATTGATAACCACACCTAAATAGCGTTGTAATTCAATATTGTCAGCCATATCGATACGTTCCAAGTCTTGACTGACCATCGTTTGTGGTAGTACTGACCAACCAAGACCAACAGATACCAGCATACGGATAGACTCAAGAGGGTTGGTGCTCATCGTGGCATAAGGCTTCAGATTGTGCTTGGCAAACTCAGCCAAGGTAATTTGACTGGTAAAGGTATTGGCAGAAGGCAAAATGGCAGGGTAGCGCGCTAACTGCTCTAAAGTGACATTTGATTTGGTAGCCAAAGGTGATAGCGTACCCGTCATAAAATAAAGAGGGTCTGACCAGAGCGTGTGATAGGTTAGCCGCTTATCGTAGACAGGTGGAAGCGTAACAAAGGCTAAAGACAAATCACCATCTAGTACTGCTTTATGAGCTTTTTCAGAATCTACAAAGTGTACTTCTAACTGAACAGCTGGATAAGCTTGAATGAAGTGTTTCAGGACAGGTGCTAAATGATGTAGGCCAATATGATGGCTAGTACCAATGACTAATTTGCCAGAGACGATATGCTGAGAATGCTGCAAGTTGATTTTAAAGTTCTCATAGTCTTCTAGCCAACGTTTAGCATGAGGTAGCATTTCACTAGCCGCTTGAGTAGGTACAATCCCACGTCCTACCGTATCAAACAAGGTAATGTTAAACTCGTCTTCTAAGTTTTTGATACGTTTACTGACAGCAGGCTGAGTGATAAACAGCTTTTCTGCGGCACCTGAGATACTGCCAGTGTGCATAACGGTAACGAATGTCGTCAAGTTTGTGGTGTTCAAACGAATGTCCTTAGCTACTCTAGGAGCTATAAATAAAAGTTGGCTGACCCAATCACAACGTATTAGAAAAAAAAGTTTGCGTCTGGTTAAAAATCATCAATTATTATTATAGGATTTGCCTGCTATAATCACAAGACATCGAGGCGTATTGTGACATATTTATCCTAAAAAACTGGCTATTTGCCACTTAAAACGTATTTTAAGCGTTAATTTTAGTCATATGTTGGGTCTCATAAAGAAATAGTATTTAAATCTTAGATATGACAGTAATTATCAAACATTATAGATAGACATAGCATTTACATAGAATCTTTGCTTGGCAATGTGCAAGTAAGTAAAAATTAAGTAATTAGTAACCTATAAAGGATAGCAACATGGCTGGTCAAACGTTATATGACAAACTTTGGAACGCTCACGAAGTCACTAAGCGCGACGATGGTTCGAGCCTGATTTATATCGACCGCCACCTGTTGCACGAAGTGACGAGTCCACAAGCATTTGAAGGGTTGGAATTGGCAAATAGAGCGCCATGGCGTTTATCGGCTAACATTGCCAGTCCAGATCATAATGTGCCGACCGTCACTAAAGAGCGCTTAGAAGGGGTGCCTGGGATTAAAGACAAGGTATCACGCTTGCAGGTTGTCACTTTGGACGATAATTGCACCAAGTTTGATATTGCTGAATTTACTATCAATGATGCCCGTCAAGGAATTTTGCACGTGGTCGGTCCTGAGCAAGGTTTGGTCTTGCCAGGTATGACGGTTGTTTGCGGTGACTCGCATACAGCGACTCACGGAGCACTTGGTTGCTTGGCTCATGGTATCGGAACCTCTGAAGTTGAGCATGTATTGGCCACACAGTGTTTGATTCAAAAGAAATCAAAAAATATGCAAATCCGTGTCACTGGTCAACTTGGTGCTGGCGTCACTTCAAAAGATGTGGTATTAGCTATTATTGCGAAGATTGGTACAGCAGGTGGAACAGGACACGCGATTGAATTTGCAGGTCAAGTGTTCGAAGACATGAGTATGGAAGGCCGTATGACCGTCTGTAACATGGCGATTGAAGCAGGTGCACGTGTTGGTATGGTTGCGGTCGATGACACGACAATTGATTATGTCAAAGGTCGTCCATATGCGCCAAGCGAAGCACAATGGGAACAAGCGGAAGCCTACTGGCGTACACTATATTCAGACGATGACGCGGTATTTGATACTGTAGTGGAAATCGACGGTAGTCAGATTGCACCGCAAGTATCTTGGGGTACATCGCCTGAGATGGTGGTAGATATCACGCAATCTGTACCGACACCAGATCAAGCTATTGATGAAGCTCAAGAAGAAGGCTGGTTACGCGCTTATACTTATATGGGGCTAGAAGCTGGTCAGAAAATTACGGATATCCAACTTGATCGTATATTTATTGGTTCATGTACCAATTCACGTATCGAAGATTTACGTGATGCGGCAGCGGTAATCAAAGGTCGCAAAGTTGCTGATAACGTAAAAGAAGCGATCGTTGTTGCAGGCTCTGGACAAGTGAAACTGCAAGCAGAGGCTGAAGGCTTGGATACGTTATTTACTGAAGCTGGTTTTGAATGGCGTGAGCCGGGCTGCTCGATGTGTCTTGCGATGAATGCAGACAAGCTTGAGCCGCAAGAGCACTGCGCTTCAACGTCTAATCGTAATTTTGAAGGTCGTCAGGGTAATGGTGGTCGTACGCATTTGGTAAGCCCAGCAATGGCAGCTGCCGCCGCGTTGGCAGGTCATTTTGTAGACGTTCGTACGTTTTAAGTCTGATAATAAGTAGCTGACATCATGCTTGTATTAACGATAAATATATGAGCATGCTGTCAAAGATGGTAAAAACTTATTTACTATTTAACATGCTTATCAAGATCATCAGCCAGCAAAAATACAATTGATAGGAAATTTTATGCAAGCTTATAACACCCAAACAGGTATCGTTTGCCCGTTAGATCGCGCAAACGTCGATACCGACCAAATTATCGCAAAACAGTTTTTAAAGTCTATTAAACGTACAGGTTTTGGCGTAAATCTATTTGACGATTGGCGCTATCTTGACGAAGGCTATCCTGGTCAAGACAACAGCACACGAGTCATCAATCCAGATTTTGTATTAAACAAACCACGTTATCAAGGTGCTACTATCTTACTAGCACGTAGAAACTTTGGCTGTGGCTCTAGTCGTGAGCATGCACCTTGGGCACTTTCAGAGTATGGTTTCCGTACGGTAATTGCGCCTAGTTTTGCAGATATCTTTTACAATAACTGTTTCAAAAATGGCATGTTGCCGATTGTGTTGGATGAAGCGATTGTCGATACGTTAATGAAGGCGACTTTTGAGAACGAAGGCTATGAATTGACCGCTGATCTTGAGCGTCAAGTCGTTATTACACCAACTGGTGAAGAGTATGCCTTTGAAGTAGATGCTTTTCGCAAACATTGCTTGTTAAACGGACTTGATGATATTGGTTTAACCTTGCAACAAAGTGATGCTATCAAAGATTATGAGCAACAAATGATGCAAAAAACACCGTGGATATTTAACGACGTACGAGCGTAGAAGGTCATTCTATAATCTATTGCTAATAAAATATGAGTAGTCGCAACGCAGCGTTGAGTTATGGCGGTGAACTGTCTAAAATGAAGGATAGTTTTTCACTACATTTTATTATCTCTCTTGAATAGTAGCCGCCATTATGAATACAAAACGTTATGCTCTATGGACAAGTACAATTGTTGCTGCAAGCTTATTATTGTCAGGCTGTCAGCTATTGACGGGCTATCAAAAAATAAATGAGGCAGAGAGTGCTGAAGCATGGGTAGGTAAGATCCAACCCGTTACTGGCGAAGTAAATATTGCCTGTGTGGGTACATATCATTGCGAAATTGTGCAGATAGATAAAACACTCATTATCGCGCCCAACAGTCACGAGCCAATCAATCCTCAGATTATGACATCCTTACCACGTCAAGAAGGTATGGCGAAAACATCGATGAACATGGATATGACGCCACTGGTCAATAAAAATGACATAAAAGTTGTGTCGTTAGCGCCTTCAAGTATGCCAGGATTGACTAACTACTATGCACGGGTCATGCCTGCCAAACACGAAGTACATGTTAATTTTTATCCAGAGAATAACATGGGCTATGTTGAGCGTTTTGCGATGATTCATGATTTTACTGAAGCGGGTACCTATCAGTTACGTGCTTATCAAAAGAAGAGCAGCGAAAAATCAGGCAGTCTATTGGACACAGCATCACCTGAGCCTTTATGTATTGAGCTATTGCAAGGTACTCAAGTACAGCGCCGATTCTGTAAGCAACTAGACGCTGAGCATCAAGGTGAGTTTGTAGAGACTGGTATGGCCAAAGCAGTAACATCAGCACCTATAGCCAAAAAAATCGCAGCATAAAATATGAGTATAAAAAGCTCAAAAATATAACCAACCAATAAAAATATTTCAAAAGGATCAGTATGGCAACGATTTTAACATTAGCGGGTGATGGTATTGGCCCTGAAATCATGACCCAAGCCGTTGACGTGCTCAAAGCTGTCAATGATAAGTTTTCACTTGACTTAACGCTTGAGTCCGGATTAATTGGCGGTGTGGCTATTGATGCAACTGGTGAGCCTTTGCCAGATGAGACATTGGCTCGTGCTCGCGCCGCAGATGCCGTATTGCTAGGAGCAGTTGGTGGTCCTAAATGGGATACAATCGAGCGTAGTAAACGTCCTGAGCGCGGTCTATTGAAAATCCGCGGTGAGCTTGGTTTATTTGCCAACCTACGCGTAGCCAAGCTATATCCACAGTTGGCTAATGCCTCAAGTATCAAACCTGAAATTATCTCAGGTCTAGATCTATTGATCGTTCGTGAACTGACAGGCGGTATCTATTTCGGTGAGCCTCGTGGTATTCGCACACTAGAAAACGGCGAGCAACAAGGCTATAACACGATGGTGTATAGTACAAGTGAGATTCAGCGTATTGGTAAAGTTGCCTTTGAATTGGCAAAAACGCGTGCGCAAGCAGCGGGCACAGCAGCTAAGGTATGTTCAGTTGATAAAGCCAATGTATTAGAAGTCACCGAGCTGTGGAAACAGACGATGATCGAAGTGCAACAAGCTGACTATAGCGATGTGGCGTTATCACATATGTATGCCGACAATGCTTGCATGCAGTTGATTAAAGATCCTAAGCAGTTCGATGTCATGGTGACGGGAAATATGTTTGGCGATATCCTATCTGATGAAGCTGCAATGTTGACAGGCTCTATCGGTATGTTGCCATCAGCGAGCTTAGATGAGTCAGGTAAGGGTATGTATGAGCCGTGTCATGGTTCTGCGCCTGACATCGCAGGACAAGATAAAGCCAACCCATTAGCGACTATCTTATCTGTTGCTATGATGCTGCGTTATACCTTTAAACAGGAAGATGCGGCACAAGCAATTGAACAGGCAGTTAGTGATGTGCTTGATGATGGTCTACGTACGTTAGATATTTTAGATAGCAGCGAAGCTGGACTTAAGCAGGTAGGCTGTAAGGAAATGGGTCAGGCGGTCTTGGCCAAACTGATATAAGTTAATTTGCGTTTAAAGGCTATTCCTATATAGCATTTTCTGCAAGCTCATTTTGCATGTTATATACCCATAAGCTATTAAGTGGCTTATGGGTTTTTTATCGTTTATCGTTTACCGTTTATCTATTAGCAAAGCTTATTTATAAGCGCCTTATTAACAGAGACGCTGTACAACAAAGCTCCTTTTAACACAAAGCTGTTATATGCTCACAAGGTAATATGACAATATTGATGACTCGTAAAAGACTTAAAATCTTTTGCTTTTAGCAGAAGCATAAGAGTAAACGTAAGATTAACGAAATCAAGTTATATAGAATTTAAAGACTGTAGTATTTGAAAACTGAAAATAAAAATAGAATTTATTAAATGAGGAGTGTTACATGTATCAACTAACAAGAATCAGTAAAGCATTGACAGTGCTTAGTCTCTCTAGCTTACTACTGATGGGACAAAGCATTGCAGCAGAGACAACGGATAGTGTGAACGCAAATAATAGCGTTAAGGCTCCGGCAGAAGTCAGTCCAGTGACTAATGGCGTAAGTCAAAAGTTAACAGGAGATAGTAAAGCCGCGATTTCATTGAATAAGCTACTACCTACGATTAAATACACAACTGAGAACCTATCTGACAATGCAAAAAAGATAAACAATGTCACTTGGACGGCAGATGCAGATATTGATCGTAATATAGGAACGAAGCTGCAGGCTCTATTAAACTGGCATCACAATGGAGTAGGGCCTGTCGATGGCTACTGGGGCAAAAATACTCGCAAAGCCATGCAGGCATTTCAAAAAGCAAATGGCTTAGACGTAACCGATACGTTGAACAACGAGACGTGGCAAGCGCTGACCAAGAATGAGAAGCTTACGGCTCAACCAGTACTAGTCAGTTATCAGCTTACTGAAGCAGACGTGAATGTCAAAACCACAACCATACCTGCTGATTCTGTTGCCAAATCCAAGCTTGAGGGAATGTACTACGAAAGCATTACTGAGGCGTTGGCAGAGAAGTTTCATATTAGTGAAAAGTACTTAAAATCGCTTAATCCTGATGCCAGTTTTACTGCCGGTGAAATCATTACGGTATACAACCCTGGTAATCCTAATACCAAGCCTGTGCATCGCGTTGTCGCTGATAAAGCCACTGAAACACTTTACGCTTATGATGAGAACAATAATTTGATCGCTAGCTATCCGACGACAGTGGGCAGTACAGCGACACCATCACCAACAGGTACTCATACTGTCAAGGTAAAGGTGCACGAGCCCAACTACACTTATACGGCCAATGATGGTAGCAAGTCTATCATTCCACCAGGTCCTAACAATCCAGTTGGCTCGGTATGGATTGGACTTAGTAAACCAACTTATGGCATTCACGGATCGCCAGATCCTGCTCGTATCAGTCGTCAGGCATCAGCAGGCTGTGTGCGTTTGACCAATTGGGACGCGCTTAGTTTGCTAGGAGTCATAAAAAACGGCGCAACTGTCGAGTTTAGTTAGACACGGCAGTACTAAATCATAAAAAATGGACAAAAAAATACCGCTAAAATCTAGCGGTATTTTTTGTGGTAAGTATAAACAGTCAATACTAAATAACTAAAATATTGATAGGCAATAATGAGCAGATTAGCATTTTCATTATTATTATCAGTTTCACTACCCAAGCGTCATATCAGCTATCAGCGATAACGTAGCTATTCAGTTATTAGCTGTATCTTACCAATGCTAATACTTTCATAACCATATTGGTCAGTCAGTATTTAGTTTTTACCACGGTAGGTGATACGGCCTTTAGATAGGTCATAAGGTGTCATTTCAACTTTAACCTTATCACCTGTCAAGATACGAATATAATGCTTACGCATCTTACCAGAGATATGCGCGATGATTTCGTGCCCGTTTTCTAAACGAACTTTGAACAAAGTATTAGGAAGGGTATCAATGACTTCGCCTTCAAATTCAATAATATCGTCTTTTGCCATAATTTGTATCAATCAATTAAAAAATAAGCCCATATTATACGTAAGTTAGCGGATTAAAGCAATACGAACCTGCTTTTGACTTGACAGCATGTAAGTGATATGTATGCCAAATGATATTGATTTAATCAGGTAGATTTAACCAGACAGGCGTTAATGGCGCATCTGGCAATAAACTTTGGAAACGTTCAGGATAATAGGCATTGATAAAATACAATCCATCACCTGAAGCCGTAGGTGGTGCAATCGTTCGATCCTTTTTATGCAAAATATTCAAAAAGTCTGCTGGCTCTAGCTCATGTCTACCAATGGCATACAATGTACCCATCAAATTGCGAACCATGTGATGTAAAAACCCATCTGCTTGTATATCAAAAACGATAAATTGGCCATGAGCAAAAAGGTTGGCATGGCTAACCGTGCGCACTGGCTGATTGGACTGACAGGCCGCAGCACGGTAACTGCTAAAATCATGTGTACCGACGATATCAGCTGCTGCTTGCTGCATGGCTCCCAAATCAAGCGGTTCGTAGATATGAGTTACTTGGTGATTTAGTATCGCAGGGCGCTGTGCTTGGTTGAGCGTAATATAACGATAGCGACGAGCAATAGCACCAAAACGCGCATGAAAGTCAACTGGCATGGGTTGTATCCAGCGTAAAGCAATATCATCAGGGAGTAGGCTGTTCACACCGCGTAACCAGTTATGAGTAGGGCGATACGCATGAGTTGTAAAATGGGCAATCATATTACTCGCATGGACGCTGGCATCAGTACGCCCAGCTGCGATGACTTCTACAGGCTCGTTAGCCACTTTGCCGATAGCTGTCTCTAAGGCTTCTTGTACACCCAAAACCTCTCGTTGCCGTTGCCAGCCATGATAATGCGTTCCTAAGAACTCAATGGCAATCGCTAAAGTATAGGTTGGTTCAGTTTCGATAATTTCAGTCTCAGACATTAGGGTTTCTAAACTTATAAAATTGGAATTAATTTAAAGTCGCTTATCGCTTTTTGATGCTAGTGCTGGTTTGATTGACATTATTCAACCAACGCTGTCTGCGTCTGGCAGGACTGTCATAGCGAAGTAGCAACCATAGTAATCGGGCATAAATAGCAGGTGTGGTCAAACGTCCACCAGCAATGACATGATGCTCGTACTGCCAACTACCTGCCGCATAGCTATCGCTGACGCCACCAAACGGACATTGACTGGCTGATATCACCATATGTCCACGCTCATGAGCAAGGGTCAGTGTCTCTGCTAGTGCAGCTGAGTAAGGGATGTTACCGGCGCCAAATCCCAATAGAATGATGCCACATGGTGGCTGCGACAATAAAGCTTGTAGCTGGTTGTTTATCATTGAGACGTCGTTAGGTAGGCAATATAGCGCATGAACACTCGCGTTTTCAGCGCGTGTTTGAATACTGGATAGCAAGTCTTGTTGGTCATCAAGCCAATGTTGCCTACGCGTGTCAGGTAGGTTTTTTATATAGCTATTGGCTGGATAAGCAGCGCGAGAATGACCAGTAAATGCCATCAGATCATGGCTGTGAATTTTTTGTACCGTTTGAGCAGGCCATGCTTCCCCGCCAAAACTAACCTTCACGCCTGATTCACCAGCAGCGGCTAGTTTTAATGAGTCGGTGAGATTGCCCCAAGCATCGCTATGTTCATCGATGTTATAGGAGTGCAATATTTCACTGTCTAATAATGGGCGCATACTTGCGGTCAGAACAATACAAATATCACTACCTGCAAACGCTTCTGCTAAAAATGCGCCTAAGTAACTCAACGTATCCGTGCCAGTGATGAGTACAAAGCATCTATCACCTTTGGTATAAGCATTTAGTAGTAGTTGATAGAAATGGATAAAGTCGCTAGGAGTAAGTTGGCTGCTGTCTTTGATCAGGGCGTTTTCTAACCATGAGACGGTCGGTAAATTATTCGTACTGTCTTGTGCAGATAAAAGTTTTTGTAGAGTAGGCAAAAATATTTCTGCTGATAATGGCGCTAAAGGTCTGCCATAGCTACCAAAGGTACCACCAGCATAAATCAGTTGAATAGGATCGGATAGATTTTTGAGCATAACAGAAGATGACATAGTATCAACACAGTAAACAAGTATGGAAGAAAAGAGGCGCTAGAGGATTGAGCAACGATGGCTGAAGGGTTCAATAATAGATAGTATTAGAGTTAAATGCAAAAAAAATCAGCAAGCATCCCGTGATTAGGAAATACTTGCTGATGAGAGACTAGACGATTAACTACGCAGTACGTTCAAGTAGTAACTGTGCTTGCTGTTTCTGTTCACTATTACCTTGAGCTATCACCTCATTGAGTAGACGCTTTGCACTGTCATATTCACCCAGCTGCAAATATTGATCTGCCAAGTCTAACGTCACTTGATTACTGTCTAGTGACTTTACGAAATCAAAATCTGCTGCGAACCGTGATGAGAAATCTTCTGCTGACTCAGTCTCTTGAGGCGTAATAGGAGTGTCACTCTCAACTGGTGCAGCTGTAGAGACTGGGGTAGTGGTCGACGGAGTGTCAAATAGAGAATCAGCATCGTCAATATTAAAATCATCGTCTATCAGTGTATTGTCGTCAAATCTCAATGGTGCAGCAGGTGCGGTATTCGATTCTTCAACATCGCTAACATCATTAACCTCGATATCATCATTGAGTAATGGTTCCTCAAGATTAATATTTGCAAAGTTGTCTTCTTCAAGGGTCATACTCTCAGAAGCATTACTTCCAAAATCAGTATTTTCCAGAATGAAATTGTCAAAATCACTGTCGTTTTCAGTCGTAGATAGGTCGTCATTGGAGACAGTACTGATATCATCTGATGCATCTAGACTGCCCAAAGATAAAGCAAAGTCATCTTCACCGTTTTGGATAGTATCAATAGAGTGTTGTTCTGAATTCGTAGATACGTCATTAGGAACGATATTGTCTTTGTCTGTATCGGCTGCTAAATCATCGAAATCTAAGATAAAATCTTCTTCTAGTGCGGCTTTCTCATTGTCATCATATGAGAGGTTAGTGTCTATAGATGATTCATTCGAAGTATCATTAAATGAATCAAAGTCAAACTCAAAGTCACTAAGATCGTTATCTTTGTTATTACTAATATTATCGTTAGCGGAGCTCTCTAAAACGTCGTTATTTACATTGTCCAATGGTGTGACAGGCGTTTCACTTGTCGTATTAGGCGCATCGAAATCATTCTCTAGATCGCTGAGAGTCAGATCAAAGCTATCATTCGGATTTTCGGTAATAGAACTAACATTGTCGACTTTATCTGATAACTCTAAGCTGTCGATAGAATCATTTATTGCAATCTCATTTAGTGCAGTATCGTTATTACTTTCTTCAATTGGCTGATGAGCTACTGCATTAGTACTATCATTCTGACTAATAGGTAAATCGAAGTCGATAGCGACAAAATCGTCTTTGGTATTGTCTGTGGCTAGCGTTTGCACAGCGGCAGGTTCTAATTCCTCAAAAGATAGACTTCTTATCTCGTCTGCTTGAGCGATAGTCTGACTATCGTTATGAGCTCTTATAGACTCATAAATATGGTTGAAATCTTCTGGCTGGTTTATCGTCGCGTATATGCTGAGTAGTTTAAGAGACAATGCACTGTTATGAGGTTTTTCACTTAGACCACGTTTAATGGTTTCGATCGCCTTGTCATAGCGCTGCTGATCCATAAAGCGTTGAGCAATAGTGATATGGTCAAATTTATGGCTATTGCTGACATTAGTGTGGGTAGGAGTATCATAGTCTACTTTTGGTGATGGAGTAGGCGTATCTTTTCTTGCATTAATAGGCGAAGGTGATGACGATTTCTGCGCCTTATTTTTGCGCAAGAATAAAGCAGCCACTAACAGAATAAGCGCCAATCCGGCGATGATATATAGCATATTGTCCATAGTTATTCCTACGCCTGTGATCACAATCTAATGTATGAATCAGTTAGGCAATTATTGATTGCGTAATTTTTCGAGACGAGCCTGTAGCTCAGCCAATTTTTGGTTTTGTAATTGAATTTTTTTAGTATAGCTACTAAGAGTGCTACTTGTACTTGATAATCGTTGAGCCTGTGATGCTGCCTGCTGCCGCGATGCTTTAAGTGTCTCTAATATATCTGTACTCAAACCATTCCCTGTACTTGATGCTGCTTTTGCTTGAGTGCCATCTGCATTGCCATCTCGCCCAGGCGCAAGCACAGAAAATTGTGCTTTTGATAAGGTCTGTGTTTTAGTTGTCGTGGCTTTCTCAGGGCGTTTGACCGCTTGCGTACTTATAGAAGGTTTTTTAAAAGGTCTCTGAGCTGCTTTTTGCATCGCCGCTGTATTTGCTCTACGAATATATTGTCTTTGTGTATCGATAGCCGCTTCTAAGTTTTTCTGTGATGGTATAACATCGTAACTAGGCAAAATAAGCTTAGCATCTGCTTTTAATTGATCTGCGTCTTTATTGATAAAGGCATCAGGGTTTTGTGACTGAATTTGCTTCATCACAATGGAAGTATCTAGATTATTTTCTTGCGCAATCTGTTGAGCAATAATCCATAGGCTATCGTTACGTTGTACTTGGTATTGATTGATTGTCGAGCTATCTGTTGCTCTATCATTTGAAGGTACATTATTAATAGTGCTATTAGGGGGTTTCGACGTTGCATTGCCAATAGAAGCTGCCACGACGCTAGTAGCATTTTTCTCAGTATTGCTTGCGATGATACTAGGAATCAGAGTAGGTACGGGTGAGGCGTCAGCGTCTGTTTTTTTACGACTCGGTTGTATCTGCCGTGTGACTTGAATATTTAGAGTATCGAGTGGTTTATCGATCAACACTTTATCTAAGATAGGAGTGTTTTTAACACTTGCCTTAGCGCTGTCATTGATGACAGCTTTCGTAGTTTCAGTATCGTTATTTGCATTTAAGGAACTGCTATCTAAACGGTTCGCTGAACTAAGTCCGTTATCAGTATTCTTTGCATTACTGATAGTATTTTTTATATTAGAGTCGCTATTTAAGCGCCCATTATCAAGTCGACTAGGCGCGTAAGTAAAGTTGCTAGTCTGCGAAGTAGCTGTCACTGTTGGAGCTTGTATCTTAGACACTGATCTGGAAATGAAAGAATCAACTGATGCTATGTTTGCTAGAGCTGGTTTATTTGCAGCAGCGTTAGATACCGATATTAGTGGCGGCGGTGCACCTTTTCTTACGGTTAACGGTTTTGCAGCGCTTGCAGAAACATTTGGTAAATTGAGTTTCTGAGTGCCTTTAACACTGTTCTTGGAAGCATTATTAATCGGTAGACTATCGCTTAACGGCATTAATAATGTTTTTGGTACGACATTTTGCTGCCCATTATCATTGATCGATAACACCAAATCAGCAAAAGGCTTGGACACAGGCTGTGATGTGCTGATTAATACTTGACCGCTAGTCGCTGAAGTTGCTTGAAAGCGCACCTGCATTGAATCAGTCGGCGTCAAGCCCATCTGCTGATAGATAACTGGATTGGCCAAGCTCGCTGAAAAATCAGCCGCTCGTATGTCGGTAACCACGATACTTGCGCTCAAAGGTTCATGCTGAGCTGAACTAACGACTGTCTTACCGATAGTCGCGGCTTGCGCGCTTGGAATAATAGCGGCCAAACCTACAGAATAAAGTAATGCCATCGATACCGCGCGATGTACAGGAGTCAAGCGACGAGATAAATGACAAGACATGAGCAGTCCTTTACAAAATAAGTTATCTTTGCTGTTATAACAAAGTACGGTTTAGTTTACCAGTTTATTTCACAACTGTTGCGTCCAATGCATAAATGTTTAATTAATGTTCAGCTTGTTTTCTTGTCAAGTAACATCGCATCGCCATAGCTAAAGAATCGATATTCGTTTTCAATAGCATGTTGATATGCCTGTTCAATCGATGCTTTGCCAGAAAAAGCTGATACCAACATTAGCAACGTCGATTTGGGTAAATGAAAGTTTGTTAACAGTCGATCAATGACACCGAATTTAAACCCTGGATAAATAAAAATGTCCGTGTCCCCTGACCAGCTAGAAAGTGCTTGCCCATTGATAGCTGTTTTTTGATACACCGTTTCAAGGACGCGAGTCACCGTGGTACCAATAGCAATAACCTTATTGCCATTTGCATGCGTCTGATTAATCAGCTCAGCAGTTGCTTGTGGCAGATGTGCATACTCACTGTGCATAGTATGATTGAGTAGATTGTCTGTTTTAACTGGCGCAAAGGTACCAGCGCCAACATGCAATGTCACAAAAGCAGTACTGATGCCTTTTTCCACCAGCTTATTGAGCACCAAGTCATCGAAATGCAAACTTGCTGTCGGTGCAGCGACACTTGCAAGCTTAGCGGGATCATGAAACACCGTTTGATAACGAGTATTATCAGTATCGTCAGCATGACGTTCAAAGTAAGGCGGGATAGGTAGCTCGCCGTAAAGTTCTAAATCAGGCAAAATTGGCGCATCAAAGGCTAAAATAAACAAGTTGTCCTGACGACCAATCATCGCGCCACTCATATGACTATCGGCCAGTTGAAAACGTTGACCAAGTTTCAGTGCTTTGCTGGCTTTTACATGGCAAAGGGCAATATGTCCTTGGTTGACTGATTCATTATTTGAATCTTCTAAATGCAGTGTCGTTATATCTAAGTCTGAGACAGTAACCAATCGCTCAATCAAAACCTCAAGTTTACCGCCAGTATCTTTTTGACCAAATAGGCGTGCCTTCATCACCTTTGTATCATTAAATACAATCAGGTCTCCAGCATCTAATAAATCAGGCAACTTAGAAAACAAACAGTCTTCTACAGGCGTAGCATTTGTGTCAGTGTGAGCAGGCAAGTACAAAAGTCTTGAAGCAGAACGCTGCGCTAATGGATATCGCGCAATCAAACGATCTGGTAGGTCATAGTCGTAATCTTCCACGCTTAGATAATCTAAGACGTCACTATTGTTATTGGTATTAAGCGAGGCATTAGAATCGGAAGATGCAGTGTGAGTGTTGGTCATAATCAGTCTTTAAATGGATAGAAATTTTGGCATAATTGTAGCAGAAATACTGCTATAAAAGGTTGCTTTACTAAGTAGTCAAAGTGCACAAAACATATTTGAACTACTTAAATAGCCTAAGCAATGAATTTTAACTGTCCTAATGTTTATTACGTTAGTCTTTGTTTATTTTACTCAAATAAATTTAATTGAGGCAATAGTTGGGCTGCAGGTGTCAATGACGAAAAAGTAACCCCGACTAATCGGATAGGGAGCTGGCGCGGAATATCTAAGAATAATTTGTCTAACCAGTAATGAGCAGATTCAGCACTACTAAAAGCGGTAGTCAGCGTGTGCGTACGGGTAATCTGAGTAAAGTCGGCATACTTAACCTTGAGCGTTATAGTATGAGCGATGAGATTTTTTTTGTGCAGTTGCGCGAAGGCATCCGCATTTTGTTCATAGATTTGTACACGTAACGCCGTGTCATCGTTTAGGTTTTCTCTAAAAGTAGTCTCCGAACCAACAGACTTATGCAGGCGCTCAGACTTGACAGCGCGTTCATCGCGACCATGAGCGATATCATGATAAAACTGTCCTCGCTTACCAAACTCATTAATCAATACTTCGGCTGACATACGGCGTAGATCAGCACCGTTAGTCACGCCCATCGCATGTAATCGTCTTGCCGTTGCTTTACCTATCCCATGAAATCGTTCAATAGGCAGTGTACTAATAAAAGCATCAGCGTCTTCTGGTGTGATAATAGCGGTGCCGTTAGGCTTATTGATGTCAGAGGCAATCTTGGCCAACATTTTGTTGAAGGACACGCCAGCAGAAGCAGTCAATCCTGTATGTTGCAATATTTGTGTTCTTAACCAATTGGCCATCAATGTCGCTGAGCCTTTATGTACCGTGAGACCAGTGACATCAAGATAAGCCTCATCTAGCGATAATGGCTCAACATGAGGCGTTAAGCTGTACATGATATTGCGAATATCGCTGCTAACAGCTCGATATACTTCAAAACGTGGTCTGACAAATATGACTTCTGGACAACGTTTGCGAGCCTCATAACAAGACATAGCTGAGCGCACCCCAAACTGACGTACCTCATAGCTAGCTGCTGCTACAACACCGCGACCATTTGGATCTCCACCAACAACTAATGGCTTGCCCCGTAACTCTGGGAAGTCACGTTGTTCTACACTGGCATAAAACGCATCCATATCTATATGAATGATTTTACGTGGATTGGATGCTGTAAGAGTTTTCATTATTAATATTTTACATCACTCAATACTTTTATTTCAGTATCGATTATTAAACGGTAAAGGGGTTTTTCGAATATAGAACCATAAAAATATGGCAATATGCGAATAATTCATATATCAATAATTAAATATAGTGTAAAGTTAATAGTCAGATATATATGGCGTTAAAATACTAATAAATTAAATATAGTTAACATATGTTTACTAATAGATGTTCTGTATGGTACATACCTTAAGTTTTTCAGATTTTCCATACCGCCTGTCTGAATATTATCGCCTTCCATCATGAATATTATAGTTGTATGTTACAGTTCTAATGCTATCGTTTTACAATATATTAACCACGATAATCAATAGTTATGAAAGTAATAAATGGTCTTTTATAGGAATTGTATTTACCTGATAAGACATTGTTTATAGCTCATACCAAACTTATGAATTGAGTACTGGCAAATTAACTTTCTAAAAAAATAGTAATGAGAAAGTTCAAGATAATTAAGGAGCTGATGATGAGTCATGAATTAAAAGGGAGCGATTTGACACGAGCAATGCTAGCGCGGGGTGATGAAAATATATGGTGTGCGGTGTGTGATGAAAGCGATGAACAAGCGATGATGGATCAGTGTGGTAATGATTTTACCGCTTATATTGTGTCATTTAATGATGGATATTTTTATTGTAGTGCTGGCATGCCATGGAGTTATGCGGTACCGATTAAGATAAGCGCTGTCATGCCATTTGAAGTATCGATATAAACAAGCTAGGAATTTATTAAAACACAAATATAAATAATAAGCACAAAAAAACCTCCGATAAAGGAGGCTAATTTGTACTAAATAATGGTACCAGTGGTCGGACTCGAACCGACACGCTTTATAGGCAACGGATTTTGAATCCGTCATGTCTACCAATTCCATCACACTGGCATGTTAGGTGATAAAGTCTATTGTGCGAAACCTTATCGAATTGGGCTACAGTGTTCTCTGTATAGGCTGCGTATTATAGCAGCCTATTTTTTAGCGTCAAGAATTATTTATAATAATTGTGCTTTTAATCACATTAATCTTAACCGACAAAGGCGCGCTCAACCGCATAGTCCGCTTGCACGCCCATGCGTGGCGACACAGTGAGACCAAAACCATCTAAAATCTCAGAGACTTCCGCATTGAATGGCATGCTGCCACAGATCATGACACGGTCATCGTCTTTATTCATCGGTGGCAAACCAATATCTTCAAAAAGTTTGCCTGATTTCATTAAGTCGGTAACACGGCCTTGATTTCTAAATTCTTCGCGAGTAACCGTTGGATAGTAGATAAACTTCTCGCGGAACCATTCGCCAAAGATTTCATCGTTGGGTAGCTCATTTTCGAACATGTCACGATACGCCAAATCATCTGCATAACGAACGCCATGCACCAAGATGATTTTATCAAAGCGCTCATAAACCTCAGGGTCACGTGCCAAGGCCAAAAATGGCGCAAGCCCCGTACCAGTGGACAACATATAAAGGTGTTTACCGGGTAGTAGATCGTCTAAGACTAGCGTGCCGGTGGGCTTTTTGCTGACCAATAGCTCATCGCCGACTTTGATATGTTGTAGGCGTGAGGTCAAAGGGCCGTCTTGAACCTTGATAGAAAAGAACTCTAGATGGTCTTCATAGTTAGGGCTAGCAATCGAATAAGCGCGTAGCAGTGGTCTGCCATCGACAGCGAGACCAATCATCGCAAACTCGCCATTGCGAAAGCGTAAGCCATCGTCACGTGTGGTTTTGATGCTAAATAAGGCATCATTCCAATGATGAACCTCTGTAACCGTTTCGGTGCGAAGTTTTGACATAAAGTCCTCGTTAATAAGTCGCTATTTTTATCGTTAAGTGTAAATGAGTATGAAATTAGAATTTTCAATGATAGCTGTTGGACGCTAACCATATATAAGCGGGTAATTATTATTAAAATATTAAAATGACTATAAATGCTCATGCTTTGAAATATTTTTTAGCCAAAAACCAATAATATTGTGAATGTATGAAGCAAGTTACAAAGCATTTTTTTTACATTTATACAAGGAATCGTAGGCTAGTCATAAGGTTTTTGTCCTCATAAGCACTATAGGTATTGTATGAATGCAAGCCATTCTCAATAAATTTCACGCTCATAATACCAAACTTTAAAATAAAAATCTGTCTAGCAGCCACGATGTACCATGATAAAATGGAATATCGTTAGTGAGTAATTTTGTATGCTTGAGCCAATTGGCTCGATAAAGACCGTTTGTTATCAGTGGAGTGACCATATGTCTGGCGATAATGCCTTGTTGAATGACCAGCATCGAGCACCAATCATTGGCTACCATCGTGCGCCGCTCTCACAGAAGTTTGGTGCGCCAAGACAACCGAATTTGGTGGCGCTGACTAGTGTAATTGAGATGCTAGCGCCTTACGATACGCCAGCGGCATTCATTGGCTTAGACACTTTTAGCCATATTTGGATCAGCTGGCAGTTTCATCACAACTATTTATATAAAGACAATCAGAATCACAAAAACGAACAGAAACATCAAAACGACCAACTTGATATCACAGGTAGCGGTTTTCGACCACAAGTTCGACCGCCAAGGCTTGGTGGTAATCAAAAAATAGGCGTGTTTGCCAGTCGTAGTATGTATCGACCATCCGCTTTGGGATTGTCTGTGGTGAAACTTGAGCGTATTGAGGTGATACAAGGTCGGGTATTAATTATCATCAGCGGTGCTGATATGATAGATGGTACGCCCATTATCGATATCAAACCTTATGTGGCTTATAGTGATGCATTGAGTCATGCAAAAAGTGGTTTTGCGCAAACTGCGCCGCACTTGTTGGATGTGACGATTATCGAGCTGGCTTATGAGCAGTTTTTGCAAATTGTCGCCAATCAAAGTGCGCAAAATGCAGCGGTAGAAAATGCTCAAAATAAGCAATCATCAGTTAAAGCAGTCATTGATAAAACTCAAAAACAGTTAATGATGGCTGATCTAGACACTATCAAAGCCTTAATCGCCCAAGATCCACGTCCTGCCTATCGGCGCACCGAGTTAAATAAGCGTTTTACCATGCGCTATAAGTCTGTTGATGTCAGCTTTCAGCTGATAGAATCGGGACAGTTGCAAATAACGGCCGTTGTAGCAGTGACTCCTTAGCATGAAATTGGCGCACTGTATTTATGCTTTATCAAAGCCATGAAAGTGAAAGCTATAAACTGCTGATTTGTGAAATATTTATTGACCAATAAAAGAAGAAAAATATGTCTGCTCAAAAATATTCGATCGTGATTGATTTACGTTGGTGTCTTGATGAATTACTAGCAGATAGAGTAATTGATCAGCGCGGCTATAATCTGGTGATAACCAGTCGCCGTGACAAGGCGCAGCATCCGCTTCTGACGATTAGTGAGTTTGGGTTGCCTAATGGTCATGCGGATGATCATGCGCTTGATAGTCATGCTGAGAGTAAATTAACGATAGCATGGCTCAATCAATGGCTAGCGGCCAAAGCAGACATGCCACTTGTGCGTATTGATCCACTGAAAGTTGATGTGCCAGCCGTCACGCAGCTGATGTCGTTCGAATATGCGCGCTCGCAGCATATTTTACCGATTGAGGTCGCTGTAGACGAAGTGGTTATCGGAACGGATCAGCCTTTTTATACTGACTGGCACTCAAGTATTGAAAAGTTAATCAAATCAAAAAGCTATCGTACGGTCTATATCAATCCTGAGCAGATTAAACGCTATCGGCAAGAGTTCTATCAAGTCACCCAAGCGATTGCAGGCGCAAACAGTGTCCATAAACGTGCAGCTGCCGATGTGACCAATGTCGAAGCATTATTACAATTGGGTGACAATACCAACCCTGATGCCAATGACCAGCATATTGTCAGAGTCGTTGATTGGCTGTTGCAATATGCCTTTGAGCAACGAGCTAGTGATATCCATTTAGAGCCACGTCGTGAGACAGGTAAGGTTCGCTTCCGAATTGATGGTGTACTCCATACGGTGTATGAGATGCCATTGGCAATCATCGTCGCGGTGACCGCACGTATCAAAATTCTAGGACGGCTAAATGTTGCAGAAAAGCGTAAACCGCAAGATGGTCGTTTAAAGACGCGAACGCCAAAGGGGCTAGAGACAGAACTTCGTTTGTCGACTATGCCAACCGCTTTCGGTGAAAAGTTGGTCATGCGGGTATTCGATCCTGAAGTGCTGGTGCGTTCCTTCGCTCAGCTTGGTTTATCGGGTAAGCAGCTTGAAACGTGGCATGAGTTGACTGCTCATCCAAATGGGATTATTTTGGTCACCGGGCCTACAGGTTCAGGTAAGACCACGACCTTGTATAGTACTCTCAAGCAGCTAGCGACTGAACAAGTTAATGTCTGTACCATCGAAGATCCTATTGAGATGATTGAACCTGCATTTAACCAGATGCAAGTGAATCCAGGTGTCGATTTAAACTTTGCTGACGGCATTCGCTCTTTGATGCGTCAAGATCCTGATATTATTATGGTGGGGGAGATTCGTGATGCTGAAACAGCCAATATGGCAGTACAAGCCTCATTAACAGGGCATTTGGTGCTCTCGACACTACATACCAACGATGCGCCAAGTTCAATCACTCGCTTGCATGATTTGGGTATTCAGCCATTTTTGACATCAGCGACTATATTGGGCGTAATGGCACAGCGGTTGTTACGTACGCTATGCCCGCATTGCAAAAAAGCGGTAGACGTTGTGCCAGACAGTGAGATTGCCATTCAATGGCAGGAGTTGGTACAACCTTGGCGCGCACCTGCCCCAGCACAAATTTATATGGCTCAAGGCTGCGAGCATTGTCGACATACTGGTTATCAGGGACGAGTCGGCCTATACGAGATTATGCCATTGTCTAACGAATTAAAAAAACTGGTCGCAGCCGATACAAACTTAGATGTACTCAAACAACAAGCCTATCGTGAAGGTCTACAGCCATTGCGTTTATCAGGGGCAAAACGTATTAGTGAAGGCGTGACAACCATAGAAGAGGTGATGCGAGTCGTGCCTCTTAATTAACTATTGTATTTGAAGTCGTGTTTAGCGTTCCCAACGTACGTTTTGGCGAATAATTTTTGCTGGTGTGCCTGCTACCATACAGTTTGGTATAGTGACTGGTTTATTGACGAAGGCACCTGCTGCGATGATACATCCATCAGCGATAGAGACGTTTTTTGAAATAGTCACATTAGCCGCAATCCAAATATGATCTCCTAGAATGACATCAGAATGTGCTTTGTTCACTCGTACGTTAGTATCTATATCGTAGACCTTGTGCACATCGGTAGCGCGAATTTCAATACCACGCGATATCATGCAAGACTTACCAATGGTTACACTCTTGTCACGTGCCAAGATATAGCAATCAATGGCAGTGGTATGCTCACCAATATGAATGCGTAAATGATTACCAACGACTAATAATTGACCAGAGAATTTAACATGTTCTGCGATAGTGACTTGATTGTGATTACCATTAATGTCGATTTTTAATTTATTAAGTTTCCCATGACTACCAATGGTAATTCGATTGTTATCACCTTTACGAATGGTAATTGTGGAGTTGCCAATGATACGTACGTCGTTAGCTATTTCAATGTAATTACTATGGCCTTTATCTTGTAGTAAAAACCGTTGTCTATAGAGTTGCTTCGGTAACAATGTTTTGAATATATGCGGTAAAGTGATAGTTTTTTTATGATTCATATTATGGCACTTATGAGAGGTAATAAAGGTTTTAAAGCTTCGGTTTTTAAAAGACTGTTATGACGTATCGACTAAGCTCGTATCATCCATTTATTTAGAATAAATTCTATTTAGAGTATTTTTGATAGCTATTAATGTAGTGTACCGTTAAACGATACTTGAAAACAGATTCCTTCACAGCAACCAATGCAAATAAGATTTAAATTTTAATTCCCATACTTTTAATTAATAAGTTATAAAAACGAGATTATTTATGTTTACAGATACTCATTGTCACCTTAACCGTTTAGATTTGACGAAATACGATGGTAAATTATCTGGCGCGATTGACGCCATGAAAACTGCTAATGTTACCCGTGCGATGGCGATCATGTGTGATTTTGCAGAATATGATGAGATTGCCAATATTGTGAGCACCTATGGTGACGAGACATTAAATCTAGGGATGAGTGTAGGGATTCATCCTTGTGAAGATATTGATGTACTGAAATCAGCGACGGTTGAGCGTTTAGTAGAGACTGCTGATAAAGATCATGTATGGGCAATAGGCGAGACGGGGCTAGATTACTACTGGTCTACAGAAAATAAAAAAGAGCAGCAAGCCAGTCTTGCACGTCATATCCATGCCAGTCAGCAACTAAAAAAACCGCTGGTCATACACATGCGTGACGCAAAAGAAGATACGATCGATATCTTAAAAAGTGAAGGCGCTGAGCATGGTATTATTCATTGCTTTACTGAAGACTGGGAGACCGCAAAACGTGCTTTAGATTTAGGATTTTATATCTCCTTCTCAGGTATTGTCAGTTTTAAAAGTGCCCAAAATATCCAAGATGCTGCAAGGCACATGCCTAGAGACAGAATCTTGATTGAGACCGACAGTCCATATTTGGCGCCTGTGCCTAAGCGTGGTCGTCCCAATGAGCCTGCCTACGTACCCTACGTCGCGAGCTTTATCGCAGATATGTATGGTTGTGATAGTAACGAGGTCGGAGCATTAACCGCAAAAAACTTTGAAAATTTACTGGCACAGTATCGCTAAAATGGTTATGCTATGACCAGTCAGTCATTTATGTGATAGTCGTATAGCTCAATCCCCCTTAGTATCTGATTTACTAAATGTAACTATATGATTATCAATGACTATTTGTAAATATAAGCATATCCCTTTTATGGTATTTCAGCAGTTCTTGTATAGTTTTATACGCTCATTGCCAAATGTACGCACATAATTGATGGTCATATGCTTAATCTTGTCATGTTTTAGGAGAGATTATGAGTCGTCAGCACCAGTTCAAGGCACGAGAAGAGAACATCTTAGCGATGGCAGAACAATTGCTACTTGAGTCAGGCGATGGTGATATCACTTTAGACAGTTTGGCAGATCAGCTCGATTTGGCTAAAGGCACCCTGTACAAGCATTTCTCCAGTAAAGATGAGCTTTATCTGCGTATTATTATTCGTTACGAAGAGCAATTGTTTGAGATTAACCGTATTGATGACTGCCCCTCGGCAGGCGTTGCCCGTATGATTTTTCAGCAGTTATTCAACCCGCAAAAAGCCATGCTATTGAACCAAATCGAAGAGCGTCTGGCAGCATCAGTGACTGGGCTCAATCGTTTGTTTGGTGAGTTATATGATATCCGTCGCCAGCGTATGAAGCGTTTGATTGATATTATTAGCGCATACCTAAAAGATGAGCACAGTAATTTGAGTACTCGTGATTATCTATCGTCTATTTGGGCGATTGGTCAGGGCGGTGCAGGGCTCTTAAACTCAAGCTTTTACCAACGCTACTTAGGTCGCCGTGATACGCTGCGTTATGCCTTTGTTCAGCAAGTGCTAGAGTTGCCAAGCCATTATCCTGCTGATGATGAAGAGGTCATGGATGAAGATATGCAAGAGCTGGTAGAGCAAATCGATACTGAATCAGAAGAGCACCGTAATACCAACTATTAAATTAGTTATCGGTAAAGTATCTCTTAGCAAAGTAACTATTAATAAAGTAGCAAGTAATTTTTGGGTTATGAACCTTTTTCGGCTTTGATAAATCGTGTTGTAATGCTTACCATTGCAGCACGATTTGTATTATGAATTTATATATCTTCTAATATTCTTCAAACCCCCTTTCTCATTCTGCGACAATTAAAATTGGGCTTATAGGTGCAATATGCCGGTCAGTGTTAAGACGCAGTCCAGTTCAGCGGCTACTTGCTCTTTTACTCTAATTAGTCAAACGTCTCAGTCAAGCTGCTTAGATACAAGACCTACAGACCATTGTCGCAGCTGCGTCTCCATATCAAGTGATGCTTATCACTTATCATCATTCTCATCAATAAACAGTCGGCCACAGGCTGGTTTTACATTGGTGGAAATCGTGGTGGTAGTGGCTATCTTGTCTATATTTGCTGGCATAATGAGTTTGTCTGTCGGTAGCAGTGAATCCCGCAAAAACCGCGCTTTTTATGAGCATCTGACCGATTCATTGAGTTACGTTCGCCTATTGTCGGCTGAACGTATGCAGCCGATGGGTTTGCGTATGCAGGCAGATAAGCAGGGGCAGGTAGAGCCGGTCATCGTTACATTATCAAATCCATATGTCGCGTACCAGACAACAGAGATGATGTCAGATAGCGCCGACAGTCAGCCTAAGAATGCTATGGAGCTGTCGGCAGAGGTTGCTGGTCTATCAGGCTCTACTGATGAGCAAAAACCAACGCCAAGTTGGGAAGTCGAGTCGGATATCAATTTGCCTGAACTGCCCACTGGCGTGAGTATTAGAGTTCAAAGTTTGGATTCTAGCGGTTTACAGAGTACGGGACGAACCCAAACGTTACAGCCTTGGTTTAGCGATCAAAATGTACCGCAGGTATTGTGGTTTGGTACAGGACAAGCAACGCCCGTCACCATTGAAGTGCTTCACGATTCGCGTTTAGTGGGCGAGGTGATTACGATAATGCCAGATGGTAGCATGCGAATCGGACAGGGGTTATAGTGGCTAGATTATATAAACCTCCTATGACAAGCCAGCCTGTGTCACCAAGATCTATATCACTCAAGTGTGGACGCGAGAGCGGCTTTACCCTTATCGAAGTGATGGTTGCTTTGGCTATTTTGGCAGTGGTAGCAGTCGCGGCGAGCCGTGCCAGTAGTGCATATCTGAGCTCAGTTGATATATTGCGTACTCGTACGCTTGCTCACTTCGTCGCTCAAAATGCCGCCGCTGATTTGCGTATTCAAGAGACGTGGCTGACAGCCAACCGCACCCAAACCGTGAACGCTCAAGGGCGTGATTGGCAAATATCAATGACAGTCGGCGACGCCATCACACCTGCCCTAAAAGAAGTAAATATCGCAGTTGCGCCTATTATAGATGGACAGACACGCACATCGGTCACTGATATCACTGTGATGCTAAGTAATGCTGAGCAAGATACGGGCAGTTTGGATTTAAGTGGTCTAAGCACAACAGGTGATAGCGGGCAAGCAGAGGGCGGTCTGTGAGGCATCAGCGTGGTTTCACATTACTTGAGCTAATGGTTGCCATGGCAATATTTGCGATGCTAGCTGTTGCATGCTGGCAAGTATTTGATGGGGTCAACCGTGCTCGTGAGCGCGCGCAATTTCATGCTGACAATCTGGCTGTCTTGCAGTACGCCTATTTGCAATTACAGCAAGACATGGGTCAAATTATCCCTTATCAAGCGGCTACTACTCAAAGTGTCAGTGCGACGAATAACAGTCCAAGCGATAGTACTAACGCGAACACTAGCTCCCAATCAAGCGAGCAAATGAACAAAATTGCGCCTGAGCCCTTTATGAGCTTAGATGGCGAGCATATCAGCTTTGTACGCTTTGCCGATCCTGATCCAAGATATCAGAGTAGCAATAGCCTCCAACGTATCGAATATATTTTTGCGGATGAACGTTTGATACGTCGCCAATATACCAGTATGGAAGGCGGGCGTGATAGCGTCAGCTTGGACAGCGTATTGCTCGAAGGTGTCACAGCAGGGAGCTGGCAAGCCTATCTACCAGAGCTAAGTACCAGATTTCCGAGCGATGACATTAACAGTGGCAGTAGTGCAAGCGTAGCAGTAGTACAATCAGCGAATACAGCGAATTCCAAGCCAACAGCTGTTTTATTACCGAAAGGAGTCGCGGTTAGCTTTACATACCAAGACATGCCAATCACTTGGCAATGGGCACTTGCCCCGCAACCGATATCGCATAGCAATAGTCAAAGCATCGCCAATAATACAGAGGGTGGTAGCAATGATAATGCCAATAATGACAACAGCGGTAATGATGGTAGTGACAATAATAGCAGTGCGGATGATAGCAATGTAGGAACGAATAATTGAGAAGGTAGTAGTTAAAATGCATCAATTGCTCAACAACAAAGGCTATGTATGTCGATGACTGCGAACTCTCAACGCGGTGTTGCACTGCTGACTATCTTATTATTGGTAGTGAGTATTACTGTGGTTGCAGGATCAATGCTTGCTAGCCAAAAAATTGCGATTAGGCGTAGTGGTCTGTTATTCGATCAAAATCAGTTGCTGCAAGATATCGATGCAGGTCAACAGTTGGCTGTGACGATGATTCGCGCTGATAGCAACCTCAATGATACGGATAGTGCGCAAGATATCTGGGCGCAGCCTATACCACCTTATACATTGGCTAGTCACAGTGTCAGCATCGAGCTACGCGATGAGTCTGGTCGTTTTAACATTAATAACTTGTATCAAGATGGGACGGCCAATACCACTGCTTTAGCAGTATTCCAACGACTACTCACGCAACTAAATCTAGAGCCTGATATCGCTATTGCTATACTTGATTGGCAAGATGCAGACGGCGAGGTATATCAAGATGGCGGTGATGAAAGTACGGTATATGCGCAGCAGTCAAACGCTGTAGCAACAGATGCTCTGCCAAATCAGCCTTTTGTCAGTATCGATCAGCTACTAGAAGTGAAAGGGGTAAGCGCTGAGACATTAGCAGTATTACGGCCTTATCTTACCGCAGTGCCTTATTATGTGCCGATTAATATCAATACTGCCAGTCCTGTATTGTTAGCAGCACTAATTGAGGGTGCTAACAGCCAACAGATGCAATCACTGGTAGATATGCGCGCACAGCAGGCGCTGACGTCTATTGATACAGTATGGCAATTACCGATATTCGGCAGTCTAAATGATGAGCAACGAAAAGCACTAACACCAATGCTTGCCGTTGACAGCCAAGCATTTATGGCGCTTATCACAGCGATTGATAATGCAACTGTCGGACAGGCGAGAGAGCGTTTTGCCACTGTTTTGATTAGTAAAACTGTCGTTGATAATAATCAAGTAGTTAATAGTAGTGAGGCTGCTAATAATAATCAGGCGAGTAACAGTAGTGAGGCAAACGGTAAAATGCCCAAGGCAGTCAAAGTAGTGACACAGCGACTATGGGCATTTCGTCCGAGCTTTTAGCAGAGAGTATTGGGATCGACATTTAGTCTTTTAGGCGTGTTTCTTCGCTAGATTTCCAATTATAAGCCCCGTAAAAAAGCATCTGTGCTTGACGAGTACAGTTATGTAGCATCAGCTGTTTGTTCTCTTCGATTTCATTTAGATCAATCTCATCATCATGATCTTCCGTATAGGTCAGCTCTAGCCAATCAACAATCCAAGAGAAAAACATATTCACACCAGCTTCAGCCAATAGACGACGGTCATAAGCGTTGATATGGGTAAACGCTGGCTGCAACGCTAAGTCGTCGGCCAACCCTTGAGCATGTATCTTAATCAACTCATTGATGGCTTTGCGTACTGCTTCTGATCCACCATAACGCTCACTGACCAAGAACTGCCAGTAATAAGGCTGATCGCTGACCATATACAAGAATAGCTGAATACTTTTTGCGATTTGACGATCAAAGCTACGTTTGCGGCCAATCTGCAGGCTATCACTTAACGTGGCTAACGTACCGCCCAATTCCTCAATGACCAAAGCGCGCCCGAGTGACTCCATATCATCAAAATGGCGATAAAACGCCGTCGGCACAACGCCAACCTCGCGTGTTACTTGTCTGAGACTGATAGAGCTAAAAGATTGCCCTGTCATACATAAATCGAGCACAGCATTAAAAAAGGCGTGCCGAGTTTGAAGTTTTTTTTGTTCGCGACTGCTCATAATATTTCAAAATTGTCCGGTAGGTGTTTATCATACTCATTTCAACGCATAAATACGACTGAAATACGCCATTCGTGTTAATTTACTAAACCTGTATTGGTCTTTTAAACCACTGTGCCCCAATGACCCTGCAACTCTTGCGCCAGTCGATAAGCTTCATGATCATTCATACCTGTAATAAAATCCAAAATATTTAAGACATTATGATAGATATCGTCAGACAAGATGCGGCGATGTTCGTCAAGATGAGGCTGTAGTAATCTTAACAGACGTTGCTGCTCAAAAGACATCGGCGGCTGCATAGTAGCAGATTGAGACCCTGTCCAAGCGAGTGGCATAAAGGCATTCAATAGGCTATGCAAGCACTGATTGGCCATCAGCTCCATTCTTACTTTGCTCGGATGGTTAAATATTTTTTCGCGTGCCAGCTGCTTAGCTTGATTGATACCATTCTGCACACTGGTATCGCAATGGGCAAATAGGCTGCCTTGCAGCGTTCCAGTTAGCAATGCATCACTATTGGCTACAAAGGCATCGGTGACGGTATTGACCAAACGCATCATGGCTCGTGCCCGCAGTGAGGCAAGACTTTGTCTGACAGACATATGCGCTGGCAAGTTTACGCTGCTTGGACGCTCACCAATCAGCTCATAAAATATCGTGGCAACTTCGGCATAGGTTAGCATATTCAGATTGATGCCATCTTCTAAATCGATTAGCGCATAACAGATGTCATCTGCCGCTTCTAGCAAGTAAGCCAATGGATGGCGCGCAAAGCCATCGTGTTGCTCTGAGCGCGGTAAGTGCAAACACGCAGCTAACTCTTCTAACTGAGAAGCCTCGCTATAAAAGCAGCCAAATTTTTGCACGTTATAATGGTTGTCATTGACATCGTTACTGTGAGTTGCCAACCACGGATACTTCATAAAGGCGCCTAGCGTGGCACAGGTGAGCCGCATACCACCCTTGTCAGGGTGATGCTCATTACGTGCCAATAGGCGAAACCCTTGAGCATTACCCTCGTATGCCAGTAAGTCCAGTCGCTCGTTGCTGCTTAAATTTTGCAAAATTGCTTGCGGTTCAGGCTGCTTAAACCAATCACGAATCGCATACTCTCCTGCATGTCCAAAAGGCGGGTTGCCAATATCATGAGCGAGGCAGGCGGCTTGTACAATAACGCCGACATCCGCAGGCGAGATACCCGCTGGTAAACCATTGCCTAATTTATCATGTAACTTCTCTGCTGCCATCATTGCTAAAGAGCGTCCAATACAGGAGACCTCAAGCGAATGCGTCAGGCGAGTATGAATGCCGAGCTGATTGGTCAACGGATGAACTTGGGTTTTTTGATTGAGCTGACGAAAGGAGTGCGAAAACACCAGTCTGTCATAGTCTTTATGAAATTGAGAGCGAGTGCTTGTATTGGCGTTGAACTTCTTGGAAGCACCAAGACGCTGCGAGTTGAGCAGATGAGACCATTGTGTGGTAGGAGACGGCAAAGAAGTTGGTGTACTTAGCATATTAAACATCCGAAACCAAGGGAGCCTCTAGCATAGCAAAATAGCGCCCTTGGTACAGATATATAGTCAGAGAACTACTAAACGACTACGGTGTTCCCCTCCTTAAAGGTGCTATTTGTACAATCTGTAGTCGGCTGCCTTGTACTCATTTTAGACTTCTTTGACTAGAGTTAATGCCCTATAAATTGTATACGGTGCCAGTTTCGCTTAGCCTACTATTTGTAGTAATTTCACTCGCCTTGCTTGTATCCAAATTATATTGAAACGACTATATTAAGACTTTTGACAGTTAAAAAGTACGTCTTCTTTGTCGATAGCTACATCGCTGTCCAGTGTCTTCTTGAGCAATGTCGCTTTGTCTCCATTTACTCGCCATATGATGCCGTGGGTATCGTCTAATCCAATATCGCTGGTATAGATGCCCTTATCAGCATCAGTTTCACTATTAGCAGTAGCCGTTAAATCGTATTCGATACCATCGATGAGCAAATGCGCTGTCTGTGGTGTACTGTCGCTATGATAAGAAACGCCGATAGTAGCAGTAGGCTCACAAGAGAAAGGAGTGCTGTTGCTGGCATGAGCTGCATGATCGTGACCTGCGTGCGCATGTTCCTCGTGGCTATGACTTTCATGATCGTGTCCTTCATCATCGGGCCCTTCATGGTCATGTTCCATATCACTATGCTCTTCGTGGTCGTGCTCTTCATACTCTTTATCATCATGCATCTCATGATCTTGTTCATGCTCGACGTGATTATCTACTGGTGCTTCTTCAGATACCACTGCATCGGTATCGTTGTTCGGCTGACAGCCCAGTAAAGAGCCAGCCATCACACTACCTAGTATAGTAATACCTGCAAGTTTAGAAAAATAAGCCGCCATAATATAATTCCTCAAATAAGCAAAATAAAGATATGTTATAATATAACAATATAATGACAAAATAAAGCCGATGATGGAGAATATCCAACATCGGCTAATTAACTTTAAACAAGCTATACTATTTAAAGTTACACGTTAAATCTAAAGTGCATCACGTCGCCATCTTGCACGATGTAAGTTTTACCTTCTAAACGCGATTTACCAGCAGCAGCAGCGCCTTTTTCACCGTTGTATTCGATAAAGTCGTCATAGGCAATGACCTCAGCACGAATGAATCCGCGCTCAAAATCAGTATGAATTACGCCAGCTGCTTGCGGCGCTGTCGCACCAATAGCGACAGTCCAAGCACGTACTTCTTTTACGCCAGCGGTAAAGTAAGTCTGCATATCAAGTAAGTCATAGCCACCACGGATTACTTGGTCAAGACCGGCTTCTTCCATGTCCATTTCAGCTAGGAAGTCTTTTTTATCATCTTCATCGAGCTGTGCAATTTCAGATTCGATCTGATTGCATAGCGCGATTACGATAGAGTCTTCACCAGTGGCATAGTCACGAACAGCGTCAAGATATGGGTTGTTTTCAAAACCATCTTCAGAGACGTTAGCGATATACATGGTCGGCTTTAGCGTGATTAAACCATAGCTTCTGATCAGTTTTTTCTCATCAGCGTCTAGGTTAGCAGCACGAGCCGCTTTGCCTTCTGCTAGTAATGGCTCAATCTTTTTGAACACATCAAGCATGGCACCAGCGTCTTTATCGCCGCCTTTTGCTTTTTTGGTCAAGTTAAATACCGCACGTTCAACAGCTTCTAAATCTGCAAGTGCCAGTTCAGTGTTGATGGTTTCGATATCATCAATCGGGCTAACGCGGCCATCAACGTGTACGACGTTGTCATCATCGAAACAGCGTACAACGTGAGCAATTGCATCGGTCTCACGGATGTTCGCTAGGAACTGGTTACCCATGCCTTCGCCTTTCGATGCCCCTGCAACCAAACCTGCGATATCGACAAACTCCATCGTCGTTGGTAATACGCGTTCAGGATTGACGATATCAGCCAGTTGCTTTAGGCGTGGGTCTGGTACTGGCACGATACCCGTGTTGGGATCTTTGGTACAAAATGGAAAGTTTTCAGCGGCGATACCCGCTTTGGTCAACGCATTAAACAAGGTGGATTTGCCCACGTTTGGTAGGCCGACGATGCCGCAATTAAAACCCATAACATTCTCTCAATGTATTAATAAAATCAGTTGGTATAAAGTTTGGTTAAATGATAAATCAAAATTGGGCACATTGTAGCAAATTTACCTGAATAGGGGTGAGGTTGTTACGGTATATGCTCAGGTTTTTACTCGATGATAATACGCAGCTTTATGATAAAAGTAGGTCATATTTGAGGCTTGAAAATGAACAAGGCGAATCAATAGGAGTGACACATAGCTTATGTGGGCTGATAAACCCTATTTTTTAATATGGTAAACTGTCACGCACAGATAAGGGCTTAAAGTTCACGTAAATTCAGCACATATATTCTGCTACTTTTAGCAAATCATACTTATTCTAAAGTTATAAACAGTCAGACATACGCTGATAATATCGCCAAAATAAAATGTAAGGCAATTTTAGACAATGACAACCTCGATTTTTGACACACGCCACTATAAATACCCGCAAAACTTCCTTGAGATGAAGCCTAAACTGTCTCGACTTGAGCAGGCCATCAAAAAGTTAGAGGCAAACCTCATTGATGCTAATGATCAAGCAAACACGAAGTTGTTGACGCAAAGATTGGATAGTTATTTAGGATTAAAAGTAGATTATGCCAGTGAGCTCAATCCCGATCAGCTCATGGCTGCCACTACTATCGAAGGTAAAGTATTGGTGATTGCGGGGGCAGGATCGGGAAAAACCAAAACCTTGACTTACCGTACCAGTTATCTATTAGAAAATGGCGTGTCGCCTAAAGAGATATTATTACTGACCTTTACGCGCAAAGCGGCAAATGAAATCAAAGATCGCGCTAAATCTTTGCTGGCAAGTAGTCCTTCAAATCAAGAGCTATCTGATGATGCATTGGCTGAAGATAAGCTGCCAACCGACAAGGCCTTAAACAGTATCACCAGTGGCACCTTTCACTCATTTTGCAATATGCTGCTGCGTCAATACTCGGGCCTGCTCGGTATCAATCCACGATTTACGATTTTAGATACTGGCGATAGTGAGGATGCTATTGACTTGGTACACAAAGAAAAAAAGTACCCTGCCCAAACCAAAACCCAAGCCTTCCCGCGCAAAAAAACGCTGCAAAATATCATATCGACGTCTAGAAACAGACGGATTCATATTCGTGATTTAATAGAGACTAATTATCCTGATATTGCGGTACACATTCCTATCATCGAGCAATTGGCAATCGATTTTCATGAGTATAAGCGCGCCAATCACTTATATGATTTTGATGACATAATTAGCCAAGTAGTGCGTCATTTAAAAACCAATGACACCTTTCGACAGCTGCTGCAAAGCCAATATCGTTACATTATGGTTGACGAATATCAAGACACCAATATTCCGCAAAAGCAGCTAATTGACTTAATATGTGAGCCTGAGTCAGTATCGCTAATGGTCGTTGGCGATGACAATCAAAGCATCTACGCCTTTCGCGGCGCCAATTACGAAAATATTTTGCTCTTTGGTGAGACATATCCCAATGCCAAACTTATCAAGCTTGAACAAAATTATCGTAGCTCGCCGTCAGTTTTAACATATATCAATGCGTTGTCAGCACAAATCACGCTAGGCTATCAAAAGCAGCTTTACTCTGACGCACCGATAGAAGGGGAGAAGCCAATATTCCGACGACTCAGCGACGAGACAAAAGAAGCCAGCTATATAACTGACAAGATCATCACGCTAAAGCCAGAGTATGACTACAACGACTTTGCTGTATTATGCCGCACGTCTTTCCAGTCCAACTATGTGCAGCTAGAATTTATGGCGCGCAATATTCCCTTTATCGTGGTAGGCGGTATTAAGTTCATTGAAAGACGCCACATCAAAGACGTGTTAGCATTTGTCAAAATCCTCTATAATCCAAATGATACGATTGCTTGGCACCGCATCTTGACCTTGTTCAAAGGAGTAGGCGCAGTCACCGCGACACGGTTGACCCAAGCCATTACTGCTGACAATAATGCGTTTGAGCCGTTACTAGCAGCGCCGTTTGCCAAAAAAAGCGATCAGCTAAAGCCTCTATACCACACGCTCACCAATGCACAGCAAGCAGAGACGGTCGAGACAGCCATTGAGCATATTCTTGAGTTTTATATTCCAGTCTTGAAGCTGATTGAAGACAATTGGCGTGAGCGTACCGAAGACTTTCGCGTGCTAAAGAATTTAGCGACAGAGCACACGAGCCTCGATAGCTTTTTAGAAAATCTCGCGCTCGACCCACCTAATGATTCTGTCGCGGTCATGGGAAGCTCTGACGATGGACAAAGTAATGATAAAGTCACGATCTCAACCATTCATAGTGCTAAGGGGCTTGAGTGGCCAGTGGTATTCGTTAACTCGTTGGTCGATGGCATTACGCCGCATCATCGCTCGCTGGATGACTTTGAAGCATTAGAAGAAGAGCGCAAGCTGTTTTATGTGGCCTGTAGTCGTGCAAAGACGCAGTTATATTTGACCGCGCCGAATTATTTTTCCAGCTATTCTGGATACTTTGACATGGCCTCACGCTTTATCGCGGAGCTATCTGCTGATGAAGTAACAGTCGAAACAACCAAGCTGCCTGTCATAGATAACGATGATCCAATGTGGTGGTGATTTTTCATTGTCATTGACGAATGTTTTTGCTTCAAATGTCAGATAATATTGTCTTGTATTTATCACCAAATCATGGCTTCATACGCCAACTATTCCTTTTGAAAATGACCTGCAAATAAAGGTATAGCCAAAAGTATTTAATAGTAAAAATATTTCTCAGATAAGGGTTTCAAATTTATCCTAATGCGTTACTATTACCACCTAATTTGGTTAGACCCTTATATTTGATACTCTGTATTAACACCCTAAGAAAAGGATAGGTTATGCGCTATGAAGTTATCGTTATCGGTGCAGGTATGGTTGGCACGTCAATCGCGTGGCATCTACAAAAAAATAACTCAAATGTATTACTCTTAGACAAGAAATTGCCAGGGTCAGAGACCTCATATGGTAATGCCGGTTTGATTCAGCGCGAAGCGATTCATACGCATCCTTTTCCTCGTCAGCTGACAGAGATGATCCGAGTATTGCCGAACCAAGGTACTGATATTCGTTATCGTATTCCAGCCATTCTGCGTTATCATCAAGCGCTACTGCAATACTGGAAATATTCGACCCCAGCGTCTGTCAAAAAAATCGAGTCAGAGTGGCAGACGTTGATTGAGCATTGCACCAGTGAGCACCAAACCATGATTAGCGCTTCTGGTGCTGATGAGCTCATTACTCGTGATGGTTGGTTACAGCTACATCGCTCAGAAGAGACATTCAAAGAAGCACAAGCATCAGCCATTGATGCGCGTAACCAAGGTGTTGAGCATAACGTACTGAACCTTGAAGAGCTAAAAGCAATGGAGCCTCGTGCCAATTTTGAAGGTTTCGTTGGTGCGATTCATTGGTTAAATTCATGGCAAGTATCAAACCCAAGCTCACTCGTGAAAGCTTATGCAAAAAACTTCCAAGACATGCAGGGTACGATCAAAGAAAATGATGTAAAAGAAATCGTTCAAGATGGCGAAGGCTGGAAAGTTATCACTGATAACGATACCTACTATAGTGACAAATTGGTTATCGCAGCAGGCCCATGGTCTAATGATTTGATCAGACCACTTGGCTATAACTTGCCATTGTTCCCAATGCGCGGCTATCATCAGCATTTCAAAGTGACAGAAAAGAACACCATCAATCACAGTATGTTTGATATGGACAAAGGCTTTGTGATGGGGCCAATGCAGCAGGGTATCCGTATCACCACTGGTGCTGAGATGACCACGATGAATGCGCCAAAGAACTTTGGTCAGTTAAAAACCGTATTGAAGCTTGCTAAAAAAATCTTGCCATTAGAAGATGCGGTTGAGAGTGAAGCATGGGCGGGCTCTCGTCCTTGTATGCCTGATATGAAGCCAGTAATCGGTCCTGCTGACAAGCATGACAAACTATGGTTCGCATTTGGTCACAGTCATCAAGGCTTTACCTTAGGGCCAATGACAGGTCGTCTGATTGAAGAGATGATTCACGATAAACCTACATTGGTCGATCTTGCACCATTTAGTGCCCAGCGTTTTTCTAACTAAGCGCGCATCTGATATATAGTTGGTCCAGTTTAAGAGCGGTACAAGGCAACCGAGTGCAGATGTATATGTCATACTTCAAGCGAGGTTAACGCTGTAACGCTTTTATAGTGGATTGACTGTAATTAGCACAGACTTAAATTAATAAATGAAAGGTATAGACATGATTAAGAAACTACACAGCAATCAACGTATGAGCAAAACCGTAATCCATAACCAAACTATCTATTTGTGTGGTCAGGTAGGTAATGCAGAAGACGATATCAAAGCGCAAACATTGACTTGTCTAGAAAAAATCCAAACGTTGCTAGAAGAGGTAGGCAGTGACAAATCAAAGCTACTATCAGTAACAGTTTGGATCAAAGACATGGCTGACTTTGCTGCCATGAATGAAGTCTATGACCAGTGGTTTGAAGGTATTCAGCCACCAGCTCGCGCTTGTGGTGAGTCAGCTTTAGCACGTCCTGAGCTATTGGTTGAGATGATCGCTATCGCTGCTGAGTAAAGACTGCTCATAGTACCTATAGTACCTGTATTAAATAGAAATAATAAAGGCCATGATAGCGATATCGTGGCCTTTTTTATGCTTGGCAATAAGCAAGTTTAATTATCGAAAAGGAAAATGCTCGTTTTATAAACCAAGCATATTCTGTATGACGTTAGCTAAGTAATACAATGATTAGTATTATAGGAATTAGCACCCTTTCCATACCGCTTGGCGTTTCTCAATAAATGCATCAATCCCTTCACCCACATCGTCTGCCATCATATTGCCCGTCATTACTTCACTGGCATAGTCATAAGCATCTTCAACGCTCATACCCAGCTGCTTATAAAACATATCTTTGCCAGTTTTTACTGCCACCGGAGACTTGGCAGTGATTGCTGTTATCAGTGACTGTAGTGTTTGATCGAGTTGCTCTGCTGGTGCGACTCGATTGATCAAGCCATATTGCAAGGCAGTATGCGCATCGATAAATTCACCTGTGATTAGCATTTCAAACGCTTGCTTACGAGGTAGATTACGGCTGACAGCAACGGCAGGCGTGGAGCAGAAAAGTCCAACGTTTATCCCAGAAGTGGCAAATTTTGCATTATCAGCGGCAACGGCCAAGTCACAAGCGGCGACCAGCTGACATCCTGCAGCGGTAGCAATGCCTTGTACTTTTGCAATGACGACTTGCGGCATACGGTTGATGGTAAGCATCATTTTGCTACATTGCTGAAATAGAGCGCGGTGAAATGCTTCATCGTCGTGTGCGCGCATTTGTTTTAGATTATGACCCGCACAGAACGCCTTGCCCGTCGCTTGAATAACCACAACTCTGATCGTATCGTCTTGAGCGATATTGTCCAGCTCTGCTTGCATGGCAGACAGTACTTCAACGGACAACGCATTGAATTGCTTGGGTTGGTTTAAGGCGAGCGTGACGACGCCACTGTCTTTAGTGTCTTCTCTAATAACCAAAAGGTCGTCTAGGTCTAGAGTAATGTCAGATTGAGTCATTTATCATCCTTGATAATCGATTGTTTGATTTGGCAAATGCTGCTATCTATGAATTTATATCAAGCGTTTTAAATAGTAGCATGGCTCATATTCTATACAATAGATGGAGCACATAGAAAGCGCACGAAAAAAATAGCGCACTCAGATGATGAGTACGCTATTGGTTTTTCAGTCAGATATATAGTCAGTTCAATATAATTTCGATACAAGGAAACCGAGTGCAAGTTATACATTAGTATGCTTAGCGAGGATGACGCTGTAGCGGATTTATATAGACTTGACTATAAGCTAACTCTATACTAACTTAAATTTATACTAAGCTGTATTTATACTGAACCTAGTATGCGCCTTCGCTATAGATAAGCTCGTAGCTATGGCTATAAATTTCAACAATGTTACCAAACGGGTCTTCCATATAAATCATGCGATATGGCTTTTCACCAGGGTAGTAGTAACGTGGTTTTTCCATACGCTTTTTACCGCCTGCTGCAACCATACGCTCAGCCAGTTCTTCAACGTTTGGATCTTGAACACAAAAGTGGAAGATGCCAGTTTTCCAGTATTCAAAGTTGTTTTCAGGGTTTTCTTGATTTTTGAATTCAAAAATCTCAACACCGATACGGTCACCAGTAGATAGGTGAGCGATACGAAAGCTGCCCCAACCAGCACCGAATACTTCAGTACACATCTCACCGATCGGGCTATCATCTTCGATAATCTCAGTTGGTTCCATGATGGTGTACCACCCCATCACCTCAGTATAAAATTTTACGGCGGCATCTAAGTCAGGTACTGACAGACCGATGTGCGAAAAGCTTCTTGGATAAACGTTGTTCATAGTTTGTGCTCCTGTTTGCTGTATTCTTGTTTAACGTGAGGCCAGTATACAAACGCATATTCATTATGTAAAATTATCAAATATTATATAAATAATTATGAAAAGTAATGATAAATATCACATGGTTACGCACCTTTTGCACGCTTGCTGAAGTTGGGCACTTTACCCGCACAGCTGAACGTCTATATATGACGCAGTCTGGTGTGAGCCAACACATAAGTAAGTTAGAAGAGCAACTAGATACGGACTTGTTGATTCGTCAAGGAAAGCAGTTTTCATTGACCAATGCAGGTGAGCAGCTTTATAAAGAAGCAGGCGAGATATTGCAGCGATTATCAAATTTAGAACAGCGCATCGGTGAAGATCCACCTTACGAAGGATTGGTACGGTTGATGTCACCGGGTAGTGTGGGACTTAAACTATATTCGCAGCTTTTGTCTTTACAGCAGCAGCACCCAAAACTAGTGATTGATTATCGTTTTGCTCCAAATTCTGATATAGAGCGGGCACTGGCAAATCACGAGATTGATATTGGCTTTATGACGGATATCTCAGACGATGAAACAGTTAGCTGCAGGCCTATGGCACAAGAAGCATTGATACTAGTAACCCCTGCGGCTACAGTAGAGCCTAGCTGGGAGCAGCTTATCGAACTTGGATTTATCGATCATCCAGATGGTGCCCATCATGCAGGCATGCTACTGACTGCCAATTATGAGCAATTTCAGCATATCAATGACTTTGAGAAAAAAGGATTTTCGAATCAGATAGGGTTAATCTTAGAGCCCGTCAGCAGGGGAATAGGTTTTACTGTTTTGCCAGCACATGCCGTGGCTGCTTATCCAAAGCCTGAACTGATTAACAGTCATCATTTACCAGTTGCCGTTAGCGAAACGCTATATCTGGCAGTCAGAAGACAGCAGGCACTCTCTAATAGAATGCAGACGGTCATTGATGAAGTAAAAAAATGGCTATAGATATGTTGAGAATGATAAATGCACAGCTAACGAAGGGTTAATCAAAAGTTCAATAGCTGTGCGTTTAACAGAAGAGGTTTATTGGTAGATTGCGACTATGAAAGATTGCGTCTATTTTAAAGTCTGCCCAAGTTTGATACTTGCAGCGATATTAGCAGCAGTAGTTTCAATATTGTTATAAGCAGAGCCTAACACGTTATCAATCGTGTCTACTTTTTGGATACTCGGCATAACTACATCGAACTGACTGGTCTGGGCAGGTTTTAGTCCATCGACGCTGCCGCAGATAGCGATGACAGGTGTACGGCTAGCCTTAGCGATTTGGCTGATACCGCCTGCCACTTTACCCATGGCTGTTTGCGCATCGAGCTTGCCTTCACCAGTGATGACAAGATCTGTCTCTGCGATATACTGTGACAGGTGAGCCACTTCGGCAACCGTATCAAAGCCTGACTTTAGCTGAGCTTGAAAGAAAGTCATCATCGCATAGCCAAGACCGCCTGCCGCGCCAGCACCTTCAACATATTGACAGTCTTCATAGCCCTGCTGTCCACATATAGTAGCAAAGTGACTAAGTGCCTTGTCCAAAGTATTAACCTGCTCTGGACAAGCGCCTTTTTGTGGGCCAAATACTGCACTTGCACCCAGCAGACCGCATAATGGATTGGTCACATCACAAGCAACTTCAAATACCGTGTCTGATATCTTTGCATGCAGGCTAGTATTATCGAGCTTATGTAGGCTGGCAAGTGCGCCGCCCCCATGAGTGAGCAAGCTATCATTGATGTCATGAAATGTTATGCCCAACGCCATTAGCATGCCAAGGCCTGCATCATTGGTTGCGCTACCACCTAGACCAATAACGATACGCTTAGCACCTTCTTCTAACGCATCTTCGATCAGCTCCCCAACACCATAACTACTCGCAATAACGGGATTACGCTCATCAGCTGTCAGTAGATGCAATCCGCACGCTTGAGCCACTTCGATAACAGCGGTCGCGTCAGGCAATAACAGATACTTTGCCATAATCGGTCTCATCAATGGGTCATGTACTCTGACTTCTTTCCAGCGCCCGCCCAATACATAAGACAATACCGCAGAGGTACCTTCACCGCCATCGGCCATTGGCAACAGCTTATAGTCAGCATCTGGAAACACTTGGCTAAAACCAGATTGAATGGCGTGGCACACGTCCAGTGCTTCTAAACTTTCTTTAAACGAGTCAGGGGCGATCAAAATTTTCATACGGCTCTCTTTGAATATCTTAATGACACGATCATTGCGATAGTGTCATGTTTTAAAACGTTTACTTAGTAATAATCAAATAAACGTCTGTATAAATACCCAATCTCATGAACTAGATAAATACTAGGGTCAACAACCAGATAAATACGATGCTAGTCACACCTTGGATACCAGTGGCCATTGAATGAGCTTTGTACGCTTGTGCCACGCTCATACGACTAAACTGGCTAACAATCCAAAAGAAGCTGTCATTGGCATGTGAGATGGTCATGGCACCAGCACCAATTGCCATCACGCAGAACACGCGTCCAAGCTCACTGTCTAGGCCGATCTGACTCAATAGTGGGGCAACCATAGCAGAAGTAGTAACCAATGCGACTGTGGTTGAGCCTTGTGCTGTTTTTAGCGCAGCAGAGACGATAAATGGCATGAAGATACCTAAACCCAAAGCAGATAGCGTCGAACCTAGGTAGTCACCGATCGGCGTAACTTTTAGCATCGCACCAAACGCGCCACCAGCACCAGTGATCAATAGGATAGGGGCAGCTACTACCAAACCTTGCGAGATACTATCGCTGATTTCTTGCGTTTTTTTGCTTGATTTAATTAAGAAAAATGATAAGAATAAACCGATAAGTAACGCAGTCAATGGGTTACCAATGAATATCAAAATCTCCGCTACCATGCTACTGCCAAATGGTGCGCTTGGGAAATTAGCAACCGAAGACAGGCAGATTAATATGATAGGAACGATAATCGGTAGGAAAGCCATTGTCGCTGAAGGCAAGTGACTGTAATCATCACGAGTTTTCATTCCTTCAGGCATTGCTGCTGGAGCATCTACCGCATTGATATTATCAGGAGTAGCGTTAAGAAAGCGATTAGACCACCACCAACCAGCCAGTACAGCAACTGCTGTCACCACCACACCGACCATAATGACCAAGCCTAAGTTTGACTCTAGACCTAAGTTACCTGCCGCTGCGATTGGGCCTGGCGTAGGCGGGACAAAGGTATGGGTAGCGTATAGACCAGTGGCCAAAGCAATACTCATCGCGACACTTGATACATGTAGGCGCTCAGCCAAAGACTCTTTTAGAGAGTTCAAGATAATATAGCCAGAATCACAAAATACAGGTATAGAAACGACTGCACCGACGATAGACATGGTCAAAGTAGGGAAGCGTGGCCCCAATACTTTGATAACTGACTCTGCCATTACGATAGCAGCACCCGTTTTTTCAAGGATTAAGCCAATAATCGTACCAAATACAATCACAAGACCGATATAGCCTAAGATACCACCGAAACCATCAGAGATCGTTTTGGCGACCGTGTTAAGTGGTACTTGATAAAATAGCGCAACCAAGAAAGCGGACAAGATTAATACTAAAAAAGGATGCCACTTTAATTTTGCGGTAGCGAAAATAATAAAAAGAATGGTCAGCACAAGCCAAAATACAATCATCACTGTCTCAATATGGTTTATATCTTAATCGATTACCAATGCAATACAGCCAATTATATCGAGATTAAACACGGTATATAGCTTGCTAATTCTACTTTGCGTAGTGCTTGTAAGTGCTTTTACCATATCTACATTTAAACGATATTGGACCAACTATCTGCATCACTAACGATACGAAATTTTAAAGGGGCATATTTTATAGCAAATAGACGCCGCTAGGAAATAGATTCGTTAAATAGTTGGCGCTGTTGACAAAAAATTGAGAGATACTTAATTTTAAAATGACGGAAATCAGTAAGAAAACGTCGAAGACGTGTGTGGAAATACTTGTATAACTAGCAATTGCTAATACTTCAAACCAAAAAAAACTGGCCATCTATAATGACCAGTTTTTGTCTAAACAATATTTACCTACCTGAGTAATGATTATTTTTAGAATAGGTATTCTAAGGAGTGCCCTGATTGACAGTTAGGCAATCTTATCAAAAAAAGCTTTGTTATTGGTAGCAGTTGCAGTATCAAAGCTGACGTAAATGCCTTGATCATCCAACGTGGCATACCAATGATCATCATTGCCACTGGTCAGCAGCTGAAAGTATTTGTCATTGACTATTCTGCCAACTGTATACACCTCACCTTCGGAGTAGTATGCATTACCTTGAGTACAGATAAGCTTGTCATTGGTATGAATGTTATGATTTTCTTTCATATTCTTGCGCCCAATTAGTACATTAGATAGCAGTAGATTATCAATTCTGCTAATAGTAATAAAGATGATTATATAGGCAGTATCTTGTTGTTTGGTATAGCGTTTTTAAGGCAATTGTTGCATTTAGTTACTACAATATTGCATAGATAACACCGCTATCATAGCAATAGATTTTTTGAGAATCCTAAGCTGTTTAGGAATATATAAAATCCTAATTTGTCGAGATAAAGGAGTGCAAGTTAGCGTTATAAATTGTCTAAATATATAAACTCTAATGTCAAAAAGGACGCACGTAAAAAAGCCAGCAACCTAAGTTGCTGGCTTTTTGCAGACTGAGTCTAACTATATAGAAGATTACTCTTCAGAATAGTCTTCTTCAGCAGCTTCTTCTTCAGCTGAATCTTCGTTGTTACCATCTTCAGAAAGAATAGTAACTAAGATGCTAGCAGTAACGTCATGGTGTAGCTGAATATCAACATTGTATTCGCCAACTTGACGTAGAGTGCCTTCAGGTAGCTTGATTTCAGCACGGTCTACTTCTAGACCTGAGTTAGTCAATGCTTCAGCGATATCGCGAGTACCGATAGAGCCGAATAGCTTGCCTTCGTCACCTGATTTAGCACGCATGATAACATTAACGTCAGTCAATGCATCAGCACGCTCTTGAGCAACAGCGATCTCTTTTGCTTCTTCAGCTTCAAGTTCAGCACGACGTGCTTCGAACTTTTCGATGTTAGCTTTAGTCGCAGGTAACGCTTTGCCCTGAGGGATAAGAAAGTTACGTCCGTAACCTGGTTTTACATCGACAGTTTCACCGAGTTTACCAAGGTTGACGATACGCTGTAACAAAATAATTTGCATGAGTCATTCCTAGTTAGCGGTTAACCTTGATGGTTATCAGTGTATGGAAGTAGCGATAAGTAACGAGCTTGCTTGATAGCAGTCGCTAATTGACGCTGATATTTAGTAGATGTACCAGTAATACGGCTTGGTACGATTTTACCATTATCACTAATGTACTGTTTTAGCAATTCAACATCTTTATAGTCGATGTGAGTGATGCCTTCAGCAGTGAAACGGCAGAATTTGCGACGGCGATAGAAACGTGCCATGAGTATTCTCCTTTAATTAGTCTTCACTGTTGTCGTTGTCGTCATTATCGTTTTCACGATTGTCTGGACGACGAGTAGTTGCTTTGCGTGCGCGTTTTTCATCGGCATTCTTGGCTAACTGCGACTCTTCAGTGACAGCTTCGTCACGGCGCATAACTAGACTACGAATGATCGCGTCGTTATAACGGAATAATTCTTCAAGTTCAGCTAAAGTTTCACCGTCAGTTTCAATGTTGAAAAGAACGTAATGAGCTTTGTGAATCTTGTTGATTGGATAAGCCAGTTGACGACGGCCCCAATCTTCTAGACGATGGATAACACCGTTGTTGTCTTGAACTAACTTGATGTAGCGCTCAACCATGCCGACCACTTGGTCGCTTTGGTCTGGGTGTACAAGTAACACCAGTTCGTAATGTCGCATTATGACTCCTTACGGATTAGTAGCTATTAACCCTATGTTAATAGCAAGGAGATTTATAAGGTAAGCCCAATTCTAGTCATATTTTATAAAAAACAATCAAGAATAAGCTTAGTTTATAAAGCGCCGTATTATAACAGTACTCGGCAACTAACACAAAGGTTAATCACCAAGCTACTGCCAATAAAATATAAAAAGAGGCTAAATAAGCTTTGCTAAATAAAAAAGCCGCGATAGTACGCAGCTTTTTTAAGTATAACGAGCTATAAAACCAATAACTAAATTAAAATACTGTTATTCATTCAGGTTTTGATTTTTTTACCAATTGGCTACTGTCTGCTTTGACCACTAAGGTTTTGGCAAGTTTGTCATGCCAACCAATGTTTTCAGGGCTTTTAGATGCCATGTAATAATGGATAGCAATAATCACAAAGCCTAAAAAGCTGGTAAACGAAAACAGTAAGTTATAGATAATAAATAACAATAACGTACGTGTACCGATCAATTTAATGAACGAAGGCAGTCGATGCGTGGTTTGATCTACAACACGAATACCAGTGATCAGCTTGCCTAGCGATTGACCACGCATGGTAATAAATACCAATTGTAAGGCAAATAGCCCAAAGACCATCACCTGTGACATCATCAATGTGCTACTAGGAAGACTTTCCATGAGCGTCATTGAATATTGATAGGCGGCGTCCATGTCTTGAATGTTTTGGAACTTGGTATAGTCCACATCCATCTTAGTCAATGCCATTACTAGCGGCAGTATAGCCAATATATAAAGTAGGCCATTCAATGCAGTCGCCAATACGCGTGACATGATTGGCGCAAGTACCACGTTGCCGACGACTTTATCATTGTCTGCAACAGCCTTTTTGAGAGTAGACTTGTTTAATGAAACATTGTTGTGCGGCGTTTGATGACGATTGGTCGTCATGTCAGCTTTCACGTTTTTAGGACGTTCAGGCTTGCCATATAGTCTGTCTAACGATACTGACTTATCATCTTTCGCTTTATTGGTACCTTCAGGGAAGACGGTCACGTTATTGATGATAGAGTCGTTTACTTCAGGCGTGTTAGCACTGGTCGGGCGATACACCGTTTGGTTATTGGTAAGATCACCTACGCGCTGCCACTGAGCTAAGCCTTCATGCCACATCAAATCATCAAGCAATACTTCGCCAGATGCCAGCATGATGTTCAGCTGCTCCAACTGATATGGGCCAGCTTGTACGTTATTTCGAGCAAGGAAAATCTGCATAATTGCCTGCATAGTTAGTCATGTCTTAGGACATTATATTAGGGTCTATTTGAAAAAATCAAATAGACCCTAATAGTGGTATCTTTAATGACTGTGTGAATGACCGCTGTGACTAAACGTAGCGGTTTACTTCGCTTCTTCACCAGCTAAGAAGAACCAAGTATCTAATACTGAGTCAGGGTTCAATGACACTGAGCTGATACCTTGCTCCATTAGCCAGAACGCTAGATCTGGATGGTCTGATGGACCTTGACCACAGATGCCGACGTATTTGTTTTGTTTACGGCAGGCTTCGATAGCCATAGATAATAGTTTCTTAACAGCAGGATCACGCTCATCAAATAGATGTGAGACGATACCTGAATCACGGTCAAGACCAAGCGTTAACTGAGTCAAATCGTTAGAACCGATTGAGAAACCATCAAAGTACTCTAGGAATTCTTCTGCTAATAAGGCGTTGGTTGGTAGTTCACACATCATGATGACGCGTAGACCATTCTCGCCACGTTTTAGACCATTTTTCTCAAGTAATTCGATCACTTGTGCCGCTTCGCCAGTGGTGCGGACGAATGGAATCATAATCTCAACGTTGGTCAAGCCCATCTCATCACGAACACGTTTTAGCGCTTTACACTCAAGCTCAAAACAGTCACGGAAGTTATCAGACACATAACGGCTAGCGCCGCGGAAACCAAGCATTGGGTTCTCTTCTGATGGCTCGTACAGCTTACCACCAAGCAGGTTAGCGTATTCGTTTGATTTGAAATCTGACATACGAACGATAACAGGCTGATCCATAAAGGCAACAGCTAGCGTTGAGATACCTTCGACCAATTTATCAACATAGAAGTCAACAGGTGATGCATAGCCTGCGATACGCTCTTGGATTGCTTGCGCAATTTCACGTGGCAAGCTGTTCATGTTTAGCAAGGCTTTTGGATGCACACCAATCATACGGTTGATGATGAACTCTAGACGTGCAAGACCAATACCTTCGTTTGGCATTTGGGTAAATGAGAATGCGCGATCTGGGTTACCAACGTTCATCATCACTTTGAATGCTAGCTCTGGCATAGATTCAACAGAGTTAGTCTGTACTTCAAAATCAATCTGGCTTTCGTAGATGAAACCAGTGTCGCCTTCAGCACAAGAAGCAGTTACGTCTTGACCATCAACCAATAGCTCAGTTGCGTTACCACAACCAACGATAGCTGGCACACCTAGCTCACGCGCGATAATAGCAGCGTGACAGGTACGACCACCACGGTTGGTGATGATAGCAGAAGCGCGCTTCATAACTGGTTCCCAATCCGGATCAGTCATGTCTGATACGAGTACGTCGCCTTCTTCTACTTTGTCCATCTCGTTTAGGTTGCTAACGATACGCACTTTACCTGAACCGATACGCTGACCGATTGAACGACCTTCACATAATACTTTTGCGCCAGTCGTGTCGATGACATAACGCTCCATTACGTTGCTGTCTTGACGGCTCTTAACAGTCTCAGGACGTGCTTGAACGATAAAGATTTCGTTAGTATCGCCGTCTTTTGCCCACTCGATGTCCATCGCTTGGCCATAATGCTGTTCGATCGTTACCGCTTGTTTGGCAAGTGAGGTTAGCTCTTCAGTAGATAGAGAGAACTGCATACGATCTTGTTTTTCAACGTCGACAGTTTTAACTGATTTAGCGGTACTACCTTCATCACCATAAACCATTTTCTTATGCTTGCTACCTAGGTTACGACGAATAACTGACGGTTTGCCATTGGCTAGTAATTTTTTAGAGATATAGAACTCATCTGGGTTAACTGCACCCTGTACAACCATTTCACCTAGGCCGTAGCTTGAGGTGATGAATACCACTTGATCAAAGCCACTTTCGGTATCTAGCGTGAACATAACACCAGCAGCACCAGTCTCTGAACGTACCATACGCTGTACGGCAGCAGATAGTGCAACGCCTTCGTGCTCAAAACCTTTGTGTACACGGTAAGAGATTGCACGGTCGTTGTATAGAGAGGCAAATACTTCTTTAATAGCAATTAGGACGTTATCAATACCGCGAATGTTCAAGAAGGTTTCTTGTTGACCGGCAAATGACGCATCTGGCAAATCTTCAGCAGTAGCAGAAGAACGTACAGCAACAGCGATGTCTTCGCCGCCACTCATGGTTTCAAATGATTGACGTACTTTTTGCTCAAGATCTTTTGGCAGTTCTTGCTCAATAATCCAAGTACGAATCTTTTTACCAGTTTCTGCAAGTTTTTTTACATCATCAACATCTAATGTTTTTAGTTCATTGTTGATTTTGTCAAGCAAGCCGGTTTCAGTCAAAAAGCGGTTGAATGCATTTGAAGTGGTGGCAAAGCCGCCTGGAACACTAACGCCTAAATCAGAAAGATGGCTGATCATTTCGCCAAGCGAAGCGTTCTTACCACCAACCATTTCGATGTCGTCTTTTCCTAGCTGATCAAGATTGATTACAAGTGCTGTAGATTGCGCTGCCATGATAACTCCAGAAAATAAGGTTATTTAGTAAAGATTATAACGGTGAATTATACCGCCATATTAGGACAATTTCGAGGGTTTTCACCAAAAAACTTGTTAAAAATATACAAATTGTGGGGTTTGCTACATAAATTAGGGCCAGTCCAATCAAGTTTCTTATTTACTCAGATGAAAAATATCATTGTTAGTGATGATGTTATGCGCTTTCAACAGCCAATTACTACATAAAATAGATGCATTCAAATAAGCCATATTTAGAGTATTTCCATCATTTATGTTTCAATCTTATGTATCTGTATAAACAAAGCATAATAGAAGAAGCATAAAAAAATACCTCAATGAAAGGTGAATTAGCTATGACAATGAGATAAAAAACAATGTTGGTGCTAAGTATACGCCTGTAACATTGATTTCTATTAAGAGGCTAATATGCGTATAATGTAGCGCATAGATAGTTGATGCACATTGCATGGTAAATGTGCAGTATAGGTACTGAAAAAGGCTCGTTTTAAGAAGGCGGTTATAAAACTTAGTTATACGAGTTATAAAGGTAACTGTAAAAATCTAAGTAAAAGCCACACTATTAATGATAGTCAAAGTAATGCTATTAATAGTCAATAACTGCTAAACATTTACCAAGTCTGAATTATTACTAAGATCTATACCAAAAACTAAATGAAGGTCATTATTGAGTTTTCAACCGAGGTGTCAACGATATGTACTCAAGCAATCCATCTGAACAAGTTAAGTCCACTATCCAAAATCGCCATGCGCTAAACTTGGACAGCTCACAGGCGATTAGAACGGCGTTTTTTATCTCAGATGGCACAGCGATTACGGCTGAGACACTTGGACGCGCTATTTTGAGTCAGTTTGCCTCAGTTCCCTTTGAAACAAGAGTATTGCCATACGTCGATAGCTTAGAGCGTGCAGAAGATGCGGTTGAACAAATCAATATGGCCTATCAGCGCGATGGGTCGTTGCCATTAGTGTTCGATACGATCGTTAATCCTGAGATTCGTGAAAAGATCAACTCAGCACATAGCTGTAACTTAGATATGTATGAAGGTTTGATTGGCCGTGTTGCAGAAGAGACTGGCGTAGAGCCAGATGGTCATTCAGGGCATGCACATGATGATGTCGATTCTGAAACTTATAAAGAGCGTATCGATGCAGTGCATTTTGCGTTAGACAATGACGATGGTGCGCGTACTCGTCACTATAATGCAGCCGATATTATTTTGGTGGGTGTGTCGCGCTCTGGTAAGACGCCGACTTCTTTATACTTAGCATTACAATTCGGTATTCGAGCGGCTAACTATCCTTTAACCGAAGATGACTTGTACGACAATCAGTTGCCAAAAGCATTACGTGAGCACAAAGACAAGCTGTTTGGTTTGCTCATCGATACTGATCGCTTAGTAAAAATCCGTCAAGAGCGCCGTGCAGGCAGTCGTTATTCTAGCTATCAGCAATGCCAGCAAGAGCAGCGCGCGATTCAGGGTATTTATATCACGCACGGTATCCCAAGCTTAGATGTATCAGAGATGTCTGTTGAAGAGATTGCCACGCGTATTTTGCAGATGACAGGTCTCAAACGCCGTATTGGATAATGAATGTCAGCTTAAACAGTATCTGTTCAATCGGTATTAATAAGTGTTCAGGCAGCTTTAATAAATGCGCAAAAAACACTAATAAACATACATCATTTCATCCTAGATAATTATCATATAGAGAATATTATGATTTCAGCCTATCAATCTATAAAGCCATCGTTGTTGCTGGCAGGTTTAATCAGTGCAGCGACTTTACTGAGTGCTTGTCAAACATCACCATTTGCAAAGGATCCAGTACCTGAGCCGCGCTATATTCCAAGTATCGTATTGGGTGAAGCACAGACACTGACCGTCATGCCAAACCGTGTGGCCTGTGCCTCAGAACTGCCAATGCAGTGCCTGCTTGCTAAATCTAAAGACGGTAGCGTGTTTCAGATTCCTTACGACTGGATCGATGACTTCAAACCAACCCTTGGTACAGAGTACATTATTAGCGCCCGCCCACAGATTGATGAAGGGCAACAGAGCGCCACTGGTCATTGGACATTGCAAAACATATTGTCACAACGTATGGTGGGCATGCCTTAGTAGGGCGGTATTCATTTATCTACATGATACTAACTCAGCTATATATTGATTCATTTATATCTCAAACATTTACTCGATAAATAAATATAAAGAGGACATCATGGTAAGTAAAAGTGCAAGCGACGAGACCAATGATACTGGTAAAGATATTCATACCGAAGTATCAAATAAATCTAGCGGACACGTGCCAAGCCCTGAACATACCGAAGGTAAGAACAAAAAAGAAAAGATAGAGCAGACTCACGAGCAAGTGACTGATGATGTCATGCATCATCCTGACTTAGTGAATCCGCTCGATGACACACGAATCGATATTAAGTCTGGCTTTACCAAAGACTCTCGTCGTCTAAAAAGTGACGACCATGAGTATGAGTATGATGCCGTTGTTTTAGGGGCGGGGCCTGCTGGTGAAGCCGCTGCTATGAAGCTGACTAAATCTGGTAAAAGAGTTGTCGTCGTCGATCCACGTGATCAAGTAGGGGGTAACTCTACTCACGTCGGTACGATTCCAAGTAAAGCACTACGCCAATCTGTATTTAACTTGATTAACTTCCGCCGCGATCCAATGTTTACCAAGGCGATGGAATATAAGCAAGTACCGCTAAATGAAGTATTGGCCAAGGCGCGTCAAGTTATCCGTCGTCAAGTCAGTACCCATACACGTTTTTATGAGCGCAACCGTATTGAAGTCATTCAAGGTTGGGCAAGTTTTATTGACGCACATACGCTACGTATTGAAGTCGATGAAAATGTGTACGAAACCATCACTTTCAATAAAGCCATCATTACTGTCGGTAGTCGTCCTTACCGTCCTGAGATTTTAGACTTTAACCATCCACGCGTTTTTGACTCTGACAAAATCTTGCAAATGGATTATGTAGTCAAAAAAATCATCATTTATGGTGCAGGGGTGATTGGCTGTGAGTATGCATCTATCTTTACTGGTCTTGGCTACAAAGTTGATCTAATCAATAACCAAAATCAGTTGCTCAATTACTTAGACAGCGAAATCAGTGATGCCATCGCGCATGACTTTAGACAGTTCGGTGTACTTATCCGTAGTAACGAAGAGATTGATCATCTAGAAACTCATGATGATTATGTAGTCTTGCACCTAAAGAGCGGCAAGCGCATCAAATCTGATGCCATTCTTTGGTCAAATGGTCGCTCAGGTAACACCGAAGGCTTGAACTTAGAAGCCATTGGGTTAAAAGCAAACGGCCGCGGTCAGCTAAAAGTAGATGATACTTACTGTACGGACGTCGACAATATCTATGCTGCTGGTGACGTAATCGGTTGGCCATCACTAGCCTCTGCTGCCTACGACCAAGGTCGCTGTGCTGCCGCATTTATGGTTGGTGATAGTGATGCTGAGCCAGTATCTAGTGTACCGACGGGTATCTATACGATTCCTGAAATCTCTTGTATCGGTAAGACAGAGCAAGAGCTCACGGATGAAAAAGTCCCATATGAAGTGGGTCAGGCGTTCTTTAAACATCTGGCACGTGCCCAAATTATCGGTGAACGTTCGGGCGTATTAAAAATATTGTTCCATCGTGATACGTTAGAAATTCTAGGTATCCATTGCTACGGTAACCATGCTTCAGAGATTATTCATATCGGTCAAGCAGTGATGAAGTGCAAGAGCAACAATACACTTGAGTACTTTGTAAATACGACTTTCAACTATCCAACGATGGCAGAAGCGTATCGTGTGGCAGCATTGAACGGTTTGAACCGAGTCTTTTAAACCACCGCTATTTATATCGTATAAATAAAAAAGCGCCTGCACTATTAATAATATAGTAGCAGGCGCTTTTTTATGCTCATAGATTTAATTAATTTGAGGATTTATAAATAGGCTTTTCTTTGCGGAGTACGCTTTCGTAAAAATAGCAATAAAACAAAATAGAGCAACCATAAGCCAGCTAATGCGTAATATCCTATAGCGACTTGAGAGACACTGGCACCCATTTGATTAAGCTGCACAGAGGTATTGATTGCAGGCGTGGTCGGTACCAGCCAACGTATTACTTGTAATACTTGAGGCAATTGGTCTGCTGGCCAAGGGTAGCCGCTTAAGAAGAATATTGGTAAGGAGATAAAAATTAATATTTGCATACTGCGCTCACGCTGCCGGAACCATAATCCGAGCACGCAGCCGAGCGTTGCGACTGTCGGACAAAATAGTGCCAAAAATAGCAGCGTACCAAGCATGTTTTGTCCGCGTGGATAATGATGTAGCTCAAACGCCCACCCATAATAAAAGCAGCCAACGATAAAACTAAGTGAGCTCAAAGCCCCAATACGTCCCAACCAGCCACGTACACTCGTACTGTGACGGCGCTGCTCATACCATGTGCCAATCAGCATCGCAGTCGCCATCAAAAGTGTCTGCTGTAAAATAATAACAGAGACAGCAGGTACGACATAAGCACCATAGCCCTCGGTTTGGTTATACAGTGGCATAATTCGTAATGGCACAGCTTGTGTATTCTGTGCTGCAGTCGGTGCATAGGCGCCCTTAGCAATGCTTTTCTTTACCTTGATGCCTGCGGATACCGTACCTACTGCTTGAGAAAATCCCAATTGGACGTTTTTATTTAAAATAAAATAACCGCCATTACCCAGTACGCTAACGTGTGCTTGTTCTCCGGACTGAACTTGTTCTTCGAGACCAGCTGGAATCACCATATAGCCTGCAATTTGATCTGACCATATGGCTTCTTTGGCCGCCTGCTCATTGATAAATCGTTCAGTATCTAGGTATGGACTAGCACTCGCATAGCGAACAAGAGTACGCGATAAGTTGCTGTTGTCATGATCAATGATACCTACTGGCACATGATTGACCACCTCAGACGAGTAAGGCCAAGGATAGAAAAACCCATAGATAATAGGGGCAATAATCAACATCAAAAGTACGCCTTTATCGCCAAAGACGTCTTTGAAAGTTTGAATAAAGCTGCTCCAAAAACTGTGTGATGCCGGAGTGTCGGTTGATGTAGCTTTTGAGTGTGTATTATTTGATTGTGCAGACATTAGCGTGCTCCCCAACGTTCAGGATGCGCCAATGCGCGTTTGGTTAATAGTGCCGCAAGTATTAGCGCTATTATGGCTGCAAGCATGAGGCCATAGACGATAGGTAGCGATATGGCGATCGGTGCTTGCATTTGTAACTGTGCAATATGGAGTTTGAGATAATGCGTTAGCGGCAGGGCATTTGACCAATATTGCGCGCTATCACTAATCGCAATATAAGGAAAAGTAACACCGGCAAAGGCGTAAGAAGGCGCTGAAATAAATCCAGTAGTCGATAGACCCATACGTAATGAAAAAGAATTCAAAGTAAAAATAGCACCCAGCCAAAACGACAATACCATTAGGCACAGAAACCCAGCATAGACTGCCATAAGAGACATGATGTTGATATTCTGATTGGACGTTGCTAGCCACAATATCAACGCTGACCACAAGCTATATGCCAGTATAGGCCAAAAATATTTACCCAATAAACCAAATACTAAAACTGATAGGCTGACCGAATTGGGCATTTTTGCATTCGATGATGCTTTGTTATAGCTGCTATTTTGTTTGGTTGATAGCGAAGCTGTCGTTTTTGAGGCTTTAGATAAAGTTAGACTAGGTTTGCCTGTATCAATAAAACGGTACCAGCGACCGATATTCTTATCACGTAACTCGCGGCCAATCGTGGTCGCGCCAATGACCATTGCCAATATATGTAACAAGGCAGGTATGACGGTCGATGCCAAAAACTGCTGATAATTGGTTGCAGCATTGAATAAGCTAATACGCTGCACACTGATAGGCGCATAAGCCGTCATCGCTTGTGATGGCGCTACGCCTTGTTTGATCAATCGCTTAATCTCTACACCTGCGGATAATGTACTAGCGACTGCTTGGACACCTGCCTGAATAATACCAGAGTGCGTACCGTACTGTGCATTGACTTGTAAAGTCAACGGAGCAGGCTGGCTCGATAATATATTACGAGAAAAATCCTCTGGGATAATGACCACAGCATAAATATCGCGCTGTAAAATGGCAGCCTCTGCATCCGCTTGGGAGTAATACAGCTGTCTGACTGTCAAAGTAGGACTGGCCTCTAAGTAACGGACGGCAGTATTGGCAACAGCGCTGTTGTCTTGATCGATGACTCCGATAGGCAAATCGGTAATTTGAGTCTGTGAAAATATCCACCATATTAGCAGCACCGTTGCCAGTGGTATCCATACCACCATGCTAAAGTCCCAGTGATTTTTTGCCAAAAAACGGCGCTCATAGGCTGCACTGCGTAAAAAAGCCTCACTTAACTTAGTCAAGTGCATGGCTTACTCTTGGTTCTGATTGACAGGAGTAGGGTTGATACGTACGACCACGCTCATACCTGAGCGGATACGAGCATCGGGCTTAGATGGTCGTGCCTTTACCTCAAAAGTACGCACATCAAAACCATCATCGTTATTGGTCGGACGCCAAGTGGCAAAGTCTGATAGGGTCGATGTCGCATAGACGGTAAACTGTTTTGTATAAGGTTTATCCGCTGATGACAGCGCTGGGATAGTACCGGTAAATGTCTGACCAATAGCAAATTGATTTAAATAAGACTCAGTGACGTTAAGTACTACCCATTGGTCAGTGGTATCCACCAACGTCAGGAGCGGAACCCCTTGACCGATGACTTCTCCAGCACTCACAATGACATTATCGACGATACCAGCAATAGGACTTCTTAGGTTCGCTTCCTCTTTTGCTACTAGCGCTTCATCGAGTTTTGCATCGACCTGTGCGACTTGTGCAGTGGCCGCTGACTTATCTTCAGTACGTGCGCCTTCTAGCGCCAAATCATATTGTAAGCGGGCTGCTTCGGTTTGGTCTTGAGTAGCAAGATATTGAGCATACGCCTCATCGCGCTTTTGTCGCGCCATCAACCCTTCTTCGTAAAGGCGATTGACACGTTGATAGGTGTTTTCTGCCAAGTCAGACGCGGCTTTATTGGCTTGCCAAGCGGCTTTTGCTTGGGCGATTTCTTGCGGGCGAGCACCATTTTCTGCTTTGTCTAATTGGCTTTGCGCGATTTGCTTACCAGCACGTGCTTGATTAATCTTGGCATTAATCTCAGGCGAATCCATCTCAACCAATTGCTGACCTGCTGTTACCGTATCACCTTCTGTTACCATAATTTGAGCAATACGCCCTGGTACTTTTGCAGCGATCGACGTTTGCTGCATTTGCATTTGCCCTTGTAGCGTAATAACTTCTGGCTCGCTATGCGCATTACTTTTGTATAAGCCGTACGCAATCGTACCAAGGACAATCAGTATGAATAGGGCAAGTAGTGCTTTTTTCATACGCGCAGATTTGTCAGTTTTAGAGGCCCTACGATTATAAGTAGGTGTCGGTTGCTCTGGTTCAATATCAGACACGTCTTCTACAGGATCGACTGAGTTTTGTGTATCTTGAGAAGTCACTGACTCGGTTGCATCAGCTGATTTATTTGAGTCGTCTGATTCGCGTGGTAATTCTGTCATGACAATGAGATTCCTAAAGCAACAAAGTTGAAAATAAAGGGTTTATTACTAGTACACTCGAAACGCATAAGGCTTGGCGTTGTCTATGGCTTCAGAATTGAAAATAGCACCAAGAGCGACGATAAATGCTGAATAATAGAGCCATAGCATAATGACCACAGCAGCTGAAAGCGCGCCAAACTCAGCACTATAGTTATTAAAATTTTGCACATAAATTGAAAATAAGATGGACAATATAATCCATAAAACCGTTGCCAGCGCAGCGCCCGGCATTAGTTTTTTGAGGGCAACAGCATCACGATTTGGGGCTAGACGATAAAGACCCAAAAAGCTTAAGAATATGATACCTGTCAATATGGGCCACCTGCTCCAAAGCGCAATCGTCTTTGCTATCTGAGGGAAAGGGAAGTAGGCGGCTCCCAAGGGAATAATCGCGATAGAAGAGACTGCGATAATCAATACGACTACTGCTGCAAAGGTCAAACCAACTGCGCGAATCGTGCTTTGTACAAAACTACGCTCTTGAGTGATATGAAACGCAAGATTAATAAGAATAATTAAAGATTTGATACCTTTGGAGCCCGCATAAAGTGCGAGCAAGGACGATATAAGCAAGCTGAAAGTCAGGGCAGACGTGGTTGTAGAAACCAACTCGCTCAGACGGGAGTTGAGCACTTCATATACTGTATCAGGTATAAACTGACTCAAAAGCGCGATTTGCTCTTGCATCTCAGCAGGAGAAAACGCAAGACCATAAAGCAGGACAAACACAGCCATTACGGGAAAAATTGATAAGAATCCAAAGAAACCTACACTTGCACAATGCGCCCAAACATTAGAGTTATTGGCAATACGCCACGTTTCTAGTAACGTCTGTAGCCAGTTTTTTATCGATTTAGAGGTCAATTTTTTCATAAAAGCAGCTGTTCGTAATAGGGTTGGTAATAGTATTTTCGATATCGGCTTTATGGTAATACAAAGCGTTTATCAGCACGACTTATGGTTTCTCACATCAAATCATTGCTCAGTATATAAAGTAGGCAATTGAATGTCAGCGGCATTGAGATAAGCATTAAAAGCAAGTGGCGTACCACAGCTTTGCATAAGGGCAGCCAGTGACTGTACATAGTCATTAGCAGCCTGTGCTTGCTCGGTACGTGCCTTCAGCGATTGCGTTTGTGCTTGCACTACGTCAACGGTGGTATTTACACCTTCTTGTAATCCTAAGCGTCGTAGTCGTAATACTTCTGCTGCCAAATCAACATTACTTTGTAATGCTTGATAGCGTGATTGAGCATTATTGACATCGTGCCAGTTTTTTTCTACCAGTAGCAATAAATTGTCACTAACTTCAATCTCAGAGAGATCGGCCTGACGTATTTTGGCACTACTGGATGCTAGCGATGCGGCTTTATCGAGTCCGCCCCATAGTTTCCAACTGGCAGATATACCAGCGACCCAGCTTGGATCTTTCTCTACCTGACCATAACCGTATAGTAATACCGTAGGTTTGTAGCCCGTATCTGATAGCGCATGTAACTGCTGAGCCTGTGCCCGCTTGGCTGCAACTTTTTGCAGTCCGGGATGGTTGTTTAGTGCCAAGTCCTGAAAATAGCTCACATCTGGTAGAGGGCGACTAGAGACAAACAATGGCGTGGTCGGTTTAATACGGTAGTCGGTACGTAGTAGACGCTGTAGCGCAATCATGGCTAGGCGCGCGTCATTATTCGCATTGACGGATTCACTCTTGGCATCCGCAAGCGCTGACTGTGCTTCTAGTCTATCGACACGTGAGATAAAACCTTCTTCAAACAGACGCTCGGCCATATGGTCGGTCTGTTGCAATGTATCGTAAGCGTCTTCTCGTAAGTAAGCAGCGATAATCGCTAGCTGTGCCTTAAAATAACGCTCAATTAACGTATTATAAAGCTCATTTTTATCCAGTACGCTATCAGCCATCGCTTCTTGTGTACGTGCATCCGAGGCGCCAGTCAATGCGTCTGTACGCCCAGCAGTATAAATAGGCCAAACGACACCAAGACCTGCACCCGACGTAGAGCCTGAGCGCTTGAAGTTATAAGAGTCGGGAATACGCTCACCGACCAGCTCACCAAAGTCTGGTAGGTCTGCTGTAGGAGGGACTATGTTATCTACGCCATTGTTTACTTCGTTGACGATACCGCTTCTGAGAGAAGATAAATCTATATCCTCATCTAAATGATAGGCACTGGCAGATACTCGAGCAAATACGAGCGGATTGTCGATAGTTCTGAGCGCGTCAGTTTGGTATTCGCTAGCAGCAATCGCTGCTTGATTGGCAGCAATTTTAGGTGATACTTGTACCAGCAGCTTTTGCGCTTGCTCTAAACTCAAAAAGCTTGAGACGTCTAGTGCGTAGCTGTTATCGACTGTTTTATGTGTAATAGGGTCCACAAGCGTAGACAGTGCCTGCGACTCAACGTTTTGAGGGTTTGGTACTGTATGAAAAGGCGCGACAGCTGGTTTATCATTCTCAGTCAGACTATTAGCATCTATGATTTGTGTCACAGCCACTGGTGTAACATCATCTGACACTTCTATACTGTCAGCGTCAGTGCTTGCGTAAGTCATGACAGGCACGCTCATGACTGCAACTGTCATCATAGCAGTCGGTAGCGCTGATAAAATGAATTTCATAAGTCACATAAGCCATTAATTAGAATGTAAGGTATTATAAAATAAGGAACAGCACCGATAGGTTTCATTGCTCAGGATATAAAGTTGCTGAACTATTATAGACTATTTGCTAGCTAGCGAAAGAATGATGCTTAAATAAATCATTCATATTCTAATATAAAAATACGTCTATATTAAAAGTGCTAACAAGCGGTTATTCGTCATAAGAGGTACACTGTAGAGCCACAATGGTGACGGGTCAATGCTCAGTATTTTGCCGTTTTCTATTGTGCGACCAGTAGCGGTATGATAGAGGATTGATTTAATTTTTAAATATCTGTTTATAAGTAACAACATAGCCAACAAGACGTTTTCAATTCAAGCAATTTATTTTTAGTTAGATTTTGTTTTTAATCTCATTATGAAAAATTTAGGCAGTAATTAACAAATAGAAAATGCTCAATCAGTCAATGAATAGTCACTAAATGGCTATCAAACAGAATAAACAATATTAGCAGAGGATGTGTCATGGCAGGGTATATTTTAGCGTTGGATCAAGGGACCACATCGAGTCGAGCGATATTGTACGATGATCATGCGCGTCCTATCAAAATGGTACAACAGCCAACGACGCTGCAAACACCAAGAGCTGGATTCGTTGAACAAGATGCACAGCAGATCTGGCAAACTCAGATTAGCTGTGCACATGATGTTATTAATCGGGCAGGGTTGCTTGCCACTGACGTTACCAGTATCGCGATTACCAATCAGCGTGAGTCGATTGTGATGTGGGATAAGCAAACTGGTAAGCCACTGGCTCCCGCCATCATTTGGCAAGATAGGCGTACCGCAAATTACTGTAAGACGCTTGCTGCTGAAAGCGCTAGCAATAGTATGAATGACCCTGTGCATCAGAGCATTGAGAGCGTCAACATGGCACATGAAGTTCAGCGTATTACAGGCCTGCGTTTAGACCCGTATTTTAGTGCCAGTAAGATCGCTTGGTTGCTCGAAAACAATCCGAAACTTAGTGTACGAGCCAGCAAAGGTGAGATAGCGGTCGGTACCATTGATAGTTGGCTGATTTATAAGCTCACAGGCGGGGAGCATGTCATCGATGTGACCAATGCTTCTCGTACATTGTTATTCGATATCCATAAGCTGGCATGGTCAGAGACACTTTGTGACCGATTTACTATACCTATGAATATATTGCCTAAAGTACTATCGTCCGACGGTGATTTTGGCAAAACCAAAAAAGGTCTGTTTGCAAAGCAAATACCCATTCAAGCAGTATTGGGTGATCAGCAAGCAGCGCTCTTTGGGCAAGGTTGTCTTGATGCAGGCATGGCTAAGAACACTTACGGTACAGGCTGTTTTATGCTGATGAATATTGGCCAACAGCCAAAATTGAGTGAGCATAAACTGCTAACCACCATCGCATGGCAACGTAAAACCTCACCAATTCGTCCAGACAATTTGTCATTTGATCAAATCGTACAGTCAGGCAAACGCATGCTACAACCGCCCAAAAAGGAAGTCACTTATGCTCTAGAGGGCAGTGTCTTTATGGCAGGGGCTATCGTTCAATGGCTACGTGATAATTTGGGTATGATTCAGCAGAGTAGTGACGTCGAGGACCTAGCCCGTCAAGTAAACAGTAGCGAAGATGTTGTTCTATTACCTGCTTTTACTGGATTGGGCGCGCCTTACTGGCGTTCGGATATTAGCGCTAGCATCACTGGTATGAGCCGCGGCACTACTAAGGCCCATATTGCTCGCGCTGCATTGGAGGCCGTTGCCTATCAAACCTATGATGTACTTATCGCTATGCAAAAGGACAGCCCTCATCCTTTGACTGAGCTGAGAGTAGATGGTGGCGCTGCAAATAATGATTTACTCATGCAGTTCCAAGCAGATTTGTTGGGTGTTCCGGTATTACGTCCTAGAGATACAGAGATTACGGCAAAGGGCGCGGCACTACTCGCAGGTCTGAAAACTGGGCTATATGATGAATCGACAATGAAAGCTTCATGGCAGGTAGATCGCGTGTTTGAACCAAGTATGTCGGCTGATACTCGTGAGCGACATCTTGCTAAATGGCAACAAGCTATCAAAAGGTCTCTAATGCCGTTATAAGATTGATTTACTTAGTAAATTTATTGTGATAGTACATTTATAATTACTCAAAGTATGAGGCTGCCGTACACAAATGTGATAAAGATACAGGCTGTAACGCAAGATAATCGCAATACGGACACAGTTTACAAAATCGGCCTATCTGTCCTTACCTATAAATTTCTATACTTCAATTGGATTTAGTAAGACCGCTAATAATTAGCAAATAAATAATTCAATAAATAATAAATAATTTAAGGACAATACTATGAGTAACCATGATGCTATCGATCGCAGTGAAGTAAAACATATGTCAAAAGAGACAAAAGAAGATTTAAACGCAGACATCATTACCGGTGAGCCAGGTTCACATCCAGTAGGGACAGGTATTGGCGGTGTAGGCGGTGCAGCGGCAGGTGCAGCTATCGGCACAATGGCAGGTCCATTAGGTACGCTAATTGGTGGTGCTATTGGTGCTATCGTTGGTGGCGGCGCAGGTCATGCAGCAGCAGAAGCTATTGATCCAACGCATGAAGAAGCGTACTGGCGTGCAGAATACGCGAACGCCGATTACTTTAAAGAAGGGTATGACTTCGATCGCGATATGCACCCAGCTTATGCAGTAGGTTACGCAAACCGTGCTCGTTATCCAGTAGATGCACGTTTTGAAGATCATGAGGCAGATTTAGAGCGCTCATGGCACGAAGTGAAGGGTGAGTCTCGTATGGAATGGAACGAAGCGCGTCAAGCATCACGTGATGCATGGCACCGTGTATCATAATAAACGATAGGTAGTACATGGAGCTGTATGTTAGATATCCTAGTAAACGTGCGGATTAGTAATTGGCTAGTATATGAGATTACTATTTTATTGCACAATACAGCTCGATTGTTTTCTCGGCTCTATTAATAGAGTTACCTATCTACATATATGTTATTTTAAAACTTCCAAAGTTTAGCTTTGGGAGTTTTTTTAGGCATAAAATTTGCAACGTATACATATACGTGAATATTATGTACTATAATAATGAGAACGATGGGGAATATATGAGTAATAACACTGAAGGTCATAAACAGTTTTATATCGCAACGGCAAACCTGCTGAACCTTGCGAACCCTAATCGAACTTATTATGAAAATGTGCCAGCTTATAATGATAGAACCTACGAACATAAGCTGCGAGGTCTTACAGATTTATTGGCTAAAGCGCATGCTGACATTATCGCAGTACAAGAGGTTTGGGATAGTGATGCATTAGAGGCGCTGGCTGTTTCACTAGGTTTCAAGCCCGAGCATGCGGTCATTCCACTTGCAAGTAATGATAGCGCGAGTATATATACCAAAGGCATGGGTGCACAGAATACACCTGCTGTCGGTATTATCAGCAGATTTGAGCAGTTAGAAACCAGTTTGCTAGAAGATATAGCACCAAAAGCCATTATTGATGTACCTGATATCGGTCCCTATCAACGCTTCAACCGTCCTCCATTAGTGTTACGTGTTGACGCCTACGGGCAGCCCATTACAATTATTACAGCGCACCTAAAAAGCAAACGTGCTTTTTTCTTACGCGACGAAAATGGTGACCTATTAGAAGACATGGACGATCCAAATATTCGAGTTCGCGCCAAGCTTCGTAGTTTATGTATGCGCGCGGCAGAAGCGGCCTCTATCCGTATGTCTATTATAGAGCGATTGCAACATACCCGTGAACCATTGATCCTATTGGGCGATATGAATGATGTTACAGGTAGCGTGACTACTCAGTTGATGACAGAAACTGGGGAAGTTAATTATGATAAAAGTATGCGTGATGTCGCACTTTTTGATGCTGCTCGTATTCAAGCACGATATGGCTGGATGAAGGATGTTGCCTATACCCATATATATCAAGGTATGCCAGAAGTTATTGACCAGTTGTTTGTCTCAGAAGAGTTCTTGCCTGATAGTAAGTTTTCGCTCGGTTATGTCGAACGAGTTGATTATTTTAATGATCATTTGAAGTGGGACTATGCCGATAGAGTCACTGATCATGGTATTATAAGGGCGAAAATAAAACTCAATGATTAACTTTATAAAATTAGACGGTTAGCTCTATTAAATTGCTGATCGTAGTATTGTTTTTTAACCTATTCATGTCCCTTGCTTGATAATGTACAAGCGTTTATGATGCCTTTGCATTGAACATAGTAGTGACCATACAGGCTTTATATTTTAGCTGACAGTCATCATCCTTTATTTGAGGATAAATACTATTCAATGAAGATTATATTTATAAAATAGGGCGCAACATTAAGAGATTCACAATGAGTGATAACAAAGACGAAAAGATTGAAGATGTGTTGGTAGATTCGGAATTGGCAAAAAAGCTTGTACCTAATAAGTTTAAGTTTACTAGCCAACAAGGCCGTGCACGTCGTCAAAAACTATTGGCTGGTGCCAAAAAATTGAGCGAAACGCATGCTATTAACGATATTACGTTAGCAGCTGTGTGTGAAGAAGCGGGCATACCAAGAGCTTCTGCTTACCATTTTTTCCCTAATATTGAAGCAATCTTTTTAGCATTGCGTTTTTTGAATGCGATTGAAATATTAGAGATGGTAGAGACCGTCGATATTGGTAACTATGATAGATGGCAAGGGTATCTAACGGCGCTTATCGATCGTTGTATTACCATATTCCATAACGATGAGACAAAAGCCAAGCTTATCTATGACACCAATACACCTGATTTTGAAGGTGACAGTTTTGGTGAAGATATGGATCATCAAATTGTTGATCTGGTCTATAAGCGTTTGTCAGAGCGTTATGAGATGCCAAACTTCCATGATATCCAAGATACCTTGTTGATTGCTTATAGCATCGTAAATGCTATCTTTACGTTGTCTTATCGCCGTCATCAGAGTATTACTGAAGAGTATATCCAAGAAGCAAATACAGCATTTATTGCTTATTTACGTTGTTACCTACCAGAAAAGCTACCACGTAAAAACCGCTAATTGAGCTTACTTTAAACATAAAAAAGCCGACAAATATGTCGGCTTTTTCTCGTCTAATTTTTAGCATAAGATTAGAAATAATAGAGATTAATATCTCTAATAAAACAGCTATTTTTTAACGATTAGATGTCAAATCTTGTCCACGGCAAATATCATCGCTCGCGTCTAAAGGCGAGTACTGCTTATGATAACTGACTATTGACTTCTCTAGCGCTACATTGGTCTGTGAGTCATTTGCATTGACGTAAGCTTCGCGAGCTTGTTCAATCCAGCGATCAGCCATGCGAAAATGCATACCAGATTCGCGCCAGCCTCGAGCGCATTGATTGGTTGCAGCCCAAATTAAAGCCACTTCACTAAATGCCATCTCACGTGGTGCTGACGCTATGCCATCACCATCTTTAAGTGCGCTTAAAGTTGCCCATAGATCAGGACGCATTAGAGCAGAGGTAGACGGAATATCTTGATGCAAGCCCAAGTCTTGTACCGTGTCATTATCTAGCGCTTGCAATATAGGCTCTGCCATTTCTAACGCAACTTGACCCGCGGATGAGCGGCTATTCATACTGTCTTGATGAATAGCATAGTTCAACCACGCTTGCGCTTTATATGCGAAATACTGTTGAGCTACTGTCTTGTCTTTTTGTTGATAAGGTTTTAACTGCGTTACCATACAATTTAATAGGCGCTGCTGTTCGCTTTGATATCTATAAGAGCGTGTTTGAGTCTGACTATCATCGCGGCAATATTCACCCATGCTAGTTGAGTTAGCTACTTGGACAGTCTCACTCTTAGCTAAAGCTGGCTGCATAAAGGTTAACGAAAATAAAGCTGACAGTGTAACGCATACTGAGCGCTTGAAAGGTGCTGCTTTGATGGCTGAATCAAACATGGTGTAAACCTTATGTTAAGGTAATAAACGTTGGTATTATTTACCATTACTAGGGCTGACTTAATTGTTTACTGAATGACAAAATAATTTGTCATAAGACAATCATGATACTGTCATAAGATTGTACTTACGACAGTGTCATTAGTATCAATCAATTAAAATGCAGAATTGCTGCTCAGACGTTGGTTCTTACGTGGGTCTTCACGTTTGAATAAGTCTTCATCAAACTTAAAGCGCAATCTAAAGTAAGCACCTTGCTGAGTACTGTCGTCATAAGCAATATCTTCATCTTCAAAGCCCATGAAGTTATAACCAAGTGATAACCAAAGATTGGTCATTGGGCTATAACCCACTTCTGCACCAAGCATATAAGCCAAGTCATTTGCTTGATCATTCCAATAAGTACCTGCTTGTAAACCAATATCCCAGCGCTCACTGATGTCATAAAGACCGCGGCCATAAACAGCGTGAGCCGTATTATTACTAGTTAAGCTATCTGCTTCGTATTCTGTATACTTACCAGCATACCGTCCAGACAACGTCAACGGACGCGTAGGATGGTAATTACCATTCCATGACCAAATCATGGTGTCTTTTTGGTAAGCGTCATCGCCAGTATTATTATCATCCAAACGATATTCGAATTTTGCAAGCATATCTAACTGATTGCTATCGTAGTCACGATATGCAGCACCTAGCTGAAAACGATTGATAGTGCGATCGCCATCACTATAGTCAGTGCGTGAGTAGATGTCTTTGGCTAAGAAGGTAACCTCATCAGTATAGCGATAGGCGATACCAGCACTACCAAGTAGCGTATCACTTGTTTCACCCCAACGTTTTTCAAAACGTCCTGATGCTTTATAATTCTCTTTTGCAAGATATTCAACACCGATACCTGCCGCTGTTGCAGTGTTACTTTCTTCACCTTCCAGAGATTCAACACGCTCAAATAAAGTGTTTAAGGTTAAACCTTCTTGAACATACCACTTGTTTTTTAGACCAATAGCTGCTTCTGCCTCACGTGCACTAATGGCATCGCGCATGCGGTATTCGCTATAAACCTTACCATCTTTCATGTAAGTCGCGTCAAAACCAATAGTGGTACGTTGGCGCTCATCTGTATCATCAAGACCATAAGTACCAGACAGGCTATTAATCAAATCATGACGAGCATATAGACGACCCAAGTCCCCAAGTGCTGTCTCACCGCCGATAGAAGTCGCATTACGTGAGCTGTTTTCGATATCTTGCTCATACTCTGCAAATACCAAGCTATTATTCAACTTAGGTAGACGAGAGGTAATACGAGCGCGAACAGTCGTGCCTTCAATATCTTCTTCAGCGTTACTAACGCTGCTTAATGCTGACTGATTGATGATGTCATCATTAAACAAAGTGTCGTCTGTAATATCTACAACGTCTGTCGCGGCTTGAGTATTACGTGAGGCAGCAGTCGCGTCTTGTTTGTAATAACGAACCCCAATTTCACCAACGATGTTTTCGCTTAAACGATGCTCAACGCTTGCTTGCACGCCTTCGCGGCTAGCGTCAGTAGTATGCTCTTCTGTGCGTATGCCTTCTAACTTAAGAGCAGTCTGCTTATCATTTAGAGTATGAGTAACCTCTACACCAGATTCAGTACGTCCAGCAGTAAGCGGTGATGCACCAGTGGCAAAACCTTCATCAGCATCATTATAATAAGCTTTGGCAAGCGTATTTTTCTTATTATCAAAATCAAGCTCAATACGTAGTGCGTTACCTTCAACATCACTATCAGTCAATTCTGTCGCGTTGATTTGATTACTTGACTGAAAATTTGGGTTCTCAGCTTTGTTCATCGCATATTCTGCGACCAGCTTTAGCTTATTATTGAATTTAACAACACTATTAACACTAGCCAACTCTTCTTTGTTCAATGGGTCATCGCTATTCACATAGCTACCACCGATGGCGACTTTATCCGTTAGTTGCTGCTTCGCGGCAATACCACCGACCAAATAATCTTCACCGCCTTCATCAACTTCTACAGTGACACGGATATAGATAGGATTGCCTTCGATATCCTGACTAGCAATTGGTGCCGTCAAGAATAAGCTACGGCTGATAGGGTCGATCTCATAATCAGCAAAGCGAGTAAGCGTCTCACGATTGATAATCAACCCAGGGTTGTTGGCATCACGAGTAATAACTTCAACCGTTTCAGAGTTTTCTAATACCGCATCGAAGTTCTCAGCCAATGGATATGGGCCTGAAATGCCCAAACCGCGAGTCTCATTTACACGTTGGCTAGTACTGGTCTCTGCTAAAAAGGCAGTAACACGAGTATTGCTATCTTCAAATTGAGCTTTTAGACCAGTTAATGTACGGTTGTATTGACCAAGTTTGATACCTTCGTCATCATCAATCTGAGTTTTCAAATCACCATACATAGCGAACGAGCGACCTTTATCAAGGCGCACGTAAAGCTTGCTAGTAGATTGCGCATCGAAGCCTTTGGCTGATGAATCGCCATAGACAGGGTAATATTCGCCCGGCTCGATATCACGGAACAAACGCTCGCCTTTTTTATCACTATCATATGCAAGCGTTAGCAGATAGTCGCCGCGTACTTTTCCTTTGAGGAACATCGCAGCACGACCAGAAGCTGTGTAATCATCATTACCAGCAAAGTCATTTAGCTCTTGCTCAAATGCACCTTGAGCATCGGTGATGCTGCTGCCGTCAAAGTCTTTTAGTGAAATAGCACCTTCTACAATACCAACAGCAAGTAGTGGACGTAGTTGAGCAGTAAACTGTAACGGAATGATTTGTTTGCTGCTACCTGTGTCAATTACTAGCTCGCCCTTACCTGGTACGCTAGGTGCAGTTACGGGTATTAACAGCTCACCACCAGAAACAGTAATTTGAGTGCCGGCCTTGTCTTGGCTACCATCCTTTAGGTTGATACGGCCGATATTGGTATCGATAGTAATCGGCGTAGAGGCGACATAAGGACGACCATCACGATCCTTTAGGCTGATGACGATTTGATATTCACTCATGCCATCGGCTGGGACTAAGCTATCTTGAGTACGATAGTCAATCGCTTGCAAGCTATCTGGCGTCAAGACGTTGATCGTCTGTTCAGAGATGACTTTGCCATTGACGTCAGTTGCCACACCGCGCAAGGTGTTCTTGCCGCGCTGTAAATCAACAGCATAGTAATCGAAAGCTACAACACTCTGCTTTTTCTGCTCAGCAGTTTTACCGATTTGCTGCTCTGATACGGCTTTGCCATTAGCATAAAGGGTAAAGCTGCTGCCTAGTGGTGCCTGAACTTGGACCATTTGTTTATAAGTGCTAAGCTGCTGACCTTCATTTAAGTTAATGAAGGTAACATCGTTATTAGCCACTTCTTTTAAGTATTCTTCAAGCTCTTTTTCTACTGGTGGAGCAACAGTGGTTACCGTCATATCAACACGATTGGCGGCTGGATTGATTATCTCATTGACGATAGCAGAGTCACAGTTGCTACCCAGATCTAAGTCGCCATTGATGTTGCAGCCACTGGCGTCTACATTATCATCGTAGTCACGATTGTAGTCAGGATCTAGGGTTAGCTCGGTTTTTACTGCTTGCTCAAGGCTACCATTCTTAGCGCTTACTGATTTGCTACGAGCGACAAGCTCCGTATTCAAACGCTCAGTGCTATCGCCCATACCGACCACGATACCGAAATCGGCACGATGTAATTCGCCATATTTTAAGTCAACGAAACGGCTGCCAGCATCACCAGCATTGCGATTACTTTGGGTGACCATCTCGGTTGAGTGAGGGATGGTGGTGCGGTCAACTTTTAAGACGTGAGTTTTGGCACTGACACCATAGAAGTTATACTTACCTTCAGGATCAGTCACGACAAAGTTACCGTTTTCCATGTAGATACGCACGCCTGCAACGCCAAGTTCGCCATCTTCTTTTTGTTGAATGCCGTCACGGTTGATATCGTGGTAGACCTTACCGATGATGATGCCATCAGTATTCATGACGCCGCGCTCTACTTCAATCTTCCACTGTGCTTCTCTTGAAACTAAGCTTTTACCTTGTTCATTGCTAGCAACGGCAGTCGCGCGGTTGATGCCATCACCGCCTAATGATGAAGCACCGATTAAGACACGATACGTGATTTTTTTACTTTCGCCATTTGCCATATTACCTAAATTTAGCACCTGATATTTACCATCAGCTTTAAACTCAGTGGTTTGCGCTTGGTCGATATTGATATCAGTAGTTTGGTTGACACGTACACTACCATCTACATAAGCAAAACCACGTGGTAGGGCGTCTTTTAGTTGCACATCGTAAGCGGTAGAGTTGCCACTATTGGTGATATTAATGGTGTAGCTAACATAATCACCAAATTCAGCGCTTTTAACGTCGCTTTCTTTGGTGACGACTAAGCTTGGGCTATCATCGACGATATTGATTTGTGTATCTAAGTCATCGATACGTACGGTGAAGTCACCTTCGCTTGGTAGCTGCTCAGCGCCAGTGCCGACAGAAGGCGCGATACAGGCGTCTAGACTTGCAGTCAACGTATCATTTGCTAGAGTCTGAATAAATTTGTCATTGACAGCGTTGGCATTGTTTTGTGTTGGTGCTGATAGCTGATATTTACCAGTACTATTGCCCGTCTCAATCGCTTTCAATGCGTATTTGTCACCCGTCAACAAAGAGGTAATCGTGACCCATACTTGATCTGGCTTATCTAGTTGAACGTTACACTGCGCATAGCTGGCATCGATATAGACATTTTCATCGATTTGCGAGGTGGTTTTGTTTTCGTCAAACTTAAGCGTTGTAAATTTGATTTCAGGCTCAACGATGATCAGTCTATCAATCGCGTTGACACTCGATACGGATGGGTCTTCTAGAACGACAGCGCCAATTTTAATATCTGCAGTATCGCCACTTTTGCCGTTAACATCTGATAAGGCTTGCACGATAAACTGGATACTTTCACTGTGTCCAAGTTTGATTTGTGCGCTTAAATTATCGAAAATAACTTCAGTATCACCACTATCAACGACGCCGTTTTTATTTAAATCTTGATAGACTTTTAAGTTTGAGAGCGTTGGCGATACAGCCAATGTTAGCTCAACAGTCTGGTTGCTATAGCTGGTATTGCTTAGGACGTTTACCCAGTTGACCAAGGCGTTAGGCATAACGGTGAGTAACGGCTGTTGAGTGAGTTTAATACCGTATTCAGGAAGGTCTGAGGCTTTGACTTGTACTTGGTTTGAGGTGCTAGATATTGTGACGTCAGTCTGGTTATTGACGTTATAATTAGCATTTGCAGTATTGTTAATGATTTGCAGATTAGGGTTTGCTGCATCAGCTGCAATCGCGATATTTGATTGCATAAGCAACATTGCCAATGACAGCGCAGAGATCTTTGCTGAACACAATGCAGTACGATTAGACGGTGTCATGGTAGATAGAGTCATATGTCGCTTATCCAATAAAATATCAGTGAGGGTAAGGGTAGAGATTCTCTAGCTTGTCTAATTTAAAATAACTAGGTCAAGCTAGAGGAGTCCTACAAGCATCGTTTGATGCTTGTAGAATTTGGAATTCCTTATAAGATTAATTAGGTGTTACTGTCGCAGCATTAGGTTTGATACGAATTGAAAACTGTAAAGTTGCTGTACCTTTAGGAGTTAGCGGATTGACAGTAGTTGTAACGAAGCCACCTGAGGTTGTAGCTGTTGTTGTTATAGTGCCACCAGTAGTAGTGGTTACAGCATCATCTTTATAAATAGCGTTACCTGTGAACTTAGCTAGTTCATCTGAAATAATTAGATCTGTAATACTAAAGCCTAAGCCTGTCGGTGTTGCTGAAGAAGATGAATTATTTTCCGCTACGATTTGATAGATGACACATTGCCCAGGAATTGCTGATATTTGGGTATTTACTAATGTTTCACCACTATCCACTGCGCCGTTACAGTTTGTGTCTATGACTTGTTTTTTACTCAACAGTAGTCCTCTTACATAAGTATTGTCAGTTACTACTCGAGCACCTTCTGTTGGCACACTATTATCATTACCTGGTGCAAGTGGTACTAACGTTACGATAGTAGTTTCACTTGGCGTATTGTTAGTAGTATTGATAATGGCATTTGAAGAGACAACGTTGTACTTTATCGTTGCTGTGCCGTTAGCAGGTATGCCAGCAGGGAAAGCGCTGAAAATATCATATGTATTGCCGCCTACTGTGGTAGGAGAAATGTCTTTTGTGACAGTACCTATCGTTACGGTTACATCTCTGACTTGAGTATTTGCACGTTTACCAATGTTTACGTCTGTATCAGTAGTATCTCCAGTGATAGTGAACGTTAGCTCACCTGATACATCGCCTTCAACCTGATCGCCAGAGTTAGTAATAACTGACTCGTAGTTGGCTCGAGTTGTTCCATTTGTGGTTACTGGAATTTCTTTGGTAGCTGATCCCTCAATCTTTAATCCACGCTTAGTGGTTATTAAAGATTGTGCATAGTCACTACCAACAGTAGTTGGCACAGTACCATTTAAAGTCTCTGAATCACTACCACTAGGATAGTATGTGCCAGTAGTCTGAGCAGGATCGTCTTGAGTGCCAGCAGGGCTAGCATTAGTACTATCTATCACTTTACTAGTGTTAGTTGTATTTGCAGTATCGTCTAAGAGGTCTTCAACTCGGACATGGTTGACTGTAGAAGCAGCTAATACCGTCGTTGCATCAATTCTTTGGACTTTGAAAACGATAGTAATGGTGCTACCAACTTTCAAATTCGCACCGTCAATTGTAAAACCATTAGGAACTGAGCTTGAAGTACTAGTCGTAGTTGTAGTACCTACAGAATCACTACTTGTGGAGTTAGTGACAGTAATTGGTTGTAAGGTACTACCGTTTGCTGTTGCTAGTTTCAATCCAGCGGGTAAAATATCTACGATTTTGATATTTTTAGCATCAGATGCATAAGTTGCGCTACCGTCATTTTTTACAGTAATAGTATATTCTGCTGTATCGTTAATATTGTTAAGATCTAAAGAGTTTGTTACTCTCTTTACGATACTGAATACTGGTAGTTTAGTAATTGAATCATCGTTGTTAGTGATTTTCTCGTTACCAGTAACTTTGTCTTTAGATAAGTAATCACTAGTAGCAGATAGGGTTAAATCTGTAGTAGCACCACCCTTATTACCTGAAGTTTTTTCACTGATTACAATTGAAGATACATCACCAGCTTTAAGGATAATAGTGGCATTGGCAAAATCAGCACCTGACTGATTGGTTACTGTGACTAAGTCGCCAGCAGTATTACGCGTTTGGTAAGTAACTGTTATATTGGCAAGCTGTGTAGCATCTACACTACCTAAGTCCATATCATAACTATCAGTAAAGTTACCACCATTGGTCAAAGTATGATTATAGGTAATAGTACCGTTAGGAATAACAGCTATGCCTTTATTAGTATTAACGTCATTATCGCCATCAATATTAGTAGCCACTAATGAGAATTTAACTGTTTCAGTAATACTAATTACTACTGGGTTTGAATCAACTTTCTGCTGCTCTTGACCTCCAACAAAGTAGGTTGCTGAGGCAACGTTCGTAATAGAAGCAGAGCCTGCAGTAGATTGTTCACCTGCGATAGCACCCGTAGATACGCCCATCAGCGCAGCCACACCGACAGCAAGCAAACTATAATTAAAAGTATTTGATTTCATGTAATGCTCCAGAATTAAGATTAGAAATTGAAACGTTAAAAGGGTGAAGGTTTAATATCTGTTGAACTAATTAACGGTAGTATTGAGAGCAACAGCCGCTGCTTTCTTCGCTGGTAAGAGTCTGATATTCCAACGTAGCGTACGGTATTCAGAATATGGAACCTTGACCATCTTGCCATCGACATTTCTCATCAAAGGCATGTCAGCGTAGTTCTTACCATCAGTGCTAGCTTGTGCGCTCGCAGGCATCGCATCACCGGTAAATGTCATGTTTGCAGGGATAGGTAGCGTTACCATCAAGTCGTTAATATCTTTATTAACGGTATTGGTATAATTCGCTTTATACTGAATCACAGTACCTGCTGGTGCAGTACGTACTGGCGTATAGACTACTTTACCTTCTGCATTCTTTATGACTTGATTAGCTGTTAGCTCCATTTTTAGAGCATCATCAGCATGCGCTATGTTTAGTAAGCAAGTAGAAGCTACGGTTGCTAATAAAACACTACGTAAAATCTTGAAACGTTTCATATAAAATCCTTTCTTAGAGCATTACTATCATTAGGGTTTTGATGTTTTGGGTTGTAGTAAAACTGTCTACAATTTGATATGAGTATTATTTGTAGAAAGCACATATTTTTTCATTAATCTATTGTCACGCAACCAATACAATTATTCATTACAAAGACGACAAATGGCAATTCAAGGTAGCCAAACGGTAAAAGCCCTGTCTGGGTAGACAGGGCTTTTTAAGGTCAAAGAGAAAGTTAGTGATAATTCAAAGTTGCAAGAGAGAATAGCTACTGATCGTTTACAGTAGTGCCATATTTGGTATTGAAATATAGCGTGGCTTTGGTAGGGGTTGATCCAATAGGTTTATTTAAGTTAAACAGCTCAGAAGTAATAGTACCTGTTGGTAGAGTTGTGCCAGTATAGAGAGAAGTAGGATCTCCCTTAGGAACTGGCAAGGCGAAAACAGAGGTTACCAAGTTGGTTTGCGACTTTACCTGTAATTGATCGTTTATTTGAATCTCCTTTAAATCAACATGACCTCGGTTATAAGCTTCTATTCTATAAGCGATACACTTACCAGGTTCCACATCACTAGTGGGTGACTTAATACTGAAACCATTTATTGGGTTATCTGGCTGAGGGTTTGCGACAACGGTTGAGAAGTTCAGGGCATTATTACAAGTATGAACATACTGCGACTTAATAAGCACTAAAGAGGCGTTATTCGCCTGCACTTCACCAAAGTCTAAGTTGTTATAGGCATAAATATTGGTTGTTAGCGAAACTTCTTTATTATCTGAAGTCGTATCTATAATGTAGTCCCATATACTTGGCTCGCTCTCTATCAAACAAACCTTGGTTCTATTCTCTAGCTTACTAGCAGCTACTGTGAAGCTATACTTACCTCTGGAGGATGAGCTGTCAGAAACAGTTTGCGGATTTGGTGAAATAGTTGAAATACTATTACCATTACAGTCTGTTAAAAGTATATTTAACTTACTATCATATATTCCTAGCTCATCGGAGCTGTCATAAATCCCGTTAAAGTATTTACTATTACCTACAAACTTACTAGTAATATCTTGCTTAGTACCTGCATCAGCAGCGATGCCTCCATTATCATTGAATACAATGCCTGAGAAAATAGAGTTAGGCGTATGGCAATAGTTCTCTAAGCGTACATCGATGACCTGTCCGGATGGGTTAGTAATTGTGCTTGCGTTGCTGTAGCGCAATGTAACTGACTTAACAGGATCACTAAAATAAATAGAACCTTGACAACTTGTATCAAGTGCGTCTGTACAGTTGAAAGTATTAGTACTGTCAGCAGGTAGTCTTAACCCTTTGAAAGTATCAGATCCTATACTAGAGGTGTTGAACTCTATACTAGAACCACCTATGGTCTGAAACGTACTATTAATTGCCCCATTTTTTGTGATACCAGTAACTTTGACGTAGTCGTTCCAACCATTACTTGAGGAACTAGAACTAGTAATAGCTTTATCAATATCGAAGATGCTAAGTGCAACATTATTTAAAAATAGAGCTTCACCAGTTTCACTGTTTTGAAAATTAAATGTTATGTCACTATATGAAGTTGAATTAGGAAAATCCCTGACAAACCGGATTGCTTGATTGGCAGTAGTTCCTGATAAGCTAGTAGATGCAACTGTAGTATTGCTAGATTCCTTCGTGCTTAATTGTATTTGAAGAGGTATATTCGCAGAGCCATCGGTAGTCATATAACTACCATTACTTGCTAACAGTCTTGCATAGTCAAGATTAGATAAGCTACCTTTAGTTGTATTATTGGAGCAAGTATCTTTAGCAATAGGATGTATTACGAAGGCAAAAGATGTATTACTAACTAATAGACAAGTAGCAGTAAATATCAGTATTGCTGCTTGGTGTATATATTTATCGAATAAGTTCGAAGCTACTAAGTTTAAAAAGCGTTGAATTTGAAGCATATTACTTATCCTATAAACTAAAAACCAAGATGCATACTTATTTATATGCCAATTTTCTACTATTGATATAAATGTATATATTACGTATCTCAATATAGTAATCAATGTTCTTATAAAAATCATATTAAATAGATGAATGGCGTTTTTGTCATGACCAGTTACCGTATGTTGCATAGTCAAGTAATCATATTCCACAAAGCTATCAATTAATAATATTTACCTAACAACTAATCATTATTTATTTAAAAAATACTTGTTATTTCATCATTTCTCTACAGCCATAAACAACTTAACCGTAAAAGCTTATAATGGAATGTCATAGTCAAATAATGATTAAACGAATAGCTATAGCATTATGACGGTTTGGCAGATGTGTTGATTTGATGCATTTGTCGATATGAATAATACTATTTTTATAATAAAGCTGTATATCATCGCACAAAACAATGGAATGCTTGGACGTAGCAAGGATGTCGTAAGTAAACCAATCTCTCATCATGCATTTTTCAATGAAGCCCTGCCATTAGGTAGGTATGACTGATATAAAAGGATTAACAAGAATGAATTATTATAAGGATGCTGATAGCACCGAAACTCAGGAATGGCTGGCAGCCTTTGAGTCTGTGGTTAAACACGCAGACAAGGACCGTGCTCAGTTCCTCCTAAAAGCCTTATACAATATGGCAGTTCAAGAAGGACTGCCGTTCAACAGACTAGACACTGCGTACGTCAATAGTATCGCTGTTGAAGACGAGCCAATGTACCCAGGCGATCTAGGCATGGAGCGTAAGATACGTGCGCTAATTCGTTATAACGCACTCGCCATGGTCATGCGTGCCAATAAAAACGACGATGATCTAGGTGGTCACTTAGCGACATTCGCCTCTAGTGCGACACTTTATGAAACGGGTTTTAACCATTTTTTCCGCGCCGCTAGCGATCACTTCGGTGGTGACATGATCTATTATCAAGGTCACTCAGCACCAGGTATCTATGCACGCTCTTATCTAGAAGGTCGTTTGACCGAAGATCAGCTTGATAATTTCCGTCGTGAAGTAGGCGGCAAAGGTCTATCAAGCTATCCGCATCCATATCTAATGCCGGATTACTGGCAGTTCCCAACGGTATCGATGGGACTTGGCCCAATCATGTCTATCTATCACGCCCATGTACATCGCTATATGGAAAATCGTGGCTTGCTAGAAAAAGAAGGTCGTAAGATTTGGACATTCTTGGGTGATGGTGAAACGGATGAGCCAGAAAGCTTAGGGGCTATTTCTCTTGCTGGTCGTGAGAAGCTGGACAACCTAATCTGGGTAGTCAACTGTAACTTGCAGCGTCTTGATGGTCCAGTTCGTGGTAACGGTAAGATTATTCAAGAACTAGAATCAGTATTCCGCGGCGCAGGCTGGCGTGTGATTAAAGTTATTTGGGGTGGTAACTGGGATTCACTACTTGGTAAAGATCATACGGGTGTGCTCAAACAACGTATGGAAGAAGTGGTAGATGGTGAGTATCAGTTATATGAGGCGCGTACGCCTGAATTTACTCGCAAAGAGTTCTTTGGTAAATATCCAGAGCTAGAAGAAATGGCAGATGCGTTGACTGACGAAGAAATCTCACGTCTGAACCGCGGTGGCCATGATCCTGTTAAAGTTTACGCTGCCTTTAGCGAAGCTATGAAAACCAAAGGCCAGCCAACGGTTATTTTGGTTAAAACTGTCAAAGGTTATGGTTTGTCTACCCAAACGCAAGCAGTCAACAAATCGCATCAGGTGAAGAAGCTTGATCAAGAAGCGTTGATGTATTTCCGTGATCGTTTTGATTTGCCATTTACTGATGAGCAGTTAGAGACTCTACCGTTCTACCGCCCTGAAGAAGGTTCGGCGGAGATGAAGTATCTTAAAGGTCGTCGTGAGTCGTTAGGTGGTCATCTGCCAAACCGTCGTAGTGGTCATATCCCACTGAATATCCCTGAACTATCAATGTTTGATCGGGTATTAAAAGGCAGCAATGGTAAAGAACAATCTACGACCATGGTATTTGTGCGCTTGCTATCTGCGATGCTTAAAAACAAAGACATCCAAGATCGCGTCGTACCAATTGTACCTGACGAAGCACGTACTTTCGGTCTAGAAGGTATGTTCCGTCAGTTAGGTATCTACTCAGCTGTTGGTCAAAAATATACGCCAGAAGACAGTGAAGCGTTGATGGGCTATAAAGAAGCTATCGATGGTCACATGTTAGAAGAAGGTATCAACGAAGCAGGCGCAATGAGTACTTGGATTGCATTAGCAACCAGTTATTCTGTGAACGCATTACCGATGATTCCGATGTATATCTATTACTCAATGTTTGGTTTCCAACGTGTGGGCGATTTGGCTTGGGCGGCAGGTGATTGTCAAGCACAGGGCTTCTTGTTAGGTGCTACTGCTGGTCGTACGACACTTAATGGCGAAGGCTTACAGCATCAAGATGGTCATTCACAGATTCTATTCAATGTCGTGCCAAACTGTGTCAGCTATGATCCTTGCTTTGGTTATGAGCTAGCTGTGGTTATGCATGACGGTCTACGCCGTATGTATGGTGAAGGTGAGCGTGTCTATTATTACTTGACGTTGATGAATGAAAACTACGAGCAACCTGCTATGCCAGAAGGTGCCGAAGAAGGTATCAAACGTGGTATGTACTTGCTTGAAGACAATGGTTCAACACAAGTACAGCTATTAGGTTCTGGTGTTATCTTACGCGAAGTACAAAAAGCATCACAGATATTAAAAGACGAGTTCAATATTACGTCTAACGTCTGGAGTGTAACCAGCTTTAATGAGTTGACTCGTGATGGCATGGTTTGTGATGACTACAATCGTCTACATCCAATGGATGAAGAGAAAGTGCCTTGGGTTACTGAGCAATTAGCACCACACGAAGGTATTGTGGTCGCAGCGACAGATTATATGCGTAACTATTCAGAGCAAATCCGTGCTTGGTTACCAGATAACCGTCCTTATACGACTCTGGGTACCGATGGTTATGGCCGTTCTGATACGCGCGAAAACCTACGTAGTTTCTTCAACGTTGATGCGGCGCATATTGTTGTGGCAACGCTTAAACGTCTAGCCGATGAAGGCGAAGTTGAGATGCGTTTGGTTAAAGACGCGATTTCAAGCTTAGGTATCGATGTGGATCATCCACCTGCATGGCAACAGCAGTCTTACTATGATCAGTCTCCAGATGCACCAGCGCCAGGTAACGTAAATCCAAATCCTGTACCTGAATTTATCGCTGAAGACGATGATGAAATCAGTAATGAAGGCCGTGCTGAAGATCAAGCAGATGCAAACGTACTTGATGATAAAGATGTCAAATAATAATAACCATAAGACGAGGAAATAAATCATGGACATTAAAGCCCCCGATTTAGGTGTGGATAGCGCCGAAGTCAGCGAGATTATGGTAGAAGTTGGTGATGTCATTGCAAAAGACGACAACATTGTATTATTAGAATCTGACAAAGCATCGGTTGAAGTACCAAGCTCTGCTGCTGGTAAAGTAACTAAGATTAGCGTTGCTATCGGTGATCAAGTTAGCGAAGGTATGGTGCTGATTGAGCTTGAAAGTGCAGAGGATAGCGCAGAAAGCAACGATGACAATGCCGCTGAAAAGCAAGAAGCGAACAGCCCAGACGATACTAAACCAGAATCAAAACCTGAACCTGCTGCAACTGAATCAAAGCAATCAGAGTCTGCTGCCAAGCCAGACGCTAATGCTGGTAAAGCAACTACTCATGCGCTACCTGATTTAGGTGTTGATGAGGCACAAGTTTCTGAAATCATGGTGAGCGTTGGTGATACTGTTAGCGCTGAACAGTCGATTTTGCTAATCGAATCAGACAAAGCTTCGGTTGAAGTACCAGCACCAGTTGCCGGTAAGATTGAAAAAATCTTGGTTGAAGCAGGTGATATGGTTGCTAATGGTCAGGACTTTATCGTCATCATGGCAAGTGGTGCAGATGATGCTAGTGATAGTGAATATGAAGCTCCTAAGCTACAAGAGTCAGCACCAGCTAAAACAGAAGATAAATCAGCTGCTAAAACTACTGGTGAGCCAAAACAAGCTGCCAAAACGACTAATACTAATACAGCTGCTAGCAAAACAGAGGGTAAATTAACTGAAGCACAGGTCAATGAAAAATTGGTTGATGTGTATGCAGGTCCTGCTGTTCGCAAGCTAGCGCGTCAGTTAGGTGTGGATATCACACAAGTGAATGGTTCAGCTCTAAATGATCGCATTCTAAAAGAAGACTTGTTTGCACATGTTAAAAACAGTCTAACCAAGCAAAAAGCGGCACCTGTGAGCAGTAATCCTGTTAGCTCAGGTCTACCGAAGCTGCCTGACATGAGTAATGCTGAGATCTGGGGTGAAACAGAAACACAAGACCTCAGCCGCTTGCAGAAAGTCTCGATACCACAGCTCAACTACAATACTTTGCTACCGCAAGTAACGCAGTTCGATCTGTCTGATATCACTGAGACCGAAAAACTACGCGGTGAGTTAAAAGGTGGCATGAAAGCTGAAGGTGTTGGCTTTACTATCTTGGCCTTTGTGGTTAAAGCAACTGCTTACGCGTTGACCCAGCATCCACGATTCAACAGTCATTTGAGCGATGACAATACTCAGGTTATATTGCGTAAAAGTGTCAATATGGGTATTGCTGTGGCAACAGATGATGGTCTTATTGTACCGGTTATCAAAAACGTACAAGATAAAGGCCTGAAGCAAATTGCGATTGAGATCGGCGAGCTTGCAGTAAAAGCTCGTGATAAGAAGCTCAGCACCAAAGATTTGCAAGGGGCAAGCTTTACCATATCGAGCCAAGGTAATCTAGGTGGTACGGCATTTACGCCACTAGTTAATTGGCCACAAGTTGGTATTTTAGGTGTCTCTGAAGCAAGTATGCAGCCACGTTGGGATGCTAAGACACAAAGCTTTGAGCCACGTTTGATGCTCCCACTGTCTTTGTCTTATGACCACCGTGTGATCAATGGCGCAGACGCTGCTGTATTTACTCGTTATATCGCAACGCTATTAGCGGACCCACGTCGTATCTTAATCTAAAGCTAGCTAGCAATAAAAAAAGACTGCCCACGGGTGGTCTTTTTTTATGGAGATTACTTTTTTCTTGTAGGTTATTAGCTGTTTTTATAAATAATTGCTTAATAGTTAGAGTAGACAAACGGCAGTAGCCGTAATTAATAAGCACAAAAAAGCCAGCTATCAAGCTGGCTCTTATTACGCATGGTATCTTTACTAATTTAGAACTGTTTAACGAATGCTACGCCATATACCCAAGGGCTAATGTCGATTTCACCAATATCATTATCATCTAAAGTAGCATCGGTTTTGATGTCCTTGTAGCGCGCATCGATACGGAAGTATTCTGTTGGCGCAAAAGGAATATCAAGACCAACATGACCAGCCACGCCAACACTATCATCAAGTTCTAAATCACCGCCAGTAGAGACTCTTTCTTTAAAGAAAGTCGTGTAGTTCACACCAACACCAATGAAAGGCTTGATATTCATTGGCATATTTTCATAGTCAAAGTGATACTGTACGGAAAGCGTCGGTGGTAAATGCTGAGTTTTACCTGTAAGTTCAGTACCAGCAGCATCAGTTAATGTAAAATCATGATGGAAGGGAAGGGCCGCTAGTAGTTCGACACCAACGTTGTTAGCGATAAAGTATTCACCACTGATAGTAGGACGTACATCACCGTCAACATCAACAGAGTAATCAGTACCACCTGCATTGACCGTGCCATTATCACTTTTCGGATCAACATAGTGCGCACCGGCAGCAATTGACCAAGTGCCAGCAGGGACTGCAAAAGCAGTTGTCATTGTAAGTGCAGCAGCAGTAGCTAAAACTAGGGATTGTAGTTTCATCATTTCATTCCTTAACGTAATAAAAAATTATCAGCAGTTTGCTAATGAGGGATGGCATTAGCTACTGATACATAATGTCATGATTAAAGTTTAATCTGTAACATTTAATCTCTATTATAATACGAAAATCATTATTGTTGGTAAGGTTTTAAATATAAATTAGCAATGTTTCTGCAATAAATTACATTTACGTGTAATTCAATTGTCTACAGTCTATAATTAAACACAACAAAAGCTGCTTTTTAAGTAAGTGTCATTGACGTAAGTCGGTATCTCTTATTTACGATTCAACAAGAGGTGCAATATATTATGCTTGGCTATTGCAGTAACTCCCCTCTACGCTGTACGAATGCGCGTACGATGAAAATACTGAATCAGGTAGACTCTTGTTGTCCTGAATGTCACTTGTTTTTGATACCTGCGCAGGATATAAGTCAGCAGCTTCGTAGTTACGAGCAATTCTTAAGGTTCTCTATGCTATTGATTGTGTTTATACTGTTGGTATCAATCTATATTTATTATTTATATTTTGTTTAGTCAGCTGATGATATCAATACCCAACACCCAACACACCAGTTTTTATCAGAAAACCTATTAAGTGAGAATGCGGATTATTGTGAATAAGCCTTGCAAGTAGTTTATGATAGTTGCTTAATTTTATTAATACTAAATCGGTATACCACTATATAGGGCTGGCATGTTATTCCAATCTATACGGCGCTTGCGTCATTTTGTTTATGATATTTTACAAAATGAAGAACATGACACGTTATTTAGCCGTTACGTTGATTATTTTCTTATATTTCTAATTATGACTAACGTAGCGGCTGTGATAGCAGAGTCTGTCGATCAGTGGTACTACCCTTATCAAGATTACTTCACCTTATTCGAAAACTTCTCTATCATTGTTTTCTCTATTGAGTACTTACTACGTCTGTGGAGTGTGGCTGAAGCAAAGCCCGATAATACAACATGGAAACAGCGATGGGATTGGCTCAGAAGTCCATCCGCATTGATTGATTTAGTAGCCATCGTGCCCGCCTTTTTGAATTTCTTTGTCAACATTGATTTGCGTTTCTTACGTATTTTACGTTTATTTCGAATTCTAAAATTGACTCGTTATTTTGCCTCAATGCGCATCTTGCTAGTCGTTATTAGTAAGGAGCGAGGCTCATTTCAGGCTGTTATCTTTATTCTCATTATTATGATTGTGACCGCCTCTAGCGGCATTTATCTGGTAGAGAATCACGCACAGCCAGACGAGTTTGAGTCCATACCTAAAGCGATGTGGTGGGCTGTGGTGACACTGACAACCGTAGGCTACGGAGATGTCACGCCAATTACTAATGCTGGCAAAATATTGGGTGCTATCATTACGATATTGGGTGTGGGTCTTGCCGCACTACCGGCTGGTATTCTAGCGACAGGATTAGCGAATGAACTGGCTCAGCGCCGTGAAGAGCTTGAACAGCATTTTCGTGAGCAGCTCATTGATAGTGACTTTGATTTGGTACAGAATCAGATGATGATTGATAAAATTCGTCGAGAGCTAGGTTTAGATAAAGAGCAGGCACAAAATATTGTTTTACAGGTACTTCGAGAGCAAGAGCTTGAACGGCGTGAGAAGGAAGTTGAAACGCGCCAAAAGAACTTCTGTCCGCATTGCGGTGAAGTTTTATAGCGAAGTATGAGATGATTTAGAATAGATAGGTTTTTAGTAGTTAATTACAGCTAATGCTTTACTCATAAAAAGAGGTCTTGTGTTTACATAGCACAAGACCTCTTTTATATGCGATTACTAACTGCTCTTATATTCCCTGAGGGATAGGCAATGCACGTGCTAACTCATGAGCCACTTCTTGTGCTGCATTTGCTAGACCCTCTGCAGTGAGTGGTAAGTTTTGCAATGTTAAGTGCCAGTCGTCAACAGATCGACGCAAATGCGCTACCCATAACGTCGTGCAGTCGCGTGGGAGCTGCTTAAGGTTTACCTCAAAACAACGGTTTCCTTCATCGTCACTCAGATGAATTTCGCCTTTTTTCACCCTAGAGAACGAATGACCGTGGTATGAGTTGGCGATTAAACCAATATGAGTAATATGAGCAGGAATTTTTTCGAGTTCCAATCTGATTTGCTCTTGATCAAGCGGGGCAAGATACATGGCTTGTTCACCGCGATCCTTACCATTTAAGCTGTCACCTTGATGCTTGACCGACTCAGCTTTATCTCGTAATTGCTTAAACCAAACGATGTCACTGATGACGCAATTGTCATCATATAACACACAAGCCAAATCAATATCCATCGCGCTTTGATTTTTCTTAAAACGCTTAAACATGCCTTTTGGCTCAATTTTGGTAAATTCATAATTGAGTGCAAAGAACAACGTTCCTGCGTCTAGTCCCAGTCCTCGTAAACTATCTGACAACAGTGGTGATGGGGCAGTGGTCAACATAACTTTCCTTTTTTATTCTTAGTTTTTAACCGTTATCTAGATTTGGTGTTTGCTTACTTAAGGCGTGCGGATGTTAGCCTATCTCAGGTCAGTGATGTCACTCACTGATTGCTGTCGAAGACTTATCTAATACTGCTTGATAAAGTAGTTCAGGCTTAGCATCTAATAACCCACTACCAAATCCACGTAGCCACCAGACCAGCTGTGAGGTTAAATTAACAGTAGCCTTTACAGTAAGGGTGTTATCCTCATTTAGCGTCACGGTTTGATCGTCATTAAGCTTACTTTCGGTCAGACTCTTACCAGCTTGCCTAGTGAATCTAAGCTCAACAGCGGTATTCTTGCCACGCTCGTCCAATTCGCCAAACAGTGGGTGACTAAAGCCCATGCTACCTTCATCCAAATAGGTATCGAGTTGAAAGTTCTCTGGTGTTTTTGCAGCGGTTTCGAGAATCTCAACACTATCAAAACGATGTAAAGCAAAGGTGCGAATGATGGCTTCTGGATCGTCAGTACGAGTTGCCAGCAGATAGATAATCACGCCGCGCTGGATAATTGCGATTGGATTTAGGATATATTCGCTGGCTTGTAATTTGTTGCTACGAGTATAACAAGCATGGATTTGCAGCTGATAAAATAGCGCGTGGTAAATATTGTCTTTACTGTCCAAATCTATATCTGGTGCGATGAGTGGCTGTGTGGCAGGCTCAATACGCACTCTGTCTATCCAAGAGTGGGTCACTTTGCTGTTCTTGAGCTGTCGCCGTGCTAAGTCAAACCAAGGAAATAATTCATCTAAGATAACAGGTGGCAGTAACTGGGTCAGATTGGCCTCGACCATATTAAAAGCAACCGCTTGTGATAAGTTCATATGCGGCAAGCTTTGCAATGGGGCGTCTTCTTTCCAGCGCCAACCCTGAGGATTGGCATTGTTTTTTTCGATAGGGAAGCGTTTGGCAAGGGCGTTCAAATCGCGTTGGACAGTACGTAGGCTGATATCGAAGCCTGCCATCATCAGCTGCTCATAAATATGCGTGGTGCCTACCCAGCGATTGCGCTGCAGCTGTGATAGTACCTGCCATTGCCGAGCAGTCGTTGCCGCACCATGTCGATTGTCACTGATATTGGCAGCATTGGCCTCTTTTGAGGTACCAGTGTCTACAGCTGCAAGCGCACCTGCCTGCTCACTAGGATTGGACTGAGCTTGGATGTTATCAGCATCAGTAGGATGTACAGTCATTAAGAGATACCCTTTATGAAGTTACAAGTCGGTTTCTGGCACGATATTGCTCGATCAGGAACCGTTAATCATCGCAGAAAAGCAGCGTAGCGTCTAGCGACGTTCATGCATGCGTATGTTTATTTGATGGTTGCTATTCGATGATAGCTGCTCGATCTAGCTGTAGATACAACGATAAATCTAGTCGAACAGCAATGTGCGTGCGTATCGGCAGTACCGTTCAAATTTTAATTGCCATCCTCATCGACAGCTGTTGTCTCGCTATCGTTTAGGGTGTCATCAATAGGCTTAGCATCGCTTTGCTTGCTACTTTCTTCACTGCTTTTCTCATTGATTCTCTCACCTTTACGCTTTTCTTTTATTCTCTTATTTTCTTTCTTTTGACGTTTTTCTTTACGATTTTTCTTCGCTTTCTTTTTGGACTTTTCATCATCGAGGTCGTCAGTGCTTTCCTGGTTTTCATCCCACAGCATCAGACGGCTTAATACTTTACCAAATAAAGTATCTTTACGATAACGGCCTTTTTTATTCATGGTGTCGATGGGCAAACCAGTCATCAGCGTCAGGGCCTCACTTAGAGTATAGACGCCATAGATATGAAATTTGCCTCTATTTACCACATCGATAATGTCGTCACGTAGCATCAGTTGTTTGACATTGGCCATCGGAATGACAACGCCTTGATCGCCTGTTAGCTCTTGCTCGCGGCAAGCGTCGAAGAAACCTGCGATTTTAGCATTGATGCCACCAACCGCTTGTACTTCGCCTAACTGGTTCATAGATCCAGTAATCGCAAGAGACTGATTGATGGGGACGTTTGCTAACGCGGATAGCAATGCACAGCCTTCGCTAACGGTAGCACTATCGCCATCGATTTGTGCGTAGCTTTGCTCGAATGCCAGTGAGGCACTAAAGTTAAGCGCATGATGTTGACTAAACAACGCGCGCAAATAGCTGGTCATAATCAGCATACCTTTGGCGTGTAAACTACCGCCCAAGTCTACATCACGCTCAATATCAAGAATTTCACCTGTGCCAATATTGGGCTGAATGACCGCAGTAAGCCGTGCTGGCATGCCAAACTCACTATCGGCATAACTAACCACGGTTAATGCATTAACTTGTCCGATAGCATCGCCTTGCGTTTGGATCAGCTGCTGGCCGTTTTTAAGCTCGTCCCAGTATAGATCGCGCAAATATCCTGAACGCTCATCCATGTCATCGATTGCTTGAGTGACATGATCTGCCGTCACCATAGCCTCATTATTTAATCGAGCATGCCGGTTTGATTCATGCAATAGTTTAATCAATAAGTCACTGTGTAGGCTTAAACGATCTTGTTCTTCAGCTTGCAAGCTTAAATGCTCAAGTAACGTAGCTTGCGCACTGCTATTAAACGGATAAAGGTCTGCATAGTCGATGATATCGGCCATTTTTGCGACCAATGCCAATTCATGCTCAGTGGTACGAGGCACATCGTCATGAAAATCAGCTCGGACTTTGAATACGGCATCAAATTCAGGCTCAAGCTCTAGCAGCTCGTAATATAAATCTGCTTCACCTAACAAGATAACCTTGATATCTAAATCAATAGGCGCTGGTGACAGAGACAAGCTACCGGTCAGCGTCAGCATTTGCTCTAGACTTGATAGTTTGATTTTTCGTGATTGTAATGCGCGCTTTAAGCCTTGCCATGCATAAGGATGCTCAAGGACGTGGCTAGCTTCTAACAGTAAATAGCCGCCATTGGCGCGATGTAGCGCACCTGCACGAATCATACTCACGTCAGTGGTTACTGTGCCTAATTGGGTGATTTGCTCGACATGCCCTAACAAATTGAGATGGGTTGGCAAATCCTCAAAGACCACGGGCGCGCCACTGTCAGGTGTGTGACTGACAATAACATTTACTGCATAACGACTGGGCGTCGTAGCCAATACTGCTGTCACAAACTCCTCATCATCGCCATTGACGATACGCTCTACGTGAGTGACCATGTCATCAAATACAGCCTTGAGATATGCTACGACAAGTGGATGAGTCGCAAATTGCTCATAAATAGGAGTAAATAATGGCTGTAAAGCACGTTGGGCAATACTACGATGTAACGACTCGATCTCATCGTTGGCTTCGTCTTCTAGTTGCTCTAAAGCGATGGTCAATTGACTCAGACGCTTTTGCATATGGTTTTTTTGTACAAAGTTATTCAGCTCAGCTTCATACTCATTATTGCCATATGTAGAGTCTTGGTTTTCTTTACTCTCATTATCTTTATTGCTCAAGATATTAACTTTTTCGCTATCATTGAGCCTTTCTGAATCTTTACGATTGCTAGGTATTTTTATTTGCTTGTCATCATCGCTGTTGCTTTCTGTAGGCAGCTGACTAGGATGAACAAATACGGCTTTATTATCGAACGAGCGAAACGTCAATGCTAGGTCATATTGTTTGCCTTCAGCATTAAGCGCGTCATAGGCATGACTTTCTTTTTGATGGGTACTGTTTTTGATGGCTTCAATTTTGCTCTGGTATTGATCACTACGAAAGCGTTGGCTTAAACGCTTTTTTGCTTGCTGCCATAAATTATTAACTTGCTGTTGTAATAGCGAGGCTTGACCAGCTGGTAGACGTAGCGCCAATGGTGTGCGTGGATCGGTAAAATTATGCACATATACCCAATCATCTGGCGTCGGTGCCTCGGCAGCAATACGCGCTAACAGACGACTAATCACGGTACGCTTACCTAAACCGTTCTCACCAGCGGCAAATACATGGTAGCCACTGGCTTTAATATCTAGCGCTGTATGCAATGCTTTAAGCGCGCGTTGTTGGCCGAAACCAACATCTAAGTCAGGCGCAGTACGTGTATCTGTAGGCAACTCATCAGGGTCGCTATAGCGTTTTAATTGCTCAGCGGAAATGCGACAATTTTGCTGAACTTCTATGAAGATAGGGTTTAGGGTATCAGGTGCTGTTTGCTTAGTGTTTTTTGTATCGGTAGCAGGTACTACCATATTGTTAGCGTCTTTTGATACTTGCGATATAGGGGTGTAGGGTTGTTCTGTCATAGGCGTTTGAAAAATCATCTTAAAAAGTATTAAAGGGATATGAGAAGTGATTGGTTTTATCTGTTCAGGCGTATTCTGAGTTTTTTATAATCAATCATGACATCTTACAAGATATAGTCACCTATTAGCGAAGTCATTAAGCGCAGTTTTGTATCATATTTAGACAAATGCCTGAGTAAAACTGGTAAAAAACGAATGAATTAATCAACGAATTGAAGGCAATCAAAGCAGAATAACGCCTCATGATAAGCGTAGATAGTATAAGATGTCCCACATTGGCGCAATCTGCAACTATTCAATGGGCAGACTGCATGATAAAATAAACGGTTCACAAGTCAAAACTGGATAACTCGTTGTATGTCAGCTTCCGCTAAAAACTCTTCATCGTCTGCTAGTATGGGTAATACTAATATTGATCCGGCTGGTTTCGTAAAGCTTGGTTCGCAATTGCCAAAGCTGGCTAATATCTTGGCGCAAGCGATAAATGAGCTAGGTCTGCCGTTAAGTGAAACGCAGCAGCGCACGTTATTATTGTACTTAGACCAGCTTTTATTATGGAATAAAGCGTATAATCTGACCGCGATCACTGATCCAGAAGAAGCGCTGATCAAGCATGTGATAGATTGTCTGTCTATTATAACGCATTTACCCGCCGGATCGTTGCTAGATATCGGCACGGGAGCAGGGTTGCCGGCAGTTATTATTGCCATTTGTCAGCCTGAGCGCCAGTGTACTGCGCTTGACAGCAATCAGAAGAAAATTCGTTTTATTAAGCAAATCAGCAGCGAGCTTGGTTTGAGTAATATGCAGCCGATCGCATCGCGTATTGAAGCGCATGAAGCAAGCTATGCGGTGGTGACATCGCGAGCGTTTGCCAGTTTGATAGATTTTGTAGAAGTAGCGCAGCCAAGATTAGCAGATGGCGGCTTCTTATGTGCTATGAAAGGTAAAGTGCCGAGTGAAGAAGAGCTGCAAGCACTTGATAGTGATTGGCATATCAAAACTATTAAACTGACGGTGCCACGTTTACACGACAGTCGTCATTTAATTGAAATGTCTGCCAAAGATAGCTAAGCCATAAATACTTCGCAGTCATGAAACAGGTACGGTTTTTTGTGAAACACAGTTTACGTCTGTATCTAAATGACATAGTATTTAAAAGCATTTAAAATACTCGACCGTAAACTGAGTATTTTAGACCATGAATTGCTTGTTTTTAAATACTGAGCGAGTGTCGCTGTACAAGATTGAACAAAAATAATCGTACCAACCGAGTCAAAAGTAATAGACCCTAATAAAATTGAGTGAGTGTATGGAAATCATAGCAATTGCGAATCAAAAAGGCGGTGTGGGTAAAACCACAACGGCAGTAAATTTGACCGCCAGCTTGGCTGCTAAACGCAAGCATGTACTGCTGATTGACTTAGACCCACAAGGTAATGCGACCAGTGGTACAGGTGTTGACAAAAATGAGTTAGATCTTACCATAGCGGACGTTTTGCTAGATGGCGTCGCGTTGTCTGAAGCAATTGTTACCAGTCCTGCTGGATTCGATGTCATCGGTGCCAATCGCGATTTGGCTGGCATGGATATTACCTTAATGAGCAAGACCGATAGTCATGAGCTGTTCAAAACTGCGATGGCCGAATTGGTTAACGATCAGGTATCCACACAAAAACAGCCATACGATTATGTGATTATCGATTGTGCGCCTAGTTTGAATCTATTGACGATTAATGCGTTGGTGGCTACGGACAGTGTGATTATCCCTATGCAGTGTGAGTATTATGCACTAGAAGGGTTGGCTGACTTATCACAAACGATTGAACGTCTTACAGAGTTGAACCCTAAGCTGTATATTCGCGGTGTGGTCAGAACGCTATTTGATGCGCGTAATACGCTTGCTCGTGATGTCTCTACTGAGCTAGAAGCGCATTTTGGCGATATCATGTACAAGACTCATATTCCAAGGAATATTCGCTTGGCAGAAGCCCCTGCGCACGGCTTACCAGTTATTGCGTATGAGAGATGGTCAAAAGGCGCGCGCGCGTATCAAAAGTTGGCCGCTGAAGTGATGAAGCAAAGCAGCTAGTTTTTATCTAAAGTTCTTACAAAGAATTTTTAGATAAAAAGCGTCACTGATCAAGACAGTGAATGAATAGTATAAGTATAGAATACTTAACATTGTATTTAGTAAGCCGCATCATTAATCAATTGGCTTTTATTTTAGCGTTAGAGGATAGGTAATCATGGCGAAGAAAAGAGGGTTGGCTGCTAATCGGGGCTTAGATGCCTTATTAGGGTCAATCAAAAAAGAAAAGCAAATTACCGCCTCTGCCTTGCAAGACGACATGGTGGCGCGTGAAAATGCTGCGCCAGATATTAATGTGCCTGTAGATACTAATGCGCCTATAGATACTGTATCCACAGATATAGCGCCTGATATCACTCCAACAAAAGCCAGTAAAAAATCATCTGCGAAGATTACTGATAACGATACTGCTAGTGAGAATAGCACTCGCGCGCCACGTTCATCTCGTGCTACCAGCAAGGCGTCGCTCAACAAATCGCGCGGCAATAGTGCAGATACGAGCGCAACCGAAGACCAGATTAGCCTTGTGCAGATTGATGTCACACGTTTGCAAGCAGGTAAGTACCAGCCTCGTCGAGATATGAGTGAGACGGCACTTGCAGAATTGGCGTCTTCTATCGAGCAGCATGGCGTGATGCAGCCTATCGTTATCCGCCCGCTATTGGCAAACGAAGATAAGAGTGAAGCATTTGTCACTCACGAAATTATCGCTGGTGAACGCCGCTGGCGCGCAGCAAAAATGGCAGGAAAAGCGGTTATCCCTGCGATTGAGCGCGCCTTATCTGATGAGTTGGCAATTGCATTAGCACTGATTGAAAATATTCAGCGCGAAGACTTGTCAGTGATTGAGCAGGCAGCAGCATTGCAGCGTTTTCATACCGAATTTGGTATGAGTCATGCCATGATCGCTGAAGTCGTTGGCAAGGCGCGTACGACAGTATCGAATCTACTTCGTTTAAATCAGCTGCATGATACAGTAAAAGACCATTTAGCCAACAGTGCGCTAGATATGGGTCATGCTCGTACACTTTTAGCATTGTCCTCTGAACAGCAACCTATCATCGCGCAAAAGATTATCGATGGCGGTATGACCGTGCGAGAAGCAGAAAAATTGGTCAAATCCATCTTGCAGCCAGCGCCCAAAATCAATCGTGCTGAACAAGCGCAATCTCGTGATGTAGAGCGTTTAACCCAGAGATTAACAGACATGCTTGGTGCTGAAGTCAAACTAAAGCATAAAAAAGATGGTCAAGGTAGTGTTGAGATATTTTTCCACAATCAAGATCAATTGGCTGCGTTGATTAAACATATAGAAGCTCAAGCTTAATAACATTTGCGAGTTAGCCATATCTATTCAAATGCTAAGTCGCCTCTGAACAACTATTTTTGCAAAAATACGGAAGAGAGTAGATATGTGGGAGTTGGTAAAAGCAGGTGGCTGGCTAATGACACCTATCGTGGTCTGTTCTATATTGGCATTAGTTATCATTATTGAACGTAGCCATACGCTACAGTTTAACAAAGTCGCTCCTAGCAGGTTGCGCGAACAGCTAATAACTCGTTTACGTGAAAATGGCGATATTGGCCGCACACAATTGATGAATGTAAAAGAAAAGACGGCGCTTGGCGATATCTTGGCAACGGGTTTGCTTTACCGTCAGCACGGGCTAGAGTCGATGACGATGCACATGCAAAATCGTGCCAGTGTACAAGTTCATCAATTAGAAAAAAACATCAATATGTTAGGCACTATCGGTGCGATAGCGCCGTTACTTGGCCTATTAGGTACGGTACTAGGGATCATATCGTCATTTTTGGCGATTACCGATGGCGCCATGCAAGATCCGACGATGCTAGCCGCTGGTGTATCACAGGCACTAATTACTACCGCTGCTGGTATGATTGTTGCTATCCCTGCGCTGGTTGCTTATCGTTATTTTCAGCGCCGTATCATTGATATTAATGCTCAGTTTGAGACTCAAGCAGGTCTTATGATTCAAGAGCTGTATGATTATCACTTGCTTGCTAGTACGCAGCCATCTACATCTTCTAGCCGTACGTCAATAGAAGATAGTATTGTGCAAGAACGTTCATTCGGTGCGTTGGATTCGGATAAGACTAGCATAGCGGCAGTGTAGTCAATGCGGTTGCAAAGAATAAAAGTCTTAAGCCCATAAATGGTAGATGAATTAAAGAGATTGATATGCGTTTTAGAAAACCAACGGTTGAACCGCTTGAAATTAATCTGACACCGATGATTGATTGTTTACTGTTTTTAATTGTTTTTTTATTACTTGCTACCTCATTCAATCACTTTAGTCGTTTAAATATTATTCTTCCTGAAGCTGAAGGTGTCGCGTTGACAGAAAAAAACAACAGCATTGAAGTAGCTGTGCAAGAAGATGGTAGCTATTTGGTCAACGGCATTACACTTGCTAGTAGCAATGAGGCTGAATTGATCAGTATGCTACAGCAAGAAGCAGGTGGTAATCGTGATATGCTATTTGTGATTGCTGCCGATGCTAACGCTACTCATCAGTCTGTTGTGCGAGTAATGGATGTCGCAGGAAAACTAGGGTTTTTGAACCTTAATATCAGTACAGTTGTGCCACTTGGTCAACCATTACCGCAATAATATATGGCTATATTAGTGTCATAAATACTCCTATAAAACTGTGCTTTGAATGCAGTTTATTCATATCATGATACCCAAATTGAGGCTTTTATGAGCCAAACATATCAATCTGACCCAAAAACGTCTGCTAAGAAATCATCAGCGGAACCATCGACTACGCCCAAGCATAAGACTTTACTACGTCTATTAAGGTATTTAAAACCTTACTGGTGGGCATTGCTGTTGACTATTATAGGCTTTGCTATTAATGCATCGACCGAGATTGGGACAGCGAAGTTATTGCAATATATTACTGATGCGATCAAGCAAAGTGATCAGAGTAAAAGGGATTGGTTTCCCGTTCTAATTATTATGCTTTTTTTAGTTCGCGGTGTGGGTAGCTTTTTGGGTAATTACTATTCTGCTTTGATTTCACGAAATCTGGTTTATGAGCTACGAGTAGAAGTTTTTAATAAGCTGCTGCGCTTGCCAAGCTCATTTTATCTTGCCAATCCAGCAGGTACTATCTCATCAAAGCTGATATTCGACGTTGAACAGGTCACAGCGGCCAGTACAGACTCAATGAAAACCTTGTTACGTGATGGCTTGACTGTTATTGGGTTGATTGGTTTCTTGCTTTATAGCAATTGGCGTTTGACATTGATTCTATTCCTCGTACTGCCACCGATACTGTGGCTCATTCGCATAGCATCTAAGCGTTATCTCAGATTATCTAAGGGGATTCAGGAAACAATGGGTGATGTCAGTCACGTGACCAACGAAGTTATTGGTGGCTATCAGGTGGTGAAAAACTATGGTGGACAAGCATACGAAGCTGAACGTTTTGACAAAATATCTAAAAAGAACCTGCGCCAAGGCATGAAAGTGGTCGTGACTAATAGTATCAATACACCAGCAGTACAGCTACTGATGGCGATGGCAATGTCAGTTGTGGTATGGCTTGCCCTGCGTCCAGCAGTGATAGACAATATATCAGCTGGCGAATTTATCGCTTATATCGCAGCCGCAGGATTGCTCAGTAAACCCGTTCGTTCATTAACGGATATTAATCAAAAGCTGCAAAAAGGTATTGCGGCTGGTGAATCGATTTTTGCCCTACTAGATGAGCCAGAAGAAAAAGACACTGGTGTGATCAGCTCAGCCCTAACGGGTGAGATGAAACTCGATAATGTCAGTCTAATCTATCCGGATTCGACAGTGGCACTGCGCGACTTTACGTTAGATATACGTGCAGGAGAAACCGTTGCACTGGTAGGGCGTAGTGGTGCTGGTAAATCATCTTTAGTAAATCTATTGACACGCACCTTATCAACTTCTGCAGGACAAATTACTTTAGATGGTATACCAATCGAAGATATCAAACTAGAGAGCCTACGTGCTCAAATTGCGATGGTCAATCAGCAAGTGGTGCTGTTCAATACGACAGTGTTTAACAACATTGCTTATGGTAGCTTAGCGAATAAAAGTCAGTCCGACGTTGAGCGTGCCGCAAAAGATGCCTTTGCTCATGACTTCATAATGAAGATGCCAAATGGCTACCAGAGTGAAATTGGTGCTGAAGGGTTGCAATTATCAGGCGGTCAGCGTCAGCGATTATCGATTGCTCGCGCGCTACTAAAAGATGCACCGATTCTAATTTTAGATGAAGCCACCAGCGCGCTTGATAATGAGTCTGAGTATTATATCCAGCAAGCGCTCGATAATGTGATGAAAGACCGTACCACATTGGTCATTGCCCATCGCCTGACGACTATCGAATCAGCGGATCGTATTGCTGTGATGGATGGCGGCCAGATTGTTGAGTTAGGAACGCACAATGAGCTAATGCAACTGCAAGGCCACTATGCGCAAATGTATGCTCGAGATTTCGAGTAGTCAGTTTAGAAGTTTTTAGCCAATTTTCACGCAGCCATGAACCAATAAGATAAGCGATATTGATTAATGAGTATTGAGACGATAATCACCCGCGCATGGCAACGTCAAGCTGTTTGGTTGTGGTTGTTGCTGCCTATCAGTTGGTTATACGGTTTCATTACCTTATTGCGTCGTCAAGCTTATAAGGCTGGGCTATTATCAAGCTATCGAGCACCTATTCCCGTGATGGTCATTGGTAATATCAGTGTTGGCGGTAGTGGTAAGACGCCGCTGATTATTGCTCTGGTCAACTACTTACAAAAAAAAGGCGTAGAAGTAGGGGTAATCAGTCGCGGGTATGGCGGTGATACGAGTCAAATGCCTGCATTAGTTAGTGCTACCAGTTTGCCCCATGTAGTAGGGGATGAGCCGTGTTTGATTGCTCATATGACAGGCGCTGCTATGGCAGTGTGTCCCAATCGCCAACAAGCGATTGCTACTCTGTTAAAGGCAGATCCTAATTTGCAATTGATTATTGCAGATGATGGTTTGCAGCATTATGCACTACAGCGTGATATCGAATGGATTGTGGTAGATGCCGCTCGTGGGTTTGGCAATAAGCAGCTATTACCAACAGGTTTTTTGCGTGAGCCGATGTCACGATTAGAGGGTGCAAATGTTATATATCATGAAAAACCAAGTACAGATTTAACTCAGACTTCTAGAAGTGGTAATAAGATACAGTCTGCTGACCGTTTGATCATGCATTTGCAAGCTGATGAGTTGCAACACTTATGGAATTCTACATCGAGTGAAGCTCAACTAAATAGTGTGAAGCCTACTAATAATAGCCGCGTCCATGCTGTTAGTGGTATCGGCTATCCGCAGCGGTTTTTTGATACCTTAGAATCTATTGGCTTTGAGGTCATAGGCCATCCTTACCCTGACCATTATGATTTTAGTTTGGCTGAGCTTTTACAATATGGTGATTATCCTATCATCGTAACCAGTAAAGATGCGGTAAAAATCAGCGCATTATTGGCGGACTATACAGCGACACAAGCACTCAGTGATAAGTATTTAGAACTTGTCAGCAGACTATGGGTGTTGCCAGTGACGGCTGTATTATCTGAGAATAGTTATCATAATCTAGATGCGCAACTAAAGGCACTAGGGGTTCGTATCGACCATGATATGAACACCTCAGCCTCATTATAAATATCAGTTAATATTTTAAATCGCCGTATAATTTTTATAGGAATACGCCATGTCGTTCGCCACCACACCTGCCAAAACCCATATCGTGATTCCTGCACGTTTTAAAAGTACGAGACTACCTGGTAAGCCATTGCTAACTATTCATGGTAAGCCAATGATACTTTGGGTAGCAGAAAAAGCGCAGACAGCAAGTTTTGCTGATGACATGTGTATAGCGACCGATGATGAGCAAATTGCAAAAGTTTGCACCGATGCAGGTTTTGATGTGGTTATGACCAGTAGCGAGCATGCTTCAGGTACGGATCGCTTGGCAGAGGTAGCAGCTATCAAAGGTTGGGCTGAGCATGATATTGTGGTGAACATGCAAGGCGATGAACCCCTTGTACCGCCATTGCTTTTGGAACAAGTACAGGCGCTCTTGGTAGCGGATGATGATAGCGTGATGGCCACACTCTGTGAGCCTATCGATGACTATGATACGTTCCAGCGGCCATCGGTAGTAAAAGTAGTCAGCCAATCTGCTAATAACTTACAGCGTGCGCTCTATTTTAGCCGCGCACCGATTCCTTGTGATCGTGATGTTGTATTGGCTGATAATAACCAGATGCAACCACCAAAGAACGCCTATCGTCATTTGGGTTTATACGCTTATCGTGTCAGTCTATTACAGCAGTTCGTAAACTGGCCACAAACGCCACTTGAGATACTCGAAAGTCTAGAGCAATTACGTGTTTTAGAAAATGGTCAGCATATCGCTATCGCAGAAGCCGCCTGTCAGTTACCAGCGGGTGTCGATACACAAGAAGATTTAGACCGTCTAAACGCGATGAGCTTAGATAACTTTCACAACCCTACTAAGTAATAGTCTGAGCAAAGTTGCATACGATTCTAAGCTTCATACAACGCTAAAGTATTGTTATCATGGCTATACCTAAAGTACCTAATCAATGTGACAGAGCCATAACCATGAATAATTTGACAGGAAATATGGACGCACTAGATAACACAGACCGTATGTATTTTGCGCCACTATTGCCATGGCAAAAAGTATTGTGGTTACAGTTGACCGAGCGCGTACTTAAGCAGCAGTCTTTGCCGCATGCATTGCTCGCTGCTGGTATGCAAGGTATGGGCAAACGCGCCTTTGTATGGCGATTGGTCGCTTGGCTATTATGCCGTGAGCGTGGTACAAACCCACTAGGTGCTTGCGAAGTATGTGAGAGCTGTCAATGGCTCAAGTCGGGAACTCATCCGAGCTTGCAAGTATTACCACTCGTTAGTATGCCTATCAGTGCCGAAAGCGATGCGCTTCAAGAAAAATCAAATAGCGTAAAAGATAAAAAAGGCGCTAAAGCTACTAGCAATAGTGCTCTTAAGATCAAAGTAGATGATATTCGTGCTTTGCAGCCTTTTATTTATCAAGGCGGGCAAGGAATGCGTATCTGTGTGTTAGATCACGCTGAAAAAATGACAGTAGCCGCTGCCAATGCGCTGCTTAAAACATTGGAAGAACCGCAAGCGCAGGTGCATCTGTTTTTGATTAGTGATACGCCTGCTCAGCTATTGCCAACGATTAAGAGTCGTGTGCAACAGTTAGCATTACAGACAATTGAGCAGACTGTTGCTGTCGATTATATGAGGCAGGCACTAGGTCACACGATTAACCGCGAAGCCGTTGGTAACGCTGCGATTGAGCAGTTAATACAACTAGCCAATGGTGCGCCGTTAGCTGCTATCGCCTTAGCGCAAGCACCATGGTATAGCAAGCGCAGCCTATGGTTGACTACATGGCAGGCGCTACGTAGTGGTAAACGTAGTGGTGTGGCTGCAAGTGATTATTGGCAAGGTCAGCTTAATATTAAAGAGTTTATACAGTTATCTGAGCTGATGCTCCTTGATATACGCCGTGTCTGTTTGGGGCTGAGTGAACTACAAAAGGATGTCAATCTATCAACGATATTGGCGACTTATCATCCTACCGATAGCGGGTTAGAGGCATTTGCCAACAGCGTGCAGCAGACCAAAATCGCACTGCAACAAAATGTGCAAGAAAAATTTGCCTATGATAAGCTAATGCAAGAGTTGGCAGGCTTATAGAGCCATGCTTTAACGCTTAGTTAGTGTTCGAAAATTTGCAATTGTTCTTAACTATAAACTATCAATTATTTATATAAACATACTAAACCCAGTTGATGAAGGAAGCTGACTATGGCAATGCCAGGACGTGGCGGGATTTTAACCTGTCATTATGAAAGTATCGAAATGTTATATGCCAGCTATTTGTCATTTGTCAGTAATGGGGCATTATTTATTCCCTCTGACCGCGTGCAAAAGCTGGGCGATGAGGTGTTTATTGCGGTGACTTTGCCCAATTCTAGTGAGCGCTTACCGATGAATGGTAAGGTGGTATGGATTAATTCTAAAGCCCAAAGCGGTCGTCCAGCCGGTTTTGCCGTGCAGATTGGCACTGATATCGCAGGCCAAAGAATTAAAAACGAAGTCGAGCGTTTATTGGCTGGTAAGATTGACAGTTTACAGTCTACTTATACTATGTAGCATGTATATAGTCAGAGCACTTTTAAACCGCTACGGTGTTACCCGCCCTAGATGTACTTAGTGTACTATCTGCGGTCGGTCGCCTTGTAGCGATTCTAAAATTCCTTGACTATATCTATCCGCACGCTTATCTGTTGAAATAATAATGAGTTTCAAAAAAATAATGTGATAAAAAATGCCGCCTTAGATATAAGGTGGCATTTTTTTTGAGTAAGATAGTACTGGATTGAGTACGACTAAGTAAAGCAAAAAGACAGGTTAATAACGCGGTGGTACATACATATCATCTGGAATCGGCTCACGATAATACTCATCGTCGCGCTTACGTTCGGGCAGTTCTACTTCATCGCGCGGCACCTCTTTATAAGGGATCTGCTCAAGCAGATGAGCAATACAGTTTAGCCTCGCACGCTTTTTGTTATTGCCTTCGACCACCCACCATGGCGCTTCAGGGATATGAGTACGCTCGAACATGGTCTCTTTGGCCTTGGTATAATCCTCCCAACGTCGGCGCGACTGTAGGTCCATTGGTGAGAGTTTCCACTGCTTAAGCGGATCATATATTCGGCTCATAAATCGTGCATGTTGCTCATCATCAGTGATAGAAAACCAGTATTTTACTAAGCGAATGCCTGAGCGTACGAGCATACGCTCAAACTCTGGTACTGATTGAAAAAATTCTTCATATTGCGCGTCAGTACAAAACCCCATAACACGCTCAACGCCTCCGCGGTTGTACCAACTACGGTCAAACAATACGATTTCGCCTGCTGCAGGCAAGTGGGCCACGTAACGTTGGAAGTACCACTGCGTTTGCTCACGCTCAGTGGGAGCCGGCAGGGCAGCTACCCTGCACACGCGTGGGTTTAATCGTTGGGTAATGCGTTTAATGGCACCACCTTTACCAGCAGAATCCCGCCCTTCAAAAATAACGACAATACGTTCACCGCGATCAACTACCCAATCTTGTAGTTTTATCAGTTCTCGTTGTAGTCGTACCAACTCTTGAAAGTAGGTGCGTCGATCCAGTTTTTCTTGCTCGCTCATCTCACGTCCGTTAAAACGAAAGTCACGTGCATAGTCATCTATTTCATTTTCTAGTTCTTCATCATACGTATCGATTAAGTCTTGGTGCATTTTTCGACGTAAATCATCATCAAGAATGTCTTTTTCGATGCGTTCAGTAAGAATGGCTTGTTCCTGATGGTACCGATCTAGATCCTCCTCAGACGTTAGAGATTGAAAATCAGCGGTTGCAAGCGGTTCTGTCATCACCAGTTTTTCAGAGCCAAAAATGACTTGCCTCATTTTTCTTAATAAAATTTTTGTCTTACCCATAAATATTACCTTTGTTTTGCGTATCGGCTTTTTTAAGAGGCTACTATCTAGGTCGTTTCTATCATAGCAAAGTACAGACAATAAAAAATGCCCTTTAAATAAATTAAAGGGCATTTTTTTATTGATAGATATGTACTGATTAAAATAATAAGTCAGCGTATCTTTTTCACTTAAAAGTGACCAAGCTTATTTTTCTAGGATACAAGTCACGCCTTGACCACCTGCTGCACAGATAGAAATAAGTGCACGGCCCGAACCTTTTTGATCCAATAATTTAGCAGCAGTGGCTAAAACACGACCACCAGTTGCCGCAAATGGATGACCTGCCGCTAGTGATGAACCGTTTACGTTTAATTTGCTACGATCGATAGAACCTAGCGGGGCATCTAAGCCTAAGCGCTCTTCACAGAATTTCTCATCTTCCCAAGCAGCTAAGGTTGATAGTACTTGTGAAGCAAAGGCTTCATGAATCTCATAAAAATCAAAGTCTTGTAGAGTCAGACCAGCGCGCTCAAGCATACGTGGTACCGCATAAGCTGGTGCCATTAGTAAGCCTTCTGTAGTACCAGATTTACCAATGAAATCTACCGCTGCAGTTTCTTGATGGACGATATAAGCAAGTGGTTTTAGACCGTGCTCTTTTGCCCACTCATCAGTACCTAGTAGTACACAAGAAGCACCATCAGTAAGCGGCGTAGAGTTGGCAGCTGTCATCGTTGGATTGGCATTTTTTCTACCAAAAACTGGCTTTAATTTGCCCAGTTTTTCTAATGTAGTATCTGGACGCAAGTTGTTATCACGAGTCAGGCCTTTGTATGGCGTGATCAAGTCGTCAAAGAAACCTTCGTCATAAGCGCGTGCTAGGTTTTGATGACTGTTAAATGCAAGCTCATCCTGCGCTTCACGGCTGATATTCCACTCAAGCGTGGTAATCGCTTGATGATCGCCCATTGATAGGCCAGTACGTGGCTCACCGTTTTGTGGTGAGTCGATTAAGTCTTTTGGATTGAGACCCATTAGTGCTTTTAGACGTTGCTTGTTGTCTTTTGCTGCACCAAGTTTGATCAGTACTTTACGTAAGCCATCGCCGACAGCGATAGGAGCGTCAGAAGTAGTATCTACACCACCAGTGATTGCCGAATCGATCAGACCAAGTGCAATCTTGTTAGCAGAAGCAAATGTCGCTTGTAAGCCAGTACCGCAAGCTTGTGAGATATCATAAGTTGGCGTATGTGGGTTTAGCGCGGTATTTAATGTGGCTTCACGAGTAAGGTTGATATCACGGCTAAGTTTCATGACTGCGCCAGATACCACTTCACCTACTGTTTCGCCTTGCAGGTTATAACGCTCAACTAAACCGTCCAATGCAGCTGTTAGCATATCTGTGTTGCTAACATCAGCGTATGATCCATTTGAGCGCGCGAATGGAATACGGTTACCACCTAAAATAGCAACACGGTTTAGGTTTGAAGCTGGTTTGCTCGCGCTGGCTTTTTTAGCTGGAGCAGGTTTTTTAGCAGCAGTGGTTTCCACTTTTTCATCGACCACTTTTTTACTAGCAGTTTCTTTAGCGCTAGTATCTTTAGTCGAGGTGCTTTTTGCAGCGTTTTCTTTTTTTGCTGTATCTGATTTTGTATCCGTTGCTTTAACAACTGTACTTTCAACAACAGGGCTATCTGGATGATTGTTTTTATTACTCATAATATTATCCTTAAAAAGTATGGGTAGAAGTAAAAAGTGATAGGTAATAATAAAAAATAGTTAAGTTATTTTATACAAGCAAATATTATCATTTATTACGCAGTACAGCTGTTTATCATAAGGCGTTTTTATTCACTTAATGTATCTCTTTAGCAAACTATGTGACGCTTGTATGAGGTCGGTAGTAGATTCATGACCATGACGCATCGCTCTAATAGACTGGCTAGTAAGAAATATTAGCATTGCATAACAGTACGTTTGATAATATATTGTTATCAATAATTAAGTATGCCATAACCTATAGGTCAGATTTTAACATGTTATAGTGGCGCTTAATGCTGCTAAAAACGACTGGCTTGTATACTGACTTGTTTACAGATTGTTGTAGACATTATCTGTTTTTGGACTTGTTTATAAGGGAAGTGTATAGTTAGGCTAGTTTTGAGGCGATTTACTAAATTTAAATAATTACGATGTCAATGTCTCTATATAATAGATTCATTGCATTTTTTATTATTATACGAATCATTAATTATAAGGATTATATTATGTCAGACCGTTATGGTGATTTTGTTCAATCTTCTATTGGCAAAAAAGTAGCAAAAAACTTAGGTTTGCCGATGCCAACGACGCTTGATCGTTTCGAAAGCGGCGAGCGTTTGGTGCGTGGTAGTGTATTGGTTGGCCGTGCTACTGGTGATGACAAGAGTGTCAGTGAGTCTGTGGCCCGTATCCTGTCAGACGTTCATGCCGAAGTATATGTAAACAGCAGCGATGACATCAAAGACGCACTTGCTGATGCAGGCGTAGAGGCAAAAGCCAACACGGGCGGCGACGATCAATTCAAAGTACTGCTTTTTGATGCCAGTAATATCAGCAATGCTGAACAGCTAAAAGAGCTTTATGAGTTTTTCCATACAGTTGCACGCCGCGTAGAAAAATCAGGCCGTGTGGTTGTGGTTGGTCGTACGCCAGAGAACATCACGGATATTGAATCTGCAATGGCTCAACGCTCGCTTGAAGGTTTTGTGAAGTCAGTGGGCAAAGAGTTTAAACGCGGTATCACAGCGCAGCTGATTTATGTTGAAGAAGGCGCAGAGCAAAACCTAGATTCAACCTTACGCTTTTTTACCTCAGCTCGTTCAGCTTATGTATCAGGACAAGTAGTACGCGTCAGTAAAGGCAGCTCAGTCGATGTTGACTGGAACCAGCCTTTGGGCGGCAAGACTATGCTAGTGACTGGCGCAAGTCGCGGTATTGGCGAAGCTATCGCTCGTGTATTGGCTCGTGAAGGGGCTCATGTTATCTGTCTAGATGTACCACAGCAGCAAGCTGACCTACAAAAAGTTGCTAGCGAAATCAGCGGCTCTGCTTTGACAGTAGATATCACTAGTGAAGATGCTGGGGCAGAAATCGCTGACGCTGCCCAAAAACGTGGTGGCCTAGATTCAATCATCCATAATGCTGGCGTGACTCGTGATAAGACGTTGGCTAAGATGGATGAGAAAAAGTGGAACATGGTCATCGATATCAACTTGGGCAGTATCGCTAGATTGAACCGCTACTTGTTGGACAATGACGTACTGAAAGAAAACGCACGTATCGTATGTGTGTCGTCAATTTCAGGTATCGCTGGCAACATGGGTCAGACCAACTATGCCACTTCTAAAGCTGGTGTGATTGGTTTGGTTAACGCAACTGCCAAGCAATTAGAAGACAATGCTAAAGGCATGACGATCAATGCAGTCGCTCCTGGTTTCATCGAAACCCAAATGACAGAAGCCATTCCATTTGCTATTCGTGAAGCTGGTCGCCGCATGAATTCAATGAGCCAAGGCGGCCTGCCAGTAGATGTGGCTGAAACTATTGCATGGTTCGCTTCACCTGCCTCTGGCGGTCTAAATGGCAACACGGTTCGCGTCTGTGGTCAAAGCTTACTTGGTGCATAATGTTGATTAATTGACAGGTATATGTGAGAAATAAGGTACAGATAGAGACAGTAGTTGTATCACATAAGCTATTATTTCTCGTTTGTATCACATATGCTTACGAAATAATCTTTGATAAAGTGTAATAAAGCTGCCCAAGGGTGGCTTTTTTATGATAAAAACACAAGAACCAATAGCCAAACTATTTTTTGCTATTAAAGATACTCATGAGGTTGATTAAATTTAATGCTTATTAGATGATTTAATAGTAGGCTTTAGTCAATGACTGCAGATTGTCTCTATATACGTTAAAGAACTTGTTCAAGCCACACTTAGGATGTACTTATGTCAGACAAACATTATGATGCGTTGCCAAAAGCGCACACCACTTATGCCAATATTGTCAAAAGCTTATTGCCTATCGGTAATGGTGGCAAGGTCAGTAGAGACCAGTTGCCACAATCTACTTACTATGTAGATGACTTGCATATCGATCAAGAAAATCTAGATGACTATCGCAAAATTTGCGGTTTTGCTGATGATGGTAAAGTGCCAGCGACTTACTTCTCGGTATTGTCACAGACGCTGCAGATGAACATGATGGTCAAAGAGCCGTTCCCATTTGCCATGTTAGGTCTTGTTCACGTTGATAATAGCGTCACCCAGTATCGCCCGATTGGAGAGCGTGAAACGGTAGCAATGTCGGTCACTTTTGATAACCTGCGTGATCATGCTCAAGGTCAGCAGTTTGACTTTGTCACTATCGTAAAGTCAGAAGATGAAGTCATCTGGGAAGGTACATCGACTTATTTATCACGTAGCAAGAAACCTAGCAGTAAAGATAAGAAGAGCGCGCCGCGTCCGGTCATGGTCAAGCCTGAAGTAAACGAAGCAGGTGTTCATAGCATTTTTGAAGTGCCAGAAGATATCGGTCGTCGTTATGCCTTTGTCTCAGGCGACTTTAACTTGATTCATTTGCATCCGCTATCAGCACGTGCGTTTGGTTTCCCTAAAGCGATTGCGCACGGTATGTGGTCAAAAGCTAAGTGTCTTGCTCTGATGGGTGATTTGCCTGATGCTTACACAATTGACGTCTCATTTAAGCTGCCTATCTTTTTGCCAGCTGAAGTAGAGCTGATTGCTGAGCCAGTAGCCCAGCTCAAAAACGTAGATGATACTTGTGAGTTTGGACTGTATAGCTCTAAAAACAATAAACCGCATTTGGCGGGTGTTGTAACCCTAAAGAGTGACAGCAAGTAGCATAAACATCATAAAGCTTCTATTTTAACAGCCATATTTAACGTACATATTTATTATTATGACTTCACAAAACATGCCTTCAGAAGAAAATGCGATAGACGTAGATCAAACAGAGAGCTCGATAGCAACCGATACGGTCGCTGCTAACGATAGCGGCGCTAACATGCATATTATTAGTGCCGATAATGGCATTGATTTGGCCGATATCTTTGAGCCTTATTTTCGTCCAGATGCAAACACTATCGTGTGCGGTGCATTAGATGACGAAAAAGTCGCGGCTTTAGCGAAAGCGGGCGTCGAGCTGGTTATCAACTTGCAGCCTGATGATGAGTTGAGCTTTGATGAGGCATCAGCAGTTGAGCGAGCAGGTATGCACTACGAACAACTGCCTATCAGCGGTGCTAAAGAGCTAAAGCAGCTTAAGATATTGGCGTTTGATAATGTATTACGCCAACATCATGGCAAAAAAATCGCTATGCACTGTGGGTCGGGCAATAGAGTGGGAGCTGCAATAGCGCTGAGGGCAGGATGGTTGCGTGGACGTAAGATGGATACAGCGATGGAACGTGGTCGCAGTCATGGTTTGACCAAGCTTGAACAAGAAGTTCATAACCGTTTGTTAGTACCGCGTTAACTAGATTTGTGGCGTTGAATATTAGTGCTGTCTTAGACGTTGGCAAACTCTAAAAATATCATCGAAATAAATAATAAAAAAGGCGACCAATAGGTGGCCTTTTTTATTGGCTCACAATTCATTTATACTGGTTCAAATATTTTATATAGCTTGTGTATTACTATCATCTTAAAAATAGAATAATTCATATCACTGGAGCAAGGTAATAATAATGGATCATAATACAGAAAATTCTAATATATCTATAAACGCTGACTTTCAAAACAAATTACAGCAATTACTGACAGATTTACAGCTTGATGATGCACCTGCTGGCGGGGCTGTGGCCGTGTATCAAGCAGGCCAGTGTATAGCACAAGCCAGTACAGGTATGGCACGTCCTGATATGCCGTGGCAGCCTGATACGTTAGCGATTAATTTTTCTACTGGTAAAGGGGTATTGGCAACGTTGGTTCATGTGCTAGTTTCGCAGCAACTGATCGAATATGACAAACCTATTGCCCATTACTGGCCAGAGTTTGCTGCAAATGGTAAAGACCAAATTACGTTGCGACAAGTCATGTCACATCAAGCCGATTTGTTTTCGATTCAAAGTATCGATGTCGACAGCGAGACGGTACTCGATTGGGATACGATGCTGCGCCACATTGCAGCGATGTCCATTACCTCTCCCGAAGATGCTACCAAGTATGACAGCGCTTATAGTGCATTAGTCTACGGTTGGGTATTGGGCGGCGTAGTAGATGCGGTCACGAATCTATCATTCGCTGAAGCACTGCGCCAGTATCTAACAGAGCCTCTGGGTATTGCCGACAGCTGCTATTTTGGTGTGCCAGATAGCAAAGTAGATCAGGTGGCAAAATTGGCCAAAGATTTTGAAGAAACAGAGGATACGAGCTCCCAATTAAAATCGAGACGCCAAAAACCAACCTTAAAAGTAGATTCTCAAGAGACTTTACGTACTTATGCAAGCTTACCTAGTTATCATTACTGGCAACAGAAAATGCTAAATGACAAACGTGCAGCTGAGACGCAAAGTAGCCTAGATGACAGCCTAGATAGCTCTGATATTGATAACGTGCAACCTGTATTAAATACGGCGCGTATTAATAGCTTATATTTCAATACCACTCAGCTTAATCTAAAAAACTATAAGGCGGCGCTGATACCTGCTGGCAAACATGCCCTTGATTATCATAAGCGCCAGACGCTACAAGCTGTCATTCCAGCGGCAAATGGTGTCGCTTCCGCTAAAGCACTGGCAACGATTTATGCAATGCTTGCTAATGGCGGTGTATGGCAAGGGAAAACACTGATCGATAGTGCTACTTTTGAGCAGTTATCTACTCCGCAGGTTGAGGGTTTAGATGCGGTTATGCCAGCGGCTATGAAATGGCGATTGGGCTACCATAGATTATTTAGCTTGTATGCTAACAACGATGATACGGATAAGAGAATGAGTTCTGATTTATCAGGATTTGGGCATATGGGATATAACGGATCGGTTGCTTGGTGCGACCCTGAGCGCCAACTGTCATTTGCTTTTATTCATAATTTTGATACCACTATGCTCAATGACGTTCGTCAGTTTGCGCTGACAGAAGCCGTCTTGAGCTGGGTAGAAGAGATACTTTAATAACGCCAACTTCAATCGCGAATTGATTCTGTTTCAAACATAAGCAGCATTAATTTTAATGCTACTTTTTTGGTGTCATTTTAAGCAATCTTGATGCGCTAAGACCATGGATAAAGATAGAAGTCAAAATAACAATCGAACAAACAATCCACAATTTAAGCGCATCTTCATCCGCGAAGAAACCTTGATTGAGCGCATAGGAAAGATAATATAGGGTACCGATACCGCGAATACCCAAAGCCGATATCGCATATTTTTCGGTATGAGGTAAGTTCAATCCTGATAAGGCAATAAATCCACCAATCGGACGTATAAGTAGTAAGAAGGTAAAGCTGACGATATAGACGCGCCATGTCAACTCGACACCTGCCTGCAACCCTTGACCAAGGAACATACCGAAGATAACGAGCACCAATGACATCAGTAAGCCTTCTGATTGCTCAGCGAAATCATGCAGTTTTTGATGATAAGTATGCTCACACTCTGAGCGACGAAACGCAAATGCGGCCACGAATACAGCGATAAAGCCATAACTGTGTACATACTCTGCAAGTCCATAGGCTAGTAGCGTCAATGCAATAACCACATAGCCTTGCGAGATGGTAGTCTCACGGGTATGTTTAGAAAACACGACTTTAGCCAATACTTTACCAACCAATACACCTACCACTACACCTGCGCCAATCTTCCACAAGACGTCATGAGTAAACCACGACCACAGCATCTCGTAAGTAAAGGCTTTGCCTTCACTGAATGCTTCCGCAATTTTAATCGCTAGATACACAAACGGAAAAGCCAGACCATCGTTCAATCCTGCCTCTGACGTTAAAGTAAAGCGTGGTGTGTCTTCTCCTCCTGTATTGGGAGGTCCCACCTGAATGCTCGAAGCTAACACTGGATCAGTAGGCGCTAACACTGCACCTAACAAAATAGCTGCACCAAGGCTCAAACCAAACGCGTAATACCCCAAGACTGCCATCGCAAAAATACCAATAGGCATGGTAATGAGTAGCAGTCTTACTGTTGGTCGCCACAATCGCCAAGACAACTCTGTATCGATTTTAATACCAGCACCAACCAATGAGACCAATACAACAATTTCAGTCAGTTTCTCGATGAGTAAGCCGTTATCAAGTGGGTCTAAAAAGGATAAAGACGTCCACCAGTAGCCCATCATCAGACCGAAGCTGACTTGGAGCATCGGTAAAGAGATAGAGGTGCGCTTAAAAATAACAGGAAACAAGGCCCCGAGTAAAAAGGCAATCCCGCAGATTAATAAGAATAAGTTATATTTTTCAATCATAAGGTTTACGCACGTCGTTATATTTTAAGGGTCGATTTTATGAGGATAATTTTAGATATTGATGACAATTCACAGCAATAGTTGATAGTCAGTCACTGATACCCTTTATCATGACGTCAAAATAAAATAATTACCGCAAAAAATAGTTATCAAAACGACAGCTACGTTGTTTTTTGGTGAAAAAAAAGCCTGCATTGCGCAGGCTTAATACATTTTTATCAGTATGTCTAGAGCGTTGATAGCTTACAGACTAGCGCTCGACTTGGCTCACGTCACGTACGGCGCCAGTATCAGCACTGGTGGTCATAGCCGCATAAGCACGTAATGCTGGCGAGACATGACGATCACGGTTGACAGGTTTCCATGCATCACGTCCACGTGCTTCCATGGCTTCTCGGCGAGCAGCTAGGTCTGCATCACTGACTTGCATGTTGATAGTACGATTTGGGATATCGATATGAATACTATCGCCTTCTTCGACCAAACCAATCGCCCCGCCTTCAGCAGCTTCTGGGCTAGCATGACCAATTGATAGACCTGATGTACCACCAGAGAAACGACCATCGGTGAGTAGGGCGCATTCTTTACCCAATCCTTTTGACTTCAGATAAGTCGTTGGGTACAGCATCTCTTGCATACCAGGGCCGCCTTTAGGGCCTTCGTAGCGAATGATAACGACATCGCCTGCAACGATTTGATCAGCCAATACCGCAGCAACCGCATCATCTTGTGATTCAAATAGACGCGCGCGACCAGTAAAGGTCAAGATGCTTTCGTCAACGCCTGCAGTTTTGACCACACAGCCGCGCTCAGCGATATTGCCATATAGTACGGCTAAGCCGCCATCTGTAGAGTAGGCGTGTTTGGCACTACGGATACAGCCTGACTCACGGTTGACGTCGAGGTTTGACCACTCTTTTGATTGTGAAAACGCTTCTGTGGTACGTACGCCACCAGGAGCAGCAAGGAAGCGAGCGCGTGCCTCATGATTGTCAGGGTTCATGATGTCCCACTTATCGATCGCTTCTTTCATCGTGGCGCTATGGATAGTTGGCACGTCAGTCTTTAATAACTCGGCGCGATCAAGCTCAGCGAGTAATGCAAATACACCGCCAGCACGATGCACATCTTCCATATGGTATTTCTGTGAAGCAGGCGCTACTTTTGCCAGACAAGGCACACCGCGACTTAGACGGTCAATATCAGCCATCTTAAAGTCGATTTCTGCTTCATTGGCCGCAGCAAGTAGATGCAAGATGGTATTGGTTGAGCCGCCCATAGCGATATCTAAGCTCATGGCATTTTCAAAAGCGGCTTTGGTAGCGATAGAGCGTGGTAGCACAGAGTCATCATCTTGCTCATAACGACGCTTAGCAAGCGACACAATGGTACGACCCGCTTCTAAAAATAGCTCGCGGCGCAATGAATGAGTAGCTAGCAGTGAGCCATTACCTGGTAGTGCTAGGCCTAAAGCTTCGGTCAAGCAGTTCATCGAGTTGGCGGTAAACATACCAGAGCACGAACCACAAGTAGGGCAGGCTGAAGCTTCAATAGCAGCGACGTCTTCATCACTGATGCTATCATCAGCAGCGTCCATCATTGCATCGACTAGGTCAAGTTTGCGAACGGCACTGCTGTCACTACTATCCGTATTATGGCTCTTACCAACGGTACTGGCTAAGATTTTGCCTGCTTCCATTGGGCCACCTGAGATAAACACCACTGGAATGTTAAGGCGCATGGCGGCCATCAACATACCCGGAGTGATTTTGTCGCAGTTGGAAATACACACTAGCGCATCTGCACAGTGGGCATTGACCATATACTCGACAGAATCAGCGATCAAATCACGACTTGGTAGCGAGTACAACATACCGCTATGGCCCATCGCAATACCATCATCGACCGCAATGGTATTGAACTCTTTTGCAACGCCGCCTGCTTGCTCAATCTCACGGGCGACCAGTTGTCCAAGGTCTTTTAAATGCACATGGCCGGGTACAAACTGGGTAAAAGAGTTAGCAATCGCAATGATTGGCTTGCCAAAGTCGCCGTCAGTCATGCCGGTTGCACGCCATAATGCGCGCGCGCCTGCCATATTACGACCGCCGGTAGAGGTTTTTGAGCGATAATCCATGTGATATTCCTTACAAATAGGCGGGGTTGTTAAAATGTGCACCCTTAGTTTTAATAGGGATAGTGTGCTTTTTATAGAGAGTGAGTACTAGTGAATAATACTAATTCGTTACCATACCATTAGATATGAATAACTAAAAACAATATGCTAATAACAGTGAATTAATAATAACGAATTAATAATAACGAATTAATAATAACGAATTAATAATCACAAGCGATGAGCGAAAAAACCGTTATTCAAAATATCTATTCAATACGTTCTAATATGGCTTTGTCAAACCAAGGAAGATCAGCTTTGTCTGCTTCTAGTTTTACAATGGCTGCAAGCGCATGAGTAGCTAGTAGCTGCTGATAATCACTACTAGCTTCAATCGTCAACAGCGACTCGGCAGAGAGTGCTGGCGTATTAGGGTTTTGCTCGTCAATACTAATTAATATTTGCTTATTATTTTTATAGAGGACGTCTACACGACCAAAAAACTGCCAGTCTTTAAAAGCGGCAATAATAGCGTCGGCAGCATCTTTAGTATATACCTGCTGCGTCTCTTTACCCGTATTGGTCCAATGTAGTCGTACAGCCAACTGCAATGCCTCACTAAATACCACTAACGAGCCGATAATTTTTACATGCCAAGGACTGGTCAGCAGCTCCTCGTCAATACCAATTAACTTGGCAGCTTGATGAGCTGACATGGGTGTATTGAATTGAAGCAGTAGCTCAGGAGTGAGTGGGTGCGTTTGTTTGATTGCATCATCCAAACTGTCATAGTGATACAAAAAGGGCAGTGGCAAATCTTGCGTGACAGTCTTCTTTATAATTTTGCAATTGTGTATCTGCCAGCTGATGGCTTTATCAATCAATGCTTCTGCTAATATGATAGCGTTCGGATCGATGGTTTGAGTATCACTTTCACTCTCAATATCAGAGTATTCTTCCTGATTATCAAGGGTTATAGCAGTGTTATCCATATCTGGTTCAGTCGGCAAAGTAGGCAAATCCATAAACATAGCGTTGTTAAAATAGAGGGCTAATATAACATTTAAAAGGTATGACTCGCCAATAAATTAGTGAGCTAGCATGGTTGGAATATGGCTTGATATTTTTCAAATTCGGTTGTCATACTGACTTGTACTAAAGTTATATTTCGTCCACTATATGACAGATGCTTTTATCTATTTTGGATAGCTATTGAGCTATTAATTAACTAATAATAAAACTCTTAAAGGAAAAAATAATGACTGAAGTAAATCAAAAGACTGCTTATGACGACAATAATATTTTTGCCAAAATGTTAGATGGTGATATTCCATATCACAAAGTATATGAAGATGATAAAACGCTCGCCTTTATGGATATCATGCCACAAGCAGAAGGCCATGTATTGGTGATACCGAAGCAAAAAGCCGTTGATTTGGCGGATCTTGAGCCTGAATATGCTGCTGCGGTGCTAATGACGTCTAAAAAAGTTATGCAAGCTCAGCGCCAAGTATTTGAGCGTGAAGGCGTTATCCAAATGCAGTTGAATGGCTCACAAGCAGGTCAAACAGTCTTTCATTATCATGTACATCTCATTCCATCAAGTATCCATGAATTGGGTCGTCATGCAGTAACCCAAGCTGATAATAATGATTTGGCAAATATTGCGCAGAAGTTGGCGGCAGTGATTGATGCCTAGATAGGAACTAGATTGCTTCTGTTTAGGTATAACAAATACTGGTATTTACGAATTAGCGAGTGTTTACAGGTTAGAAACTATTAAAATAGAATATATATACAATCAAAAGGCAGCTAGCAAGCTGCCTTTTTTATTTTCTTGGTAATATTCATGTAACATTCGTTAAAGTCGTGTTACGAGTTGAACGCTTGTCTAGGGTTTTGGAAAAGAGTGTGATAATTATTATAACCATTCACACACATTTTCTAATCTTTGCCTTAATTAAAACTTTCTATAAAAAGGCATCGTCAACTTTTGAGGATATTATCTTTCATGAGTAAATTACCTCGTTCGACTATTTTATTACCAGTCTTTGTACCTGCAGCCATTATTATGCTGCTATTGGTCATTGGTACGGCTATCAATCCTGAAGCAGCGGGTGCTCTGTTTAGTGATGTGCTTAGTTTTACGACTGAGACATTCGGCTGGTTTTATATGCTGGCAGTGGCACTGTTTTTGATGTTCATTATTGTACTGGCGTTTTCGTCTTATGGCAGTATCAAGCTGGGCCCTGATCATGCTGAGGCGGAGTACGGATTCCTTGAATGGTTTGCCATGCTGTTTTCGGCAGGTTACGGGATTGCGCTACTGTTTTATGGGGTAGCGGAACCAGTAATGCACTTTTCTAGTCCGCCAATGTCGGATCCGCAGACTATCGCCGCGGCAAAAGAAGCGATGCAAATTGCGTATTTCCATTGGGGCTTTCATATTTGGGCAATTTATGGTGTCGTTGGTTTATCACTAGCTTATTTTGCATTTCGTCATGGTTTACCACTATCAATACGCTCGACGCTATACCCGATTATCGGTGACAGGATTCATGGCCCTATCGGTCATACAGTCGATGTGTTTGCGATATTAGGTACGATGTTTGGTATTGCTACCAGTCTTGGCTTATCAGTGTCGCAAATCAATGCGGGACTCAATTATCTATTGCCAGATATCATTCCAGTGAATACGACCGTACAGGTGATTGCCATTGCATTGGTGACCGCCGCGGCATTGGTATCGGTGTTGGCAGGGATGGATAAGGGTGTAAAACGTTTATCTATTTTAAATATGCTGTTGGCAACTGCGTTGATGCTGTTCGTATTTGTTGTCGGTCCGACCATTTTTATCTTGAATGCCTTTATGGAAAATACAGGTAGTTATTTGGGTAATATTGTCGAGCGTACCTTTAGCTTGCAGGCATACGAGAATAGCAATTGGATCGGTAGCTGGACTTTATTTATTTTTGCATGGACGATTGCATGGGCCCCCTTTGTCGGTCTGTTTATTGCCAAGATCAGCCGTGGTCGTACCATCCGTGAGTTTGTACTCGGTGTGATGCTGGTACCGACTTTCTTTACGTTCTTCTGGTTTTCGGTGTTTGGTGATACCGCGCTACACATGATTATGGTCGATGGTTATACCTCATTAATCAGTGAAGTACAAAACAACCAAGCGATTGCTTTGTTTAAACTGTTAGAGAATCTACCGTTTACTGAATTTGTATCGTCGTTGACCATTTTATTGATTATTACCTTTTTTGTGACGTCATCGGATTCTGGCTCATTGGTAATCGACTCGCTAGCGGCAGGTGGTCGCAGTGATACACCATGGTGGCAGCGTAGCTTTTGGGTAGTGACTGAAGGTGCTGTCGCAGCAGTATTGCTACTTGCAGGTGGTTTAGAAGCCCTACAGACAGCGGCTATCGTTAGTGCGTTACCTTTTGCGATTATTATTCTGATTTCTATGTTTGGTATGTGGCGTGCGTTACGTATCGAAGGACATCGTAATCAGAGCCTTGGTAATGACAACAGACTGCCGCCGCATTTACTCAAACCGTCTGCATGGCGCGAGCGTATTGATTATATGACCGATAAGCCAACGCGTGAAAAGGTTCTTAGCTATATTAAAGAAGTGGTTATGCCTTCGATGATGGAGGTGTCGTCTAAATTTGCAGAAACTGGCTGGACGACTGAGGTCAACTATGATGCGGTCAATAACCGAGCCGTATTAGAGCTACAGCGCGGTGACGATGTCGAGTTTTGGTATGAGGTACGCTTATCTGAGCATGATGCGCCTGATTATTATACTGAAGACAGCGCAGATACTTTGCCACAAGAGCACCATCATCGCGCTGAGGTGTATCTACGCCGTGGTGGTCAGACCTATGATTTATACGGCTACAAATCTGAATCAGTGATTAATGACATCATTGATCAGTTTGAGAAGTATTTACATTTCCTCAATGTATCGCCTGATAGTCTACCGTGGCGCATGCAAGAGCATGATGATGACATCACGCTAGAGCAGGGCAGTGTGCTTGATAAATAATGCATGGGATTTATTAAAAACGAGTAATGCTTATGCAAGCTATTCACGTTAATCGCTTGCATTATGTGCACGAATCCTTAGAATAACGGCTTGTTTTCTTTACAAATCAAGCCGTTTTTTATGTCTATTGATTCTCTCATTTTACCTTCGTCCTCGACTTTGTCTGATCATCCGCTATTACAGCCATTAAATATCGGTGGCCTGACGATTGAAAACCGTTTGATGGTTGCGCCGATGGCGGGCGTGACGGACAATCCTTTTCGCCGATTGTGCAAATCATTTGGCGCAGGTCATGCGGTCAGCGAGATGATCATCGCTGATACGGCACTTTATGCACGCAAAAAATCCTTGTACCGTGCCAATTTTGACAATGAGATTGCGCCTATCTCGGCACAGATAGCAGGCGCAGAGCCAGACAAATTGGCTGAAGCGGCTCGTTATCAAATCGATAATGGCGCGCAGATTATCGATATCAATATGGGCTGTCCTGCCAAAAAAGTCTGTCGTAAGCTGGCAGGCTCTGCATTGTTGCAAGACGAAGATTTGGTCGCGCGTTTACTAGATGCAACGGTCAATGCCGTTGATGCACCTGTCACGCTAAAGACACGTCTAGGCTTTGAAAACGGTCGTGAAAATATCTTACGAGTCGCCAAGCGTGCTGAGCAGGCAGGCATTGCAGCGGTTGCTATTCATGGCCGTACGCGTGAAGACATGTATACAGGCAATGCACGCTATGAGCTAATACGCGAAGTCAAAGAAAGTATCAGTATTCCTGTTATTGCTAACGGTGATATAGATAGCGCGCAAAAAGCCCAACACGTCTATGAGATGACAGGCTGTGATGCGGTGATGATTGGGCGTGCTGCACAAGGGCAACCATGGATATTTCGCGATATTGAGCACTTTTTGCGTACTGGCGAGCGCCTAGAGGCACCAAGCGTCAGTGAGATAAAAGAGATCGTACTGGCCCATTTGCAAGAGCTCTATGATTTTTATGGGGAGTACTCAGGCTGCCGTATCGCTCGCAAACATATTGCATGGTATACGACAGGTATTCCAAACTCCAACGCCTTTAGACAGGCGATGTATGGCGAAGAGAGCACGGCTGGGCAATTTAAAGTGGTCGAGACTTTTTTGCAGGCGCACGAATAGCAAACGCTTAAATCTTGTTTTATAAACTCGTGCTAATCATGTCTATGCATCGCTTTTTGATGGCATTTTTGTCCAACAGCTATGTTTTATCAATTGGCACAGTATGATTGTCAGTATCAGACTGTTTATCAGGCGCAGGCTTTCTATTTTGCCAAGGGAACCGTCCTTCTAATTCAACCTGTAACGATAAGCTTAAAAAGGTTCGAATCAGTACGATAAAACCTAGCACCAGTACGCTGCGTAGCGATGGCTCGGTGACGACAGTAGCCACGATATCAGCGGCGATTAGCACCTCTAATCCTAACAATATAGACTTGCCTACGGTCTGCCTGATTTCAACATAAGTATCATTATTGAAATGCCCCGACGCTCGAAAAGCTTTATACAAGGCAAGAAATAGCCCAAAAAACATAATGAGGACGCCAATGACTTCGATCATTTTGGCAATTAAGTCGATATAGTGAGTTAGTGTTTCTATCAAAGCAGATACTCCTCATAATTAATCAAAAAAAAGTTTAGCACTTAACACTTGGTACTTAGCACTTAGCACTTAGCACTTAGCACTTAGTAATTAGTAATTAGGAATTAGGAATTAGGAATTAGTAATTAGGAATTAGGAATTAGTAATTAGGAATTAGTAATTAGGAATTAGTAATTAGGAATTAGGAATTAGGAATTAGGAATTAGGAATTAGGAATTAGGAATTAGGAATTAACAATAAGCTAAAAATGTATTTATAAATATTTATATCGACGACGAAATTTGTAAAAGTTCCGTTAGCTAACGCCTACTATGGTTTTGTTCACTCCATATAACATTTTTTTGCTATGCTATAACCGAATACCAATAACTATAGAATAAACGAAAAGGACTTTTTATGGCCAATCTCTCGAAAAAAGCAATCACCAAAGCCGTCAAAGGCAAGAATATTATCATTACAGGCGCTTCAAGTGGTATTGGTGAGCGCACGGCTTTTTTGCTCAGTGAATGTGGCGCGCATGTTATTTTGCTGGCCCGTACTGAAGATAAGCTAAAAATGGTCAAAGAAAATATTGAAACGCTTGGCGGCGCGGCCAGCTACTATCCATGCGATCTGACCAATATGGATGAGATTGAAAAAACCAGTGAAAAGATTTTGGCTGACTTTAAGCATGTCGATGTACTAGTCAACAATGCGGGTCGTTCGATTCGCCGTTCAGTGCATGAGTCGGTCAACCGTTTTCATGACTTTGAACGTACCATGGAGATTAATTATTTTGGCGCGGTCAAAATCATTCTTGGTTTCTTGCCAACGATGATTGGTCGCCAAACTGGTCAAATCGTGAATATCTCATCAATTGGAGTATTGGCAAACAGCCCTCGTTTTTCAGCGTATGTCGCGTCAAAGGCGGCCTTAGATGCATTTAGTCGCTGTTTGGCTGCTGAAGTCAAAGGCGATAATATCAAAGTAACCAATATCTTTATGCCACTTGTGCGTACCCCAATGATTGCGCCAACCAAGCTATATCGTTATATGCCAGCACTGATGCCTGATGAAGCAGCGATGATGGTCGCAAAAGCCATCGTTCATAAGCCAAATAGCATTGCGAGTAATATGGGCAAATTTGCCTCGGCGACTTATTCACTAGTACCAGCCTTTAACGTTGGCGTTCAGTCCATTGGTTATCGAATTTTCCCAAGTTCGACCGCTGCGCAAACGACGGATAGCAAGCCTAACCTTGCTCAGCGTGCCTTTGCCAAAATTCTTCCTGGTGAGCATCACTAGAATCGATTTGTTATCAGGCTCGAATTTGAAAAAAAAGGATACTACGGTATCCTTTTTTTATGCCTTAAAAATATGCTTAAGCAGTATAAAAGCCTCTTCGCTGCCATTGTGTGAAGGGCTTAGTTGTACGTTAAATAAATCCTTAAAAATTCCGCTGTTAAATTTCCTTCATATGTCTAATTTTCAGGAAGATGAATAAAATTCATCTTATGTTTAAATTGTATCGTTTTTATTCATGTTTAGATTTCGGTATGATTCACCTCATACACAGATTTGGTTTTATCTCAGATAAATAAGGTAGCGGATCACCATGAGTAAAGAATTCAATTGTTCAATTAAGCACATTCGTTTTGACGAAAACTATCAGCCTGCAGATAGCACGCGTTTGACGACTAACTTTGCAAATTTGGCACGCGGCGAGCACCGCCAAGAGAACTTACGCAAAACGTTAAATATGATCAATAATCGATTCAATGCATTGGCGCATTGGGACAATCTGACAGCAGATCGTTATTCTGTTGAAGTTGATATCATCTCTGTCGATCTGGATGTTAAAGGCAATGGTCAGACGTTCCCTATTATCGAAACGCTAAAAACAACGATTGTGGATCACAAAGAAAACAAGCGTATCGACGGTATGGTTGGCAACAGTTTCTCATCTTATGTGCGTGATTATGACTTTAGTATTGTGTTACCAGAGCATCGTGACAAAAACCTAGCATCCATAACGCCAGATAATTTTGGTGAGTTGCACGGCAAGCTGTTTCAATATTTATTGAATTCAGAGGCTTACAACGCTCATTTTCACAAAAAACCAGTGATTTGCCTGAGCGTGTCAACCAGCAAGACTTACTACCGTACTGTCAATCAGCATCCTGTATTGGGCATTGAGTACAAGCAAGATGAATACTCGTTGACCGACGACTATTTTTATAAAATGGGCTTAACGGTACGTTATTTTAAGCCTGAAGGTAGCGCCGCGCCATTAGCCTTTTATTTTGCAGGGGACTTGCTCAGTGATTACACCGATCTTGAGCTGATTAGTGCAATCAGTACTATGGAGACCTTTCAGAAGATTTACCGTCCTGAGATTTACAACGCCAACTCAAGCGCTGGACAAGTGTATCAACCTAGCCTGAATTACCAAGACTATTCATTGACGCAAGTAGTCTATGACCGCGCTGAACGTAGTCAGATGGCAGTAACCCAAGGCAGATTTACTGAGACGCATTTTATTAAGCCGTATCAAACAATCCTTGAGGAATGGGCTGCAAGCTATGATGTAACAGGCGATACTGCTGAAAAAGAAGCTGCTGAAAAAGAAACGGCTAGGAAGCAAGCCGCTTAACTGAGCATTACTCATCAACATAATAAAAAATAAATTAACTAGAAGATAAATCGTATGAAACTACTATTACCGACGTCTACCGCTGGCAGCTTACCAAAACCGTCTTGGCTAGCAGAACCCGAGAAAATTTGGTCACCTTGGGCTTTAGAGGGCGAGCAGTTGCTTGAAGCCAAGCGAGATGCGCTACGTGTATCATTGCAAGAACAACAGCATGCAGGGATTGATATTGTGAGTGATGGCGAGCAGACCCGTCAGCATTTTGTGACTACGTTCATCGAGCACCTTGATGGTGTTGACTTTGAGAAGCGTGAGACGGTCAAAATTCGTAATCGCTATGATGCGAGCGTGCCATCAGTCGTTGCTGCGGTGAGCCGTCCGAAGTCCGTGTTTGTTGATGATGCCAAGTTTTTACGCCAGCAAACTGATCAGCCAATCAAATGGGCGTTGCCAGGGCCGATGACGATGATTGATACGTTATATGACGGTCATTATAAAAGCCGTGAAAAATTGGCTTGGGAATTTGCTAAAATCCTGAACCAAGAGGCAAAAGAATTAGAAGCGGCTGGCGTCGATATTATCCAGTTTGATGAGCCAGCATTTAATGTATTCTTTGATGATGTGAACGACTGGGGTATTGCAACTTTAGAGCGCGCCATTGAAGGCCTAAAATGTGAGACAGCTGTCCATATTTGCTACGGCTATGGCATCAAAGCCAATACCGATTGGAAAAAGACACTGGGTTCAGAGTGGCGCGAATACGAAAAAGCGTTCCCTAAATTGCAACAGTCGAAAATCGATATTGTCTCACTTGAGTGTCAAAACTCACGTGTACCTATGGATCTGATTGAATTGATTCGTGGTAAAAAAGTGATGGTTGGTGCCATTGATGTGGCAACCAACACTATCGAGACACCAGAAGAAGTGGCAGATACGCTACGCAAAGCGCTACAATTTGTCGATGCTGACAAGCTGTATCCTGCGACTAACTGCGGCATGGCACCTTTGTCTCGCCAAGTCGCACGTGGTAAGCTCGCAGCACTAAGCGCTGGTGCTCAAATCGTTCGTCAAGAACTGACTGCTTAGAGTTTAGCCGTTTAGGAAATTCTATTTAAGGAATTTCCCTTGCAAAACTAAAATTGAAGCACAATTTTTTAACGTTATTTTTTAACGTTTCTCAGGATTGAAGCAATGATTAAAGATAGGATTGACGCGACCGACTTTAGAGATGCCATGTCTTTGCTAACGACTGCGGTCAATGTGGTGACCACAGCAGGTGCGACGGGCATGCATGGGTTTACAGCATCGGCAGTATGTAGTGTCACAGACACACCGCCGACCTTGCTGGTCTGTATGAATCAAACGTCTCGGTCACATGGCTATTTTCTGGAAAACAAGATTTTAAGTGTCAATGTGTTAGGCGCGCAACATGAGCAGCTGTCCAATGCTTTTGCCTCTAAACTGTGTTCAGAAGAACGGTTTGAATATGGTTCTTGGACACAATTACAAACAGGCGCTCCTGTGTTAGAAGATGCCTTGGTCAGCTTTGATTGTGAGATTGAACAAATTCAAGAAGTTGGCACACATAGCATCTTTATGTGCCGCGTTGTCGCCATCAATCAGGCTGAGCCACAAGGCGGAACTGATAAAGGGTTGGTTTACTTCAACCGTGCCTATTCTAGAGTTGGGCAAGTGGAGCTTATTTAATCCAATATCTACAATCCAACACCTAAGCCTATGGGCTATTGCTCGTTCAATATTGAGCAGGCATTTAACTATAATTATCATCTCATTAAATCTAAATAAGAAGTAACTATCCTGTGGAATTAATAACTTTTTTAATAATAGGGGCGCTAGCAGGATTTGCTGCGGGGCTATTTGGAGTGGGCGGTGGCACTATCATCGTACCACTGCTATTTATTGTCTTTACGCAAATGGGTTACAGTCCTGACAGTATTATGCACTTGGCCTTGGGTACTTCACTGGCGACTATTATCGTTACATCCATAAGCTCGCTCATGGCGCACAACAAAAAGGGCGCAGTCATGTGGCCTGTCTTTAAAAACCTGACACCAGGTTTAGTAATAGGCTGTTTTTTAGGGGCAGGGATAGCAGGACAGATATCTGGGTTGTATCTTCAGTTGATTGTTGGTGTGTTTTTGCTTTGGGTCGCTTATAAAATGTTTATGGGTGGCAAAAAGAAAGCAAATAACGATGCTGGTAATGTTCATATAGCTTTGCCTTCAAAGCCTAAGCAGCTAGCAGCAGGGGCGGGTATCGGTATCGCTTCTGCTATTTTTGGGATTGGCGGTGGTAGCTTAACCGTACCTTATCTCACACGTTACGGTGTGGTTATGCAAAAAGCCGTTGGAACCTCAGCCGCATGTGGATTGCCTATCGCGATTGCAGGTGCGCTAGGGTTTATGTTCTTTGGTATGCAAGCTCAAGTCGACGTGCCCAATACGATTGGCTTTGTCCATATCTATGCTTTTTTAGGTATTAGCATCATGAGCTTTTTCACCGCTAAGCTAGGCGCAAAAGTCGCTCACGCATTATCGCCGCAGTTGTTAAAAAAATGCTTTGCAATACTGTTAACCGTCGTAGGCTGTTACTTCTTATATAAAGGATTGCTCTAAGTAATTTGAGATTAATGGATGTTTGAAAGGATTCAAGGGCAGGTTTTCAATTAGCATACCAACTAGCTACATTCTTAAATGATAGCTAGTCGGTATGTGGCTGTATAGGGAATATGTTGAGCCAGTTTCTTATTTAGCTAAATCACTTAACCAAATACTCGCCATAATATCCAAAATATTCCTATCATTAAGACAGCGATCACGAGCAATCGTTTTAGCCAATAAGGCAGTAGAGGTTTCTTATAGCCTAAGTCATTCAACTGACTATCGACACCATCTTGTAGCCCCTTAAACCCTTGACTCTGTTTGGTGGTTTTAACACGATTTTTTACCAATGGTCCAGGCTCGTCTTCCTCTTGCTCTCTATCAAAGCTGATGGCTTGATTTGGAATGCCTTGTTTACTAGCGATAGTATTGAGCTTCTGTTGTTGCTTTACTTTTAGCTGGGTCTCATAAGCATCAATTCTACTTTTGGCTTCATCCATACTGATGTTTTCGTCTGCCGCCAAAGTTTTAATAGCCATTACTAGGTTGTTTTTTTCGACCATCATAATGACGTCTCTTGGCAACTTGGTATTGACCGGTTTTGCGCTAGGGTCGGGGTTAAACATGACTGTCCTTATTACGGCGTATAAGTTGGAATGAGTTATATGCTCATTATAACCATGTTAGATAAGCAATGTTCAAGCAAAAAAATACCGCGGCCACTATGGTGACTGCGGTATTTTATTATTTATCGTTATTGGCAGTTTTGCCAATATTTGATAATTATAGATCTTTCCAACGTTGGATAGACTCTTTGATGACTTCTTTCGCTTCTGCGACATCGCCCCAAGATTCAACAACCGTCGTACCAGCTTTTTTCAGGTCTTTGTAATGGCTGAAATGGAACTCTAACTGGTTGATTAACTGCTTTGGTAGGTCTTCTAAGCTGTTGTAAGCATTGCCTGTATCACGGTCATCAGCAGGTATGACAACGATTTTGTCATCTACTTCGCCATCATCAACAAACTTCATGACACCGATAACTTTGGCTTTTAAGAAAATACCAGTCGGTAGTGGCTGTTCAGTCAATAGCAATACGTCAAGCTCATCACCGTCTTCGTCAAGTGTTTGTGGGATGAAGCCATAGTTACAAGGTTTGGCAAAAATCTGTGGGTCAATACGGTCAAGCTCAAATACTGCTAATTCGCGATTCCACTCAATTTTATGGCTGCTACCAGCTGGGATCTCTACTACTACATTGATGATGCCGCCGTCTACGTCGCCTGCGTCCAAAATTTTGTTAAAATCTGCCATAAAATGCTCCAATTTGCTTTTGTTTTAGATGTTTGAATAAGGGGTTGAGCTAGGGATACAGCAAGGATAATTGCTGCGTCCAATTTGTACTGCATGCGATTATAGCAAGTTTGTACTGAATTTTCTCTTAATATTTAAGTCTAAGCGTGCAAGATATTATGCAAAAATAAGCTCAAAACTTACTTAGGCGCGATAGCTCGTAACTCAATCAGACCAGCATGGCGCTTGGCGATGTTATCAATAAGTTTTTGAGTGACTGTCTCATAGCTGAATGAATCGCTCATTTGCTGCTCAGTCTGCTCAGTCTGCTCAGTCTGCGCATCTGGCTCTGTTTGCGCATCTGGCTCTGTTTGCTCTGAATCTGTCTGCATGGCTACAAAGTCAGACAATCGCAACATTTGCATGCCAGCATAGCCACAAGGATTGATGGCGTTAAATGAAGATAGGTCACAATTTAAATTAATCGCAATACCATGGTAGCTAAAGCCATGCTTAATCTTAAAGCCTAGCGAGGCCATTTTGCCCAGCATAATCTTATTATCAAGAGAGTTGTCATCTGTAGAGGTGCTGTCATCTGTTGCAGCAGTATCTGCATATAAGTAGACACCTGGGGCATCGCGGCGTGCATGAGCACTGATATTGTCGCTACTAGATGGTGAGCTACGCAAACAGTCATTGATGACGTCTTCTATCGCTTGCTCAGCATGGGAGACAAGATTGCGCACACTCCATTTGAGACTGTCCAAATCAAACAACCAATAGAGTACTAACTGCCCATGACCATGCCATGTCACTTGACCACCGCGATCGGTCTTGATGATAGGCGTGTCAGTACGCTGTAATATGTGCTCTTCTTTGCCTGCCTGTCCAAGCGTGTAGACATCGTTATGATCGACAATCCACAATTCATCAGGCGTACGCAGCCCTTGTTGTTTTTTTAGATCGATACGTTCGAGGGTGCGTGCCAGCATCGCATCGAGAGTAGGGACATAATCGGCCGCTGAGAGAGATTTGCTGACAAGCGTATCATTAAGGGGTTGTGTGTCATTTTGCATGAGAGTATCTGTCTTATTATTATCAAGTTTAAAATAAATAATGCTCATCGGTAGTGTAGCAGTTTTGGCGACTATCGCCCAAAGATATATACTGGCGCAATGTCTGTAAATGGCGTAAATGCTAATAGAAAACAGCTAGCAATTGATGACGAAATAATAGGTATAGAACAGTGGCAAGTGGTTCATAGCGGTACTGCTAGTACAGACGCAGTAGTCAACCAAAGGTGCTGTTCATTGCTCAGTCGATGCGCTACATTAAAGTGTGATGAATGGAATCTGATGAAATTTATAGTCAGAGTAGGTTATCAAAGAGTGCACCTGACTAGAAAGATAGAGCCTCTAACCCAATATAGTATAGTGACTACAAACCTTATGACTATTACTATGATTATGACAAGGAAGACAAATGACAGATAGCAACCAAAGCGTCCATGAGCAGGCAGTGACCGAGACCGGTTTTGCACTGCAGCGTGTGCCTGAAGCCCTAAGTACGGCGACGACTATCGATGAGATGAAAGCGCAGTTTTCACGCTTGCAAATGTTAAGCCGCACCCAGCCAATCAACGATTGGGGCACTCGTACGATGCAGCTAGACAATCTAGAAGTGATGCTTAGCGACAACCAAGAGAGTTTTGCAAAGGCGATTAGTGCAGATTTTGGCTATCGTAGCCAGTCAGAGACGCAGTTTGCTGAGTTGTTTCCTAGCTTTACCGGTATCAGCCACGCTAAAAAACACGGCAAAAAATGGATGAAAGCACATCGTGCGCCTATTTCAGCGCTATATATGCCAGCCCATAATGAAATTCAGCCTCAGCCATTGGGTGTGGTCGGTATCATGGTGCCTTGGAACTATCCGTTATTTTTAGCAATCGGCCCGATGATTGATGCAATCACCGCGGGCAACCGCATCATGGTCAAGATGAGTGAAGCTGCGCCGCAATTTGCTCAGACGTTTGCTGACGCCATTGCTCGTTATTTTTCGCCAGATATGATCTGTGTGGTGCTCGGTGAGGTTGAGATTGCAGCCGCCTTTAGTGAGTTACCGTTTGACCATCTGCTGTATACCGGATCGACTGCGGTGGGCAAAAAAGTCATGGCTGCCGCTGCACCAAATCTAACGCCAGTGACGCTTGAGCTTGGTGGTAAATCACCAGTGATTGTACTAGATGATGTCAATCTAGAGTCTGTCGTCAATCGAGTGATGATGGGTAAGACACTAAATGCTGGACAGACGTGTATTGCGCCAGATTATGTCTTGATTCAGCGCCAATACCATGACCAGTTTATCCAACTCGCAAAAGAGTGGATGACCAAGCATTATCCTGATATCGAAGAAAACCCAGATTACTCTCGCATTATTAATGGTGAGCAGTTCAAACGGGTAAAAGGCTATCTAGATGCGCTAACAGGTGGCGAGGTGCATGCGTTAACTGGCGCCGAACCCAATATAGAAACCCGTCTGATGCCGCCAGTCATCGTCAGCGAGCCTGCGCCTGATAGCGACCTTATGCAAAATGAAATTTTTGCTCCGATATTGCCGCTGATGCATTATGAGACGCTTGATGATGCCATTTACTTTGTAAACTCGCGTCCACGTCCATTGGCGCTATATGTGTTTAGTGACAACTACAGCAGTATCGAAAACGTACGTAATAATACGGTCTCAGGTGGCTTATGTATCAACGAAGTTTTGATACATGTGGCTCAGCATGATTTGCCGTTTGGTGGCGTAGGTGATTCTGGTACTGGCGCATATCATGGTAAGGCCGGCTTTGAACGTCTCAGCCATATGAAGCCGGTTTTTGTCCAAACCAAGCTCAATGGTCTGAATTTACTATTGCCGCCTTATGGTGGACTGTTTAAAAAGGCGATGGCGCTGTTTTTGAAATAACTGTTCTTGAAATAACAGTCTTTAAAATAACAATTCTTGAATTAGACATTTTATAGTAGCTATAGAAATTAATAGTGACCTTTTTTAGTCGATATCATAACCAATAGCACCTATCCAGATAGGTGCTATTTTTTTGTCTAAAATACCAATTTACAAATATAGGTTTCTAAAATTAAGAGCGACTTTTCATAAGAGCTTTATCAAAATTATCGTAAATTTATCTAATGCGTTAATCGACAAATAAGCGTTTGTCATCACTTCTATAAATCGCTACACTTTGTAGTAAGTCTAAACAACAGTAGATAGTAGCTCAATGGTCTAGAGCCAGCATTGGTAAACTTGATATAGTGACGTTTAGCTGTTTTTTAGTTCTATTGTTTTGATAGTGATTTCATGCCGATACAACATAATAATAGGAAAGAGTATGCGCCAATGTATTGCATTAAGCTTACTGTGGATGAGCGCGTTACTACTGCCTGTATCGGCGTCAGCGGCGTGTGAATCACCGATCAAATTTGGGGCGCTAACCTGGGAGAGTGGGCAATTTACCTCCGGCGTACTCAAATATATCGTAGAAGACGGATACGGCTGCACAGTAGAAGAAGTACCAGGAGCAGGGCCTGCACTTGATACAGCGCTCTCACAGAATGACATTCAGGTCATCGGGGAGCAGTGGGTTGGCCGTTCGCCAATCATGGAAAAAGCCATTGAGCAAAATAAAGTGGCCATCATCGGCGATACGCTAAAAGGTGGTGCAACTCAAGGCTGGTATGTCCCGCGATACGTCTTGGAAGAGAATCCAGGACTTCGCAGCTATCAAGATTTGCCTAAATATACTGAGCTATTTAAAGACCCTGAAGATCCTGGTAGATCACGTTTTATGAACTGTCCCTCTGGTTGGACGTGTGAGATTTTTAACACACGTTTGCTAAAAACCACCGGTCTAGACAGCCTTTTCAACAACGCACACCCTGGTACAGGTGCTGCTCTTGATGCCGAAATTGCCTCCGCTTTTGAACAGCATAAGCCACTGTTGTTTTACTACTGGCAACCCACTGGGCTAATGGCAAAATATGACTTTGCGCCATTAGAGTTCCCAGCTTATGAGGATGCTTGTTGGCAAAATCTGCTGCTCGCTGATGGTAAGATGGATTGCGTGTCAGGATTCCCAGTATCGCCGTTAGGTATTGCCGTTTCTACCCCGTTTGTCGAATCCAATCCCGAACTAGCAGCTGTCTTTGAAAAGGTGCAATTTACCTCTGATGAGCTAAACGGTGCTATCTTGGAGATGAGCGAAAGTAAACGCACTGGCGATGAGCAAGCCATGGTGTTTTTGCGTGACAACCCAGAGGTTTGGCAAGCATGGTTATCCGATGAGGCCGCTACCAACCTCGCTACCAAGTTAGGCCTTAGCTCAACGGGTGCTGTCTCTACAACTGCATCTAGTATCAATGCGTCAGCGCTCGCCTCAAGCTTTCCTTCATGGTCGCTTGAGACCCCACTCAATAATGCCTTAGCAAATGTGGTCCAAAACTATGGTGATGTATTTCGTACTATTAGCACAATGGCGCTTACTTACCTGCTATTACCTATTGAACGATTATTAACGGTTGTCCCGCCTTGGCTTATTATTGCATTTGTGACTGTGCTTGGCTGGTTTGGTGTCCGCAAGATTTGGTTTGCGCTGGCATGTGGTGCAGGGTTGTTTTTGATTGGTGCTTTTGGCTTATGGGGCGCATTAATTGACACTCTAGCGCTGCTTATCGTATCGGTACTGGTCACGGTGGTGATTGGTATTCCTATTGGTATCGCTATGTCAGGTAGCAAACTGCTACGCAAGACTGTGACGCCAGTGCTAGATATCATGCAGACCATGCCGAGTTTTGTATATCTCATACCAGTGCTGATGTTGTTTGGTATTGGTAAAGTGCCTGCGTTATTCGCGACCGTGATTTATGCTTTGCCACCCTTGATTCGTCTGACGACATTAGGGATTACGCAAGTCAATCATGAAATGGTCGAAGCAGGACGATCCTTTGGTAGTACCCACCTACAGCTGCTCCTTTGGATTAAATTGCCACAAGCGTTGCCCAGTATTATGGCAGGTATCAATCAGGCCGTAATGATGTCACTTGCCATGGTGGTATTGGCCTCAATGATTGGTGCTCCTGGGCTTGGTGAAGATGTATTGCAGTCTATCCAAACGCTCAATATCGGTCAGGGTCTACAAGCAGGTACGGCCATCGTTATCGTTGCTATTATCATTGACCGTATCACGCAAGCATTCGGTCAAGGTAAGCGTACCCGTCAAAAAACCATCGAAGCAGGCAGACGTCCGATTGGATAGAAAATTATCTAGTGGTATACGATTGAACCCATGGTAATTGACCGAAGCCCTAATAATAAAAACCACGTGAATAGTGAGAGCACCGATGAATCATATCCAATTAAAAAATATCAGTAAGATTTATAATGCCAGTAGCACGCAAGCACAGTCTGCATTGGCATTGCTGGCTGAGGGTATGGATAGCATCAAAGTAAAAGAGCAAACGGGCTATTCAGTTGGTCTGTATAATATCAATCTAGATATCAAGGCAGGCGAGTTGCATTGCATCATGGGACTGTCAGGCTCGGGCAAGTCAACGCTGATACGCCATCTTAACCGCTTGATAGATCCAACCAGTGGTGAGATATGGGTAGATACTGCTCTGAATAGAGACCGTGCGACTCACACAACAGCTGATAGGCAATTAGCGACAGCTAATATGAGTACGGTAGCAGAAGAAAGCTCTGCTACGGCTATTAACATTTTAGCGCTCAACGATAAACAGTTGCAGCATTATCGTCAGCAGACCGTCAGTATGGTTTTTCAGCATTTCGGCTTAGTGCCGCACATGACGGTCATACAAAACGTCGCTTATGGGCTGCGTGTTCGAAAAATGAGCGTAAACGAGCGACACGAAACGGCTCGACATTGGCTCAATGAAGTTGGTCTATCGAGTTTGGAAAATAGCTACCCTGATGAGCTATCAGGCGGTATGCAGCAGCGCGTCGGGCTAGCTCGTGCTTTAGCGACGGACAACCCAATTTTGCTAATGGATGAAGCGTTCTCTGCACTTGATCCGCTCATTCGCGCTCAGCTGCAAGACCAACTACTCGAATTACAAGATCGACTGAACAAAACCATTGTATTTATTACCCATGATATCGATGAAGCTGTCAAAGTAGGTCAGCGTATCAGTATGCTAAATGGTGGTCGACTCATACAAACGGGGACGCCAAGAGAGTTACGGCACAATCCTGCTGATGATTATGTGGAGCAGTTTATGAGTGCAAAAGCTTAAGCTGTGTTAACCATCCATGAATAGGTTGTCTGGATAGACTTATACGATATTTTTATGAATGGTCTGAGTAATTGTTTTATTGGAATTTTACTGTTCTTTTTCGGCAATCAAAAGTGAACTCTGAAATAAATACCAAACTTCGTTATACTGAACGGTTTATCGATGGCTCATAATGAATGAGCGTGTATTGTTTATCGTCCACATATGATGTCGCTTTGTCTATCAAATGACGTTTGTTTCTTATTTTGCACTTTTAAGGCCATAGCATGACCGTTTCTTATGCACCTATTATTACTTCATTGCTTGATAATGATTTGTACAAATTTACGATGTTACAAGCCATGCTGCATCAGTTTCCGCAAACCCATGGTGTTTATCGCTTTCGCTGCCGTAATAACAAAGATGCAGCCTATCCGTTGGCTGATATCCAAAAAGATCTAGAGCAGCAACTAGACAGCTTATGCGAATTGCGCTTTTTGCCAGATGAGCTAGAGTACTTACGTAGCTTACGCTTTATTCGCTCAGATTTCGTTGATTATCTAGAATTATTTAAGCTAAAACGTCGTTTTATTACGGTAAGTACAGACGATAAAGGTCGCCTGTTTATCGATATCGAAGGGCCAATGATTCAAGCGATGTTCTTTGAAGTATTTGTACTAGCCATTGTCAATGAGCTGTATTTTAATGCGCTATCTAATGACAGCGTGATTGAAGAAGGACAACGTCGCCTCGATGCAAAAGTAGCGCTATTACATCAGTATGCCGAAGAGCAAACCCAGTACGATCAGGATACACCGCCATTTATCGTCGCTGATTTTGGCACGCGTAGACGCTTTAGTCGACGCTGGCAAGCACACGTAGTGAAAACGTTACATAAAGCCGAGCCAAAGATAGTTGGTGGTACATCAAACGTATATTTGGCCAAGCAATTAGGAATGACGCCAATAGGCACCATGGCGCACGAGTTTATGCAGGCGTTTCAAGCATTAGATGTGCGTCTGCGAGATTCACAAAAGGCCGCGCTTGAAGCGTGGGTGCATGAGTATCGTGGCGACTTGGGTATTGCATTGACAGACGTAGTCGGCATGGATGCGTTCTTGCGTGATTTCGATTTATATTTTGCCAAGCTATTCGACGGTCTGCGTCATGATAGCGGTGACCCTTACATCTGGGGCGATAAGGCGATTGCCCATTATGAGAAGCTAAAAATAGATCCAAAAACCAAGATTCTAACTTTTAGCGATGGGTTAGATTTAGAGAAGGCGTGGGAGCTGCATCAATACTTTAAAGGTCGCATTAGAACCAGTTTCGGCATCGGCACCAATCTAACCAATGATATGGGCATTACGCCGATTAATATCGTGCTCAAGTTGGTAGAGTGCAATGGTCAGCCAGTCGCTAAGCTGTCTGATAGCCCAGGCAAGACCATGATCAATAACGACACGTATCTTGCCTATCTGCGTCAAGTGTTTGAGGTTGACGAACCAGAGTAAACCAAGTATCAAACTGTTGCGTTGCCAAATGTGCCAAATGAGATTGATACGCTTGGCTTGACCAAACAGCTGCTATCTAGTGGCTGTTTTTTTAACTATCAACACTACTGGTAGATTTTTCTTCGGCAAAGGCCGCATCTAGTGCTTGCTGTACAGCATTGATACGAGTCTCGCAAACGCGATAAGCGGCAATAGATTCTTCGACCGTTGTCATCAGATTATCAATATCAGGCTCATCCTGTTGCTGTAGTTCAGCCGCATTGGTTTTTAAGATATCGTAAGCCGCCTTAAAGGTTTTTGGGGCGGCTTTTTTGCGTCTGCGAGTAGGGGTAGTCATAAAATTTCCTAATTTTTAAAGGTAAGTCGGTGAATAATCGTTAGATATTATTATTTGGTTAATTTAGAGTGTCTGAGTTTTTCGTCGCTTCTTTATCCATATTGACATCGATAATCTGTGCTTTTGCGTTGCCATCTTTTAAAATGATATTGACAGTTTGCTCAGGATACAGTTGGGTACTACTAGTGAGGGTTTGCTTGTTTTGAGCATCCGTTAGCATGGTATAGCCTTGCTTAAGCACACGAGATGGTCGATGTAATAGCACGATGTCACGTAGATGTTCGCTATCGCGCTGTGCTTGCACAATTTGCTGCTGCGCGTTTTGCATGATTGACTCTTGATAACTTTTGCTATTGGTAGCGGCTTTTACAAGTTGTTGATGCGCCAAGGTTTGCGTTTGTGTGTATCGCTCAGCCGTCAGTCTAGCTGCTTGCTTCACTTGACGCTGTGCGCTTTGTTGAATACTGCGCCATGCATAGTCACTGTCTTTTCGTAGAGCGGTGAGCTGCCCAATCGTTTGCGACTGCATTTGGCTTAACTGGCGTGCGGTTTGTTGCTCAGCAGTATTCAATTGACGCTGAGCCGCTTGCTTGATTTGCGCTTGATATTGTAGCGTCTGAGTGACGAGCTGGGCCAAGTGGCTATGGATAGCAGCAATTACTTTTGAAGGTGTATCAAAACTGGTATGTGCCACTTCATCTAAGATGACTTTGTCACGCTCATGACCGATACCCACCCAGACAGGGACAGGCTGCTCAGCAACCAAAGCTGCCAACTCATAATCATTGAGATAAGCCAAATCACCAACCGCACCGCCGCCGCGAATAATGACCAACAAGTCTGGTAGACGCTGATAAATTTCATAAAACTGCTGCTGGGCGCTAACGATGGCTTGACGGATTTCAGCGGGCGCATGATTGCCCTGAAAAGTTGCATTATGGTAGTGGAAGTGACACGCACCTGTACTGGCTAAGCGATCAGCGTCTGCTTGAAAGTCACCCAATCCGGCTGCCTTTTCAGGGGCGATGACCAGCACATGCTCAATATCAAAAGGGGCAGGTAACTGCTGATTGAGATGTAATAGCCCTTCACCTGTTAGGCGGTCAACCATTTCTGCATACTGCCGTGCCAAGTCGCCTAGCGTATAGCTAGGATCAATATCTTCAATGGTGATTGAAAAACCGTACTGGGCATGGAAGCCTGCTGATACTTTGAGGAGTACGGTCAAATCACGCTCAAGCGGCATGCCAGTTGCACGTTCAAACTTAGCTAATACACGAGCCGCTTTAAAGCGCCAGAGATTGCCACGGCAGCTGGCGACCACTTTGCCGTCGTCATCTTTTTCTGCCAGTTCAAAGTAGTAATGACCACCTTTACTCGACAGATTACGGATTTCAGCTTTTACCCAGACACGGTGGTCAAAAGTTTGTTTGATGACCATCTCAACCGCTGATAAATAATCACTTAGGCGTAGAACCGTATCCTCTAGATGGTCTTCCTGCTCAGCGAGTTCTGCCTCTAGAGTGGCCAAATCTTTGGCAGGTGCTAATACTTTGGCCTGTTTAATATTTGAAAGATTGGGTTTGCGCATAATATTAGACCAAAGGTAATGAAAATATAAAGACTGACGAGGATGTGCTGAATACGATAGCGGATAGTTTAACTTAAAAAGTAGAGTACAAAAAGCGAAGCCAACAAGCTTTGATTGATATATTATCTATATCGCAGTTTGTTGGCTGTTTAATCAGAGAAGGATTGTATGTCACTTAATGTTAGCGATTAGATCGTAAACCTGTTTGCGTCTAAAAGAGATTGTCGTGTAGAGAAAAGTAGATGGATGTTTTTAGCTAGATATAGTCGGTTCAAGATAATTCAGATACAAGGAAGGCAAGCGAAAGTGCTACAAATAGTAGACTGAGTGAGCCTGACACTGTATCTGATTTATATGGTATTGACGATATTTATTGGCAACGGAAGTTAATGGTGTATTCGTAATCATCGCTACGTGACAGATCTGGAGTACCCGTGCCAAATATCGAGCCAACGACAGCACCTACTTGGCCAACCATACGACCAGTGCGTTCGTTTAAAATACCATTATATTTTACATTATCATCAACGATAATCACTTGCTTGCTTCGACAAGTTTTTTGAGCACTATCGATTGCATTTTGCTGTGCTTTGACTTTGGTATCAGCGATACCGGTTGTCTCATAGATAGAGTTGGCACGCTGAATCACTGGTGAAGAAGGTGTACTTTGACAGGCGCTCAAAGCAAGTGCAGCCACTAACGTTGCCGTCAAGCTGGCAGTTTTATTAAAAGTATTCATAAATAATTCCTGATTTATATAAGCAGAACGTCTTAGCGATAGGCAAAGCTTTATGAATGTAGCTTATCTAGATATTACCTGTCTAGACAGTTATTGTGTGCTGTATTACGGGTATATTGCCGATGAACCTTGCCCTAGATATAAATCAATTTAAAACTTCAAGAACAGCAATATTGCAAAACTACAGACAACCGTTATTGACCAAAAATAAAACAAGTCGCATCCGTACACAGCAAATCACTTGAAATATAAATTGTATCTAGGATAATTGAGCCATTCATTTTTTATTAATAAGTAACACTATGCAATTGATTCCTGCTCCTGCCGGCGTGCTCGAGGTTGACGCACTGTGGCAAAATGACAATCCTAATGATCCAGATACAGACACGGTGGCGCTGCTGTGCCATCCCAATCCGTTGTTTGATGGTACGATGAATAACAAAGTGGTCACCACCATGTATCGCTTTGCCCGTGATAATGGTATGCATGTGGTGCGCTTTAACTTTCGCGGTGTTGGTCAATCGACAGGCGAGCATGATTATGCGGAAGGTGAAGTGGTCGATGCAATGACCGTGCTACAATGGATTGCTGAACAAACCAATGCTCGAAAGCTATGGCTAGGTGGTTTTTCTTTTGGTGGCTATGTTACTGCACGCGTGGCTGAGCAAGTGCTTGAAGCCGCACATATATGGGGGCTAGGTGACTTTGAAGTGACGAAAATTGCCCTTATCGCACCATCAGTCGAAAAAAACGACAGTACTGATATTAATTTGCCTGCGGATAGAACTTTTGAGATTTATGGTAATGCGGATGAGGTGATTGAACCTGATAATATGCAGGCATTTGCAGACCGATTAGGTATTGAAGTCAGCGTGGTCGATGGCGCGGGTCATTTCTTCCATGGTCGCTTATCAGAGCTCAAAGGTCTATTAGACAAGCATAGCTTTGGGCAGGACAGCTAAGTTTATTCATAGCTAATTCAGCTTGATGGTTTCCGTTTTGATATGGTTTAGCATGGCTTGCTTGGTAGCACCAGCGTTATGCTAAATTTCCTACTATTTTGATATTTATTTAATTCAACGATGAGTCGTATTATGAGTTTATCTCCATTGCAACGTTACGAGAAAGCCGTCAGTACAGATGAGTTTACTCGGGATGAGCAGCAATTTCAGGCCATGAGCTATCTTGATGAGATATACCATCAGCTCATCAATAGCGCACCGCAAAAGAAAGGTTTTTTTGGCTTTTTAAAATCTAAACCTGTCGCGCCAACAGGCCTTTATATGTGGGGCGGGGTGGGCCGCGGCAAAACATGGATGATGGACATGTTTTATGACTCGTTGACCATCGAACGCAAGATGCGTCTGCATTTCCATCATTTTATGCAGCGTGTCCATAGAGAGCTTAACAAATTACAAGGTGAGAGCGATCCGTTAGAGAAAGTCGCTGATATTATTTATAAAGAAGCAGTTATTATCTGTTTTGACGAGTTTTTTGTTTCTAACGTCTCTGATGCCATGATATTGGGCGATTTGTTCACTATGCTGTTCAATCGCGGTATTACTTTGGTTGCGACCTCAAACATTGAGCCAGCTGGACTGTATAAAGATGGCTTACATCGTGACCGTTTTATGCCTGCCATTGCGGAAGTTGAGCGTCATACGACGGTAATGAATATTGACTCGGGAATTGATTATCGTCTGCGCGTATTGCAACAAGCTGAGTTATACGAAGCGCCGCTTACTAAGGCGAACTACCATTGGTTAGCCAACCGTTTTGCGAGCTTGTCAAATAATCAGAAAATCAGTAAAGAGCCCATTACTATCAATGGACGAGAAGTAAAAATCAACGCTTGTACCGAAGATATCTTATTCTGTGACTTCCGTCATCTCTGTATGGCACCGCGATCAGCCGCTGATTTTATTGAGCTTGCCAAACGATTTAGCACTGTTTTAGTTGACTCTGTGCCAGCACTAGATGACGACTTGCGTGATCCAACGCGCCGCTTTATTTACCTCGTCGATGAGTTTTATGATCGCCGTGTAAAACTATTGGTACGGGCAGAGCAGCCTATTCTAGACTTGTACCAAGGAGAGAAGTTGGCGTTTGAGATTGAACGTACTCGCTCACGTCTGCTTGAGATGCAGTCAGAAGACTACCTACGCATGGACCACCGAGTTGAAGATGTTGCGTAGTTTATTGCTGAGTTGAGACTGCCTATGTGTAGCTCTCAATTGCTCTATAATTGTTAGAAAATAAGAAAATGATATTATAAATAATAAGTAGTGATAGATAATAATAAATAAGGATAAAACAATGACTACAACTGACAATGTTGATAATGAAAGCCAAGAAATAGAAGACAACAAACTGTCTATTAAGAATGTAGCAGCGAATGACATATCATTTACCAGTGATGAGCTGATAGGTTGGATAAATTCAAGACGCAGCATGGGCAATCTAGATGAGCCAGCACCGACGCGTTCGCAGATTGAGTCTGCCATTGAGTGTGCGGCAACTGCGCCAGATCATAAAAAATTGCGTCCGTGGCGGTTTATTGTGACGCAAGGTGAAGCGCGCCACGAGTTAGGCCGTGCCTTGCTCGAAGCTGCCCAAGCAAAAGCGCTAGAAGATGGCGAAGAATTGTCTGAAAAGACCATCACTAAAACTAAAAATATGCCGCTGCGAGCGCCGCTAATCATAACGGCTGTGACTCAAATGCAAGAACACAAAAAAGTGCCACCTTTTGAGCAAATGCTCAGTGCGGGTGCCGCTGTACAAAACCTAATCTTGGCATTAAAAGCTCAAGGGTTTAGTACCGTTTGGCGCACTGGGCTGCTGTGTAATGAGCCTGCAGTAAAAGCGTATTTCGGTGTAGGCGAAGATGATTATGTGACCGCTTTTGTTTATACTGGCACAAGTCCCAAGGATGAGTCCAAACGCAAACCTATTGATATCGAACCGCTAGTTCGCTTCGAGTCGTAATGTAGCTCAGTACTGTCTATTAATAAGATTATAATTTCATAAAGTTGTAATTCAAAGATAATAAGGCCAGTCGCTGAGCACGATAGATTCTATTGATAATACGTCAGTCAACACGGATAAAAGAACATGACAAGTCCTAACAATAGTAATAAAGACAAAACCAGTGCTAAGAATGAGACGGACAAAGAGTCGTCTGAAAAACAGAACGGTATGCTTGCAGGTATTCTTGAGCGAGCAACCAAGTCAGGTCTCGGCCGAAAAAAGTCAAATCCTAGCCCTGTTGAATCAGCTGTGGCAAAGGATATGGCCGACATTCATAGCAATCCAACCAAGCTGCGTTTGGCGTTTTTGGGTGGTGGTAGCTTTGGTACGGCAATGGCAAATTTAGCCGCACGTAATGGCTGTGATACCACGCTGTGGGTACGTAATAAGCGCACCGTAAAAGCGATGGCAAAAACACAAACCAATAAGAAGTATCTACCAGGCTACAAGCTTGATGATCGATTGAAATACAGTCATGATTTGGCGGCAAGCGTCAAAGATAAAGATATTATTTTTATCGCTGTGCCAGGTTTGGCCTTTCGCGAAACGCTAAAAAACATCGCACCTTTTATCAGTGGTCAGTCTATTGTATCGTTGACCAAAGGTATGGAAAAAGACACCTTTGCGATGATGAGTGATATCATCAAAGAAGTGCTGCCAGAAGTGAATTTTGGCGTCATGTCAGGGCCGAACCTCGCTATCGAAATCATGAAAAATATGCCGTCTGCTACGGTTATCGCAAGTGAGTCGGAACCGTTGCGTCATGCCGTGCAAGCAGCATTACACAGTGCCTTCTTTAGAGTATTTGCTAGTGATGATATACGCGGCGTCGAGCTTGGCGGCGCGCTAAAAAACATCTACGCAATTGCCATGGGTATGGCAGCAGCTTATGAAGTAGGTGAGAATACTAAAGCGATGATCCTTACTCGTGCTTTGGCAGAAATGAGTCGTTTTGGTGTTGAAGAAGGCGCCAATCCGCTCACTTTCTTGGGCTTATCAGGGGTAGGCGACTTATACGCTACCTGTAGCTCAGAGCTAAGTCGTAACTATCGTATCGGTAATATGCTTGGACGCGGTATGAGTATTGATGCCGCGGTCAAAAAGCTTGGCCAAACCGCTGAAGGGGTAAATACCATTCAGCAAGTACATGAAAAAGCGACCAAGGCGGGTATCTATATGCCAATTACCCATGCGCTCTATGCGGTCATTTATGAAGACAAAGCTGCTCTAGGCGTTGCATTGCATCTAATGGAAGCAGGATTCCGTAGCGATGTTGAGTTTGTCATGGCGCATGATCATAGCAATGCAGCACTTACCGCTCATATGAAAACCTCTGGTAGCAATACCAAAAGCAAAGACAGCGATGCTGATAAGTAAGATATATTACTAGAAGACAGTATTGAGAGAGTCGAACTTAGCGCTCCAAGGAAGGTTATGAAAATTATATTAGTACGTCATGGTCAAGCAGAAGACGAAACACGTCCAGATAGTGCACGTCAGCTGACGGACTTTGGTCAGCAGCAGGCAGCGCAAACGGCAGAGTATGTGACCACTCACTATAGCCCAGATCGTTTTGTAGTTAGCCCTTATATTAGAGCGCAGCAGACTTTGTCTGCGTTCCAGTCACGAGCACCGCAAGCCGCCTCATCTGTGCAAGACAATATCACGCCCTCGGATGACGCTCGCCAAGCTTTGATAGATATTGCCAATATTGAAGCTGAGTGTTTGGTCGTTGTTTGTCATATGTCTATCGTCGCCTATATCGCGGGATTGCTTACAGGGGATTATCCTGAGTCATTTTCTCTAGCGGAAGTCAGAGTGTTTGATATGGAGTTTGTGATGACTGGCATGGCAACGGAAGTTGATCGTTTTGTTCCTGACCAGCCTTATTAGACTAGACATTCTAATATTTTGCTTAGAAACGATTTGCTAGAGCAGAATTGATTGGATATGACGGATTTAAAATGGTATTGGCGAGAAGCATGCCAGCTATTAATCGTATAAAGTCATTCAGTTATTTTAAAAACCGTATCAACCTTAACAATATTTTGATAACCGCAGCAATAATTGAGGACACGTTTAGTGTTACATGTTTGGTTACGAGCGCAGCATAGCCCGCTAGCTGTCTGGCACGAAGATATACAGCAATGGCAAATGGTTGATGGTTGGCAACAGCTACAGACAATCTATGGTAACTATAAGTCCAATAGCCAAAAGGCGCTTTGTCTATATTTTCCCTCAAGTCATGCATTGCAAGTGGATACGGCACTTAATGCTGCTCAGCTTAAACAGCTTGGTAATGGCGGCAAGCAATACTTATTTGAAGAAACTTCATTAACACCTATTGAGCAATTAAACATCCGCCAATTGAGCCATGCTGATACGACGCAATTGTATGCACTGGCACAAAACGATATTGAGGCATGGCAGCAAAGTGCGCAGCTAGCCGGTATGAATATAGTAGCGTTACTGCCAGATTTTTTATTGTTGCCACCGCCAGAAGAGGGCGCAGGTCAGCAAGTGACTCTTTATCAAGATTCGCAGACTATGCTGCTGCGCCAATCATTGCGTCAAGGTATGGCCGTCAGCTATTTACCACTAATGTTTGAGCGTTTCCCGCATTTAAGTGAGGTAAGGGTGTTGCCTTCTATTGAGGCAGCTATTGACGCATCGGTCGACTCGCTAGATTCCTCATCGACGCTAGAGTTAGCGGCGCAAACTAAAGCGTTGATCGCTGATCATCAGCTATTGCTGACGACTCTGTCTACAGTACCTAAACCAATTGACAGTCCCGAACGTCACGTGCTTAATTTCTTTATGAAATCTACTGACTCACAACTATCACCATACCTACGGGTGGCAATGATGGTTGCGCTATCAGCGTTAGTGCTGCAAATGGCAACCGATGGTGTGCAGTGGTACAAGTATAATGAAGCAACCGCAGCAACCAAGGCTGCAATTGCGGCACAGTATCAGTCTTGGTTCGCCGATGAGCCGCTGAGTACACGCACCAAACTGCAAGTACAGCTGCAACCAAAACTGCGTAGCGATAGCCAAGCGCCTGCATCGCATATGGCCGCACTGTCACGCATATCACCGCTGATTAAACAGTCCTCATTGCATGCACAGTCATTGGTAATGCAGCCATCAGCGCTCAGTTTTACCTTGATTGCCCCAGATCGCGGTAGTCTTGATAAATTTACGAGTACACTGGTAGCACAAGGCTTAAATGCCAAATTAGAGCAAGTCAATAGCAATGAGCAAGGTCAGTTTAGTGGTCAAGTCACCGTCAATGTGGTAGAAAATAATATTGTAGAAAACAGCGACATGACAAGCAATGCGGCAGCGTCGTAACTCATCAAGGTATTGGTAATAAAGGTCAAAACATGAAACGATTACAACACCGTACCAAACGTAATGCAGCTGTTTCTGCAACCAGTATTAAGGCTCATGTATTGTCAGAGCGTATGAATAATTATCAAAATGTACTAACGACGCGCTGGCAAGGATTACCTCCCCGTGATCAGCTAGCATTAGCTATATTGTCTGTATTTCTGCTGTTGTTTATTGGCGGCTATGGTGGCTATAGCGTTCATCAAGCAGCGAGCGATAGTAAAAACGACTATCAGGAGCAAGTGGCGGATTATTTTTGGTTGCGTGCTCAAGCAGGTAATATTGATAGTAGTGCATTGAATACTGGGAATAACGCTACTGGAGAGTCTGATATGCCACCCGCTAGTCGTATCAATGCGCTGCTCAATAACTCAGGTATAGCAGATGCTCAGGTGGTTGCGACTGGTGATGCAGTGCAACTGAGCTTTACGCATCCTAGTCAAGCGGTTGTCAGCACTGCACTGGGTAAGCTTGAACAGCAAGGCTGGCAATTTACACAGCTATCTATACAGCAAGATCTGACCAATAAATCTATTCAGGTACAAGCAACGGTCACTTCTTAAAACGCATCATTTTGTGATAAAGATTTTAGATACTTATAATACTGTGTGTCTAGTACTCGACACTCAATCCTCGTCAGCAGAATACTGCTTTATCGTTGGTATCATTGAAAAGCCATTTATCCGGCTCCATTAAATAGTTAATCATATGACTATTGAACAAAAATATTACCAGTAAGGAAAACCTCACATAATGCGGGACAGTATGAGCAACGATAAGCGCCGTTCTTTAATTACTTATAACCACATCACTTATTTCTTATATGTGATCAGCTACTTTACCGCTGGTCTATTGTGGATTGTGCCGATTGTGATGAATTATGCCAAGCGCCACGATGCTGATGGTACGTGGTTAGCCACGCATTTCGATTGGCAAATCAAGACCTTTTGGTACAGTATCGTTTGGTTCGTCATTGGCATTATTTTGATTACCTTTGCACTAGGCGGCTTTGGCGTTAGCGTACTAGCGGATAGTGGCAATATTGCTATTGGTTCAATATTATTGGCCGGGCTTGGTTTACTGATTATGACCTTCACCTTTATCTGGCATTTATATCGCATTATACGTGGTTGGATTGCGTTGACTGATGGGCGTCCAGTACCGTAGACGTTTAAGAGTACCTTTGTGCTATGTTTTTAGCTTAGAAAGTGGCAATTTATCGTTATTTAGTAGAGATTCATCAGTATTGGTTACTGCTTAAATGTAGAAATTTAGCGACTGAAACTTTGCTCTTATTTCTGTTAAGCTGATATAATCGCTGCGCCCGATTTCATTCGCATTTTTTATTCACTATTTCTTCCAAGCAGGGTCTGCCATCACTATGTCTTATGCCTTACTTCGTCCTTTTTTGTTTAATATGGATCCCGAACACGCCCATGAGATGACACTATCTTTATTGGATAAAGCGCATAAAGCGCGTGTTTTAGGCTTGGCGTATGGTCAGTCAATGCAACCAACAGACTGTATGGGTTTGCAGTTTTCTAATCCAGTTGGTCTGGCAGCAGGCTTGGATAAAAACGGCGATTATATTGACGCGCTGGCTGAGCTAGGGTTTGGTTTTATAGAAGTAGGAACCGTCACGCCAAGACCGCAAGTAGGCAACGACAAGCCAAGGCTGTTTAGAATCAAGCAAGCAGACGCGATTATCAATCGTATGGGCTTTAACAATGAAGGCGTTGATTATCTGATCGACAATGTCAAACGCTGTAAATATAAAGGCAATATTGGTATTAATATTGGTAAAAATGCCGATACGCCAGTAGAGCAAGCCGCTGATGATTATGTGTATTGCTTAGAGCGTGTGTATCCGCATGCCTCATACATTACGGTCAACATCTCCTCGCCAAACACTAAAAACTTACGTGATTTGCAAAGTGGTGAAGCACTGACTCAGTTAATGGATACGATTAAAAATCGTCATAGTCAGCTGGCTACTGAATATGGTTTTTATGTCCCATTAGTGCTTAAAGTTGCTCCAGATTTAGAGCCATTACAAGTTGACTATATCTCGCAGCAATTAATAGACTTTGAAATTGATGGTTTGATTGCGACCAATACAACACTAAGCCGTGTAGGTGTCGAAGACTTGCGTGATGGCGACCAAATGGGCGGCTTATCTGGTCGTCCTGTGAGTCATATTAGTACTCAGATTTTGCAACAGTTCTCTGATCAGTTAGATGGTAAAGTCGCTTTGATAGGCGTAGGCGGTATCGATAGTGGTGCCAAAGCCGTCAAAAAAATCGAAGCAGGCGCAGACATGGTACAGCTCTATACGGGGCTTATTTATCGTGGTCCTGGACTGGTGCAGTCTTGCATACAGGCAATCGGTGGCTATTACGATGCCATGGAAAGCTAATCCAATAAATAAGGTAATAAGGCGTAGAGCATGAGTGGTTTAGATATTGTGATTGCTATTGTTGTCTTGATTGGCTTATGGCGCGGCTTTCAAGTAGGACTGATTAAAACAGTAATAGGCTTGGTAGGTTGGTTTATCGCCCTTATCGCTGCTACTAGGCTGGCAGGAGTAGTGTCGCCCCAATTGACGGGTATCGTACAAAACCCTGTGTTACAGATGGCTATGGCCTTTTTATTGGTAGTGATTGCCATATTAGCAATCATGCATCTGATGGCGTTTGTATTCTCAGGCGTGCTCAAAACCTTACGTTTGGGCGTCTTGGATAAAATGGCAGGCGGCGTACTGGGTGCTGCCAAAAACGTACTAATGGTCTTGGTTGTACTGAGCGTCAGTGCGCCATTGCTAGTACAGATGCCGCAGTGGCAAACCTCCGTACTAGCGCCAGAGCTAATGCCATATGCACCGATGGGCAAGGCGTTGGTATCAGATGTATTAGGCATGGCTTGGGATCAGGTCAATCAGTCATAATTGTTTAATTGCCTATTATTTTATCTGACTGTCTATTATTTTACTTCTTTTTATACTTCTAAATTTTTGCACGTGTCACTGATAATCAAACATAGGTTATCGAAAAATCTCGTTAAGTTTCTTACAATATCATCAGGTTAGCGGCGTGCGACAGTGAATGATTTTAGCAATATACTGTCGTTAATTTTGCCGTTATTGTCGTACTAATGTATGAGTCAAAATAGGATATAGCTATTATGTGTGGAGTCATTGGAGTTGCAGCTCACGAACCAGTCAATCAGATTCTTTATGACGGTTTGACGATGCTACAGCATCGCGGGCAAGATGCAGCAGGTATTGTCACTTTGCAAGATGGGCGACTCTATCTACGTAAAGAAAATGGCATGGTACGTGACGTATTTATGAATCGTCATATGATGAAACTGGTTGGTAAGTTCGGTATCGGTCACGTTCGTTACCCGACAGCTGGTACTTCTAGCAGCGCCGAAGCACAACCATTTTATGTCAACTCACCATATGGTATTACCCTTGCGCATAACGGTAACTTGACCAATGCTGAGAGTTTGGCCAAATCTTTGTATATCGAAGATCGTCGCCACCTTAATACTGACTCAGATTCTGAAGTACTGTTAAACGTACTAGCACATGAGATGCAGAATTTAGGCAAAACACATCCAACGGCTGATGATATCTTTGAAGCAGTAAAAGCCGTCTATAAACGCTGTGAAGGCGCTTATGGCGTTGTCGCTCTGATCACTGGTCATGGCTTACTTGCATTCCGTGATCCAAACGGTATCCGTCCACTTATCTTTGGTAAGCGTATGGCACCGAATGGCGGCACTGAGTATATGGTTGCCTCTGAATCAGTTGCATTGACAGGTTCTGGCTTCACTATCGTTCGTGATGTAAAACCAGGCGAAGCAATTTTCATTGATTTGAACCATAAGCTACATACGCATCAGTGCGTAGAGCAAAAAGAATACACGCCTTGTATCTTTGAATATGTTTACTTTGCTCGTCCAGATTCGATTATGGACAACATCTCAGTTTACAAATCACGCCTACGCATGGGTGAAAAACTGGCAGATAAAATCCTTGCTGAATGGGGTGAGGATCATGATATCGACGTGGTCATTCCAATTCCAGATACGTCGCGTACTTCAGCAATGGAGCTGGCGCTAAAAATGAACGTCAAGTACCGTGAAGGGTTTATGAAAAACCGCTACATCGGTCGTACGTTTATTATGCCAGGTCAGCAGCAGCGTAAAAAATCAGTTCGCCAGAAACTCAGCGCTGTGCCGTTAGAGTTCAAAGGCAAAAACGTCCTATTGGTTGATGATTCTATCGTTCGTGGTACGACCTGTCATGAAATTATTCAAATGGCACGAGATGCTGGTGCTAACAAGGTGTTTTTTGCCAGTGCTGCGCCACCAGTGAAATTTCCAAACGTATACGGTATTGATATGCCCGTACGTAGCGAGCTTATTGCCTCAGGCAATAGCGTTGAAGAAGTACGTGATATCATCGGCGCAGATCGTTTGATCTTCCAAGATTTGGATGATTTGATTGACGCAGTAAAAGATACCAAACATAGCCGAGTGGAAGGCTTTGACTGTGCGGTATTTAACGGCTGCTATATCACTGGCCAAATTAATGAAGCGTATCTTGATCACCTGCAAGAGCAGCGTAATGATACGGCCAAAACCGGTAAAAAAGGCGTACAAATAGTGGCTGATACCCCAGTTGATATGATGGGTGTAGAAGAGCTTTAAGCTAAACTAAAGCCATTGTTTTCAGATAACAAAAAGCTAGATTCTAAATAGAATCTAGCTTTTTTATGTTTAAAATATCGCTAAGGGTACTGGCGTTTTATAAATGGTCGAAACAGTTTTAGCCTAGAAAACTGCTAAATAACCAAAATAAACCATTGATTGCTGCGATACCGACAACCATACTGACCAAAAGCTGACGGCTGATATGATAGATAAACAATACCAAAATAAGTGCACCGACTTGTGCCATTAATAGATGTAGTTCGGTATCGCTTAAAGCAACAGTCATCGATATGTCTTGATAGGACAGGCTAGTCAAAATTAGCAGTACCATCACTGATAACGGTAAGCTCTCATTTAACCGATGTAGCCAAGGTGTATCCAGCAGCTTTCTAGGTATCAGTGCTGGTAATGCACGAGTGATAAAGGTCACTGCTGCCATGGCAAGCGTAGCAAAAATAAGATAACTACTGGTCATAAGAGTCTCCCGTCTTTTGACGCTCTATCCAAAACCCACGTACCAAAATCATCAACATACAGATAGTGATGGCTACTAGTAGCAACCAGTCACTGGTAAATAGCGAAGCAATGATTAAGCCAAGCACGGCAATACCAATCGGGAAGTAGCGTTTGATACTTTGAAATTGCTCATAAGCAAGAATTGCAAACAGACAAACTAACGCAAAATCTAAATTTGGCACCAAATCACTGAGCGTACTACCAATCATTACGCCAACCGTACTCGCGAGCACCCACCAGCTTTGGTTAAATAGGCTGATAGGAAGTATCAGCGCTCGTCGCGACTCATTTGGTAAGCTGGTCATGATCGAAAAAGTCTCGTCGGTCAAAGCAAACAGACAATACGTCTTGGCCAGCTTATTTTTCGGTAAATACTGTAATAACGGCATACCATAGAATACATGACGTAGATTAATCGCGGCAATATTGGTGGCGATATTGCCAATCGGTAAGCCAGCGCTTAGCATCGGCAGACAAGCATACTGAGCTGCACCAGCATAGAGAACGATACTGAGCATAATCGTTGCCCATATCGGGATACCTGCCACCTGTGCGAGTACACCAAAGGCAATACCGGCAGGCAGATATCCCATAGCAACTGGCAAGCTTTTTTTAAAGCCGTCAGCCCAGTGGTAGCGGTTTTCAGGTTGATGACTTAATTCATTTGAATGAGTATTCACACGATATCCTAAATTTTTCTCATGATATTTTTATAAATCTATCGATATAAAAATTATTGATTCAAACGGTATTGCTGCAAAATTAAAAAATGAAAAACGAGCTTAATAAAGATGCTCTATCGAAAATTGATAGAGCAAACATAGTATAAAATCAACTAAGCTTCAGGTTGTAGCTTCTCATAACTGCCAGTCTGATTGGCACGGTACAAAAACCCACCTAGAATAACTAGTCTCAATAATAATAGACACCACACGCTAAGCCAAATACCAGTCATATCCCATTGCTGATAGAGCAACCAGCTTAACGGAAAGAAAATAGCAGCCAGTATCAGCGCCGCATTACGGATCACGCTACCAGCCGTCAAGCCGAAAAATATCCCATCCAACCAATAGGCACCAACGCCGACAAGAGGCAATAATACGGCATATAAATGGTAGTCATAGGCGAGGGCAAATACCGACTCAATATTGGTCATAAATCCCAAATACGTAGGCATTGCAAGCCACCAAATGGCGCTTAACATGATAGCAAGGCCATAACTAACCACGCCTGTACGCTTTATGATAATACGAAACCGTGGCCAATCGCGACGTCCTGCAGCTTGTCCACTTAACGTTTCAGCAGAAACAGCGACGCCATCTAAAGCGAAGGCAGATATGCTTAATACTTGCAATAAAATAGCGTTAGCAGCCAGTATGACATCTCCGCTTTGCGCAGACAGTCGAGTAATCCAAGCAAAGCTTAGCGTTAAGATAAGAGTGCGTACAAAGATATCTTTGTTTAAAGAAAATAGCCTAAGCATCTTTTCTTTCGTAAAATACTGTCGATCCGCTTTGAATAATACAGACCACGATATTTTTAGATGTTGGCGGCTCAACCACAGTGCCATCAGTATTCCAAACCAAAATGCAATAGTCGTTCCCAGTGCGACACCAGCTAATCCCATCTGCATTGCAAATACAAAAAACAAGGTCAGTACGATATTAAGTACGGCAATAAAGCCCTGTTGATAAAGCATATAACGGGTCTTACCTTGTCCTGCAAACCAACCAATAAATGCAAAATTCATCAGCTCTGCGATCACGCCCCAAAAGCGTACGTCTAAGTAGGTTTTCGCTGCGCGTCCACTCTCAGGATTGGCTGATAGTGCTTGTAAGCCAAAATCAATCAGCCAGGGCTTTGCCAGTAGCAATATTGCTCCAATAACAAACGCCAATAGTAACGCGCGTTGTAAGATAGACAGCAAAGGCGTGGGCACTGATACAGCCGATGTATTGCTAGTATTATTCGCCAGCTGTCCCAATGCCTGTGCAGCAAGCCCAGATGATGCATACTGCAAAAAGTTAAAGCTAACAAGCAATAGCGACAGCAGTTGTATGGCTAGACCCATACCAGCAAGTTTCGCCGTGTCATTCATATTACCTACAATGGCCGTATCAATAACGCTCTGCAATGGCATAGCCAAATTGGCCAGTAGCACAGGCAATGCAATCGCGACAATACGCTTATAGCTTGTGTCAATAGGTGGCATCGCGTGAGAAGTTGCGGAATTAGCTGACATGGGTGACTCGTTTATACGTGAACGATAAAGAGGTGTGTTCGTTAAATGATAATAGACTCGTAAGGCAATACATCTAATATGAGAGACAAAATAGCTATAAAGACAAAAGCACCTAGACTCATTATTCATGAGTCAGGTGCTCTTATTTAAACGTTGTAGCTGTACAATCAGTAGGTCTATAAAGACTAATGACACGCTAGTTCAACGTATCAATCCATCTAATATACCTTACTAAACGTTGTCTTGCTCAAACATTTTTGGATCATTAAAAGTAACGATTTCTTCTTCAAACTCTGGTTTTACTTTCACGATAAAGTCATCACGCGACAGACCCATGCGCAGCGGAATCGAGCTGGCGATATAAGTCGATGAGTAAGTACCCGCAAGCAAACCAATAAACAGAGCTACTGAGAACCAGTATAATCCATCACCGCCCAAGAATAGCATAGCCAATACGACCAATAGAACAGTTGAGATGGTCATAATCGTGCGTCGTAGCGTCTCGGTCAATGACAAATCAATCGTCTGTTCTGGCGTAATTCCGCGAACACGGCGGAAGTTTTCACGAATACGGTCATAGACAACGATGGTATCGTTCAATGAATAACCAATCAATGCCAATACCGCAGCCAATACCGTCAAATCAAACGGGAAGCCAAACAATGCAAATACACCGATGGTTACGACAGCATCATGGAATAGTGACAGTACTGCACCTAGGGACAGTTTGAACTGGAAACGTAGGGCAACATAGCCAAGCATACAAACCAGTGCCAATACCAATGCCATGACTGAGTTTAAATAAACCTCATTACCAACTTGGCTACCGATGATATTCACGTTGCTAATTGTAGCGGTGTTGCTAGGTAGGGCCAATGCTTGCGTCAGATTTGCACTTAGCCCATCGACGTTATCAGACTGAGGCGGTAGACGTACGAGTAGCTCTTCACGAGTACCTAGATACTGTACAACCGCATCATCGAAACCATTGTCTGCCAGCGCTTGTACAACAGCAACTTGCTCAACAGGCTGCTCATAGCGAACGTCTGCTGAGACACCACCAGTAAAATCAAGACCTAAGTTCAGACCGTTTACCGCGATAGCAATGATACTACCGATCACCATAAACAAAGATAGTAATGCCATTGGCTTTTCTATCTTCATAAATGGAATAATACGCTGGTTACCAACCGCTTTGATCCCACCTTCAGCAACAGCTGCGGCATCATCAGCGGCGTCACCTGATATTACGTCAGAATCAATAGCGGTAGACAGCGCTTGACTGTCTTTGGCATTTTGACCTTTACCACCGCGACGACTAGGGCTTTTGCCTGACTTTGCGGTAGTAGGGTTATTGGTTTTAGTATTGCTACCTTTACCATCACGACGCGGTTTGTTACGGCGACGCGTACTTGCATTAGTCGTCTCACCGTTTGAGCCATTTCGATCAGGATTATTCTGCTGTTCTAAAGGGTTGTTATTATCGATCGCCATAATGTTCTCCTAACCGATGCTCAGACTTTTGATGGATTTACGCTTACCATAAGCAATTTGTACCAGTGCACGTGTCACCAAAATTGCAGTGAATAGCGAGCTGACAATACCAATAGCTAGCGTAATCGCAAAGCCTTTAATCGGACCAGTACCAATCGCAAATAGGATAAACGCGACCAATAAGGTTGTAATGTTGGCATCAAAAATACTGCTAAATGCGCGATCAAAACCTGCCACAATGGCTGACTTTGGCCGGACACCATTGGCAATCTCTTCTCGTATTCGCTCAAAAATCAGTACGTTGGCATCAACTGCCATACCGATGGTTAAAACGATACCTGCGATACCAGGTAGGGTAAGTGATGAACCCAAAATTGACATAATCGCAATGATAATAATAACGTTAACGGCTAGCGCAACGTTGGCAATCACACCAAACAGACGATAGAAGATAATCATAAACGCGAAGACTAATAGATAGCCGACCTGCGTAGAGAACAACCCTTTATCAATGTTTTCTTGACCGAGTGATGGACCGATAGTGCGCTCTTCTACAAAGTACATCGGTGCGGCAAGTGCGCCTGAACGTAGCAATAGCGCAAGCTCAGCTGCTTCAGCACTACTATCTAGACCAGTAATACGGAATGATGAACCCAATACCGCTTGAATGTTGGCGCGGTTGATGACCTTTGTTTCAGCGTAAGGTGTGCGTACTTCAGTTGTCTCACCAGTCGCTGGATCTTCTTCGTAAGTGATTCTTTGTTTGTTTTCAATGAACAATACAGCCATCTGTTGACCAACCGCTGTACGAGTGGCGTTCTGCATGAGCTTACCGCCAGCACTATCCAAGGTAATACTTACTTCAGGTAGACCGCTTTCATCCAAGCCAGTTTGCGCGTTGGTTACTTTGTCCCCGGTAACGATCGCTTGACGATCTAACAATACAGGCGGGCCATCGAGTGTTTCGAATGGGAATGCCTCTGTGCCCGCTGGTGGTATGCCACCAGTATAGGTATCGGCATCTTCTGCCACCATACGGAACTCAAGGTTTGCAGTACGACCAAGTACACGTTTTGCTTCAGCAGTATCTTGTACACCAGGTAGCTCAACAACGATACGGCTAGCACCTTGCGACTGTACCAAAGCTTCGGTAACACCCAACTCAGCAATACGGTTACGTAAAGTCGTCAAGTTCTGATTGACCGCGTAGCTATTGATTTCGTCAAGTGTCGCATCGTTATACGATAAGACCAATGCAGGTCCTTGATCATCAATAGAAGACTGCAAGTTAAACGTATTGCTCATCGAGCCTTGCAATACGTTCTGTGCACGGTTACGAGTGTCAGTATCAGCAAAATGCAATACCACGCCGCGATCTTCGGTTTTGATACCTTTGATTGCTACTCGCTCAGCACGTAGCTCACGTCGCATATCGCGACTGGCACTGGTCAAACGCTGTTCAAGCGCCTTGTCCATATCGACTTCGAGTACAAAGCGTACACCACCACGCAAATCGAGACCAAGCTTCATCGGTCTTGCACCAATATCGCGTAGCCACTGCGGGGTAGTCTGTGCTAGGTTAAGGGCAACGACATAGTCTTCGCCCAAGTTTTGACGTAGCACTTCTTGCGCTTTTAGCTGATCGACTGGGTTGTTGAGGCGTACCAGCGCGCTGTTTCCCTCAAACGTACCATCGTGGTTATCTAGACCTGCCTCTTCGAGTAAGCTTTGAGACTCGGTTAAGATGCCTTCAGATAGCTGAGTTCCTGCGGCTGCGCTCGTAATCTGCACAGCAGGTTCGTCAGGATAAAGGTTGGGGGCAGCATATAGACCGGCAACGAGTAGCACGACGGCAATTAGTAAGTATTTCCAAGCGGGATATTGCATAATCACTTCTTTAAGTTGATAAACGACTGGCGACGTAGGCCACAAGTTAGCAGATGGGAAGTTAGCGATAGCAACGGTCGAGTGCTATGTTCAGCAGCCGTCATCATGCACCATTGCGATCATCCGCGATGATAGTAACGCATAAAACAGTAAAGCAAATAATACAGATGTCTGTTTATCTGGTCACCAAAAATCATATGGCTGACTTGGATAAAGATAGGACATCTAAACAGTAAGCCTAATTTATATAGCAATTTTACCTTACTGTGTTAATAGTGAAAAATGACCGTAAATTATATACGGTCATTTTTTAGTCATTACATTCATTAATGTGACGACTATTGAATGTTCACTAATAAAAACCAGTGAACATTCTCATTAGACGCTTTCGATCGTGCCAGCAGGCAATACTGAAATAACAGAAGCACGTTGTACTTTCACGTCAGTATTGTTGTTTAGGCTCACAACGGCATAATCGCCTTCGATTGCTTTGATACGACCCATTAAGCCACCAGCAAAAATGATTTCACTACCAACGGTCAATGCGTTAACCATGGCACGGTGCTCTTTGGTACGCTTAGACTGCGGGCGAATGACCAAGAAGTAAAAAATCGCAAAAAACGCAACAGGCAGTAAAATCTGACCGAATAGACCTGCAGCACCTGCAGTCTCTGGTGCAGCATGGGCAGCTTGAATAAATAAGCTCATAATATCTCTCAGTAAGTCATAGACAATAATAAAATTAGACGCATAGTAACAAAAAATCCCAGACTTGGTAACTGTTAATCATAGGCTGAGCGTGTTTTTCTTAGCGTAAGGCATACTATCAGCCAATGGGTAGGACAACAATGTTTTTACTATATTCAGATAATCTATATAAAGCCTCAGGCTAAATAGCTGTCATGAATTGGCTAGTAAAGATGTCGTCATACAACCGTTAATAGTAGGGCAATAAAAGTCATCAAAAAACAAAAACTTAAAAATGGTGACTTATTGTGAAATGGTATCATCAATGCTACTATCAAATGGCAATGATTGCCTGCATTTAGTATGCTACGTATTGAACCATAATACGTCTTATTGAAGCATAGTATGGCTTTGAAATAGCGATTAAATCGGCTTTGAGTAACTATTTATACGATAGACAGATGTCTTTTATTACTTTGTTAATGATAATCTGAAAATCAATATAAATTGCTCATGACATTATCTTTCTTTTACTCTTTTTAGGTTACCTAACTTGTTCACCACTTTTATGTTTGTACCTCGTTTATGTCGTCCGCGCGCTCATCGTAAAGACGCATCTGCAGAACCTCCCCCGAGAATGACTACTAGTTCTCGATTTGGTTATACTTCTTTTTCAGTACTATCTGCATTGGCAATTCTTATGCTACCGCAGGCAGTGTGGGCAGCTGGTGCTGTATCAACATCCAGCGAGGCGGCAGCACCAACTGCGCTTAGCGTTTCTTTATTGATATTTTTTGTCTTACTCGCTATTGGCGTTTCTTTTGTCTGTTCATTAGCAGAGTCTGTTTTGCTGAGCATGACGCCATCGTTTATTGCGGATGTACAAGAAACCAGTCCCAAAAAAGCAGAAATGCTTAAAAGCCTCAAAGTGGACAATATTGACCAGTCACTAGCTGCTATTTTAACCTTAAATACCGTTGCCCATACACTTGGCTCTATCGGTGCGGGTGCACAGGCTACGATTGTCTTTGGTAGTGCGTGGTTTGGTCTGTTTTCGGCGCTCATGACGCTTGCTATCTTATTCTTGTCTGAGATTATCCCAAAAACACTAGGTACGGTTTACTGGCGTCAGCTAAGTGGCTTGGTTGCTTATTTCGTTCGTGGCATTATCATGCTGCTATACCCGTTAATTTGGTTCTCAGAGCGTCTGACGAAACTATTGGTACGCGGTAAAGAGCCGCAAACCTTTAGCCGCCGTGAGTTTGCTGCTCTTGCTAGTATCGGTGAAGAATCAGGACAAATTGACCCACTAGAGTCGCGTATCATTCGTAACTTGCTCGCATTTGGCGCTATTAAAGTAGAAGACATCATGACACCGCGCTCGGTGATGCTCGCATTCGAAGAGAATAAAACCGTCGCTGAGCTATTGGTTGATCGTCCAAAGCTAACGTTTTCTCGCTTGCCAATCTATGATGGTGACTTGGATAACATTACAGGCTTTGTCCTAAAAACGGACATGCTACTGGCTAAAGTTAATCATGCTATGCACAAGCCGTTGACGCAGTTTCAACGAGACATCACTTTTGTTTTCTCTAAAATGAAGCTGTTTGACTTGTTAGAGTTGATGCTAAAAAACCGTATTCATATTGCGATTACAGTCGGTGAATATGGTGAAGTTAAAGGACTTGTCACGTTAGAAGATGTATTTGAGACATTGTTGGGTCTTGAGATTGTTGATGAGATAGACCGTGTCGAAGACATGCAGGCCTTGGCTCGTCAGATGATGGACAGACGGGTAGAGCGTTTGGGTATGAAGCTCAGCGATGATGAGCAATATGAAGACAGTAACAACGAACCTAAGTCCTAACGAAGCCTTAACTATGCCCTAATGAAGCCAAGCCAAACTCTAACGTTAATAGCTTAACCATAAGTATTGATGGTTCTAAAGATTGATGGTTTAAAAATGGTCAGCTCATTATGGGCTGACTATCAAGCTAGAGCCACAAAGTATATAGTTATTATGGCTAGAATCTGCAGTATAAATGCTTATGGATATTTGATTTGATAGCCTGTGTTTTTATTCGCAATAATTACACAGGGTGTCACATGGCTGTGAGAATTCGATGATAGGCTCGGCATATGATATGAGTATACTTATATAGATATATCTATACAGACACACTGCCAAAATAAATGATAAAAGAGCGTTAATCGTCACTATATGACACTAACGAAAAAAATATCGCTAAGGATTATCATGAAAAAATTATTGGGAAATAGGCTATTAGCTCTATTGGTGAAAAGCGCCAGCATCACTGCAATCGTAGCAGTAGCCAGCACCATCAGTATCAATGCACAAGCGGCAACTATGACCGAAGATTTGGTACAGAACTATGCCGCCGCAATGAAAGCATCAGCGAATAGCCAAAGTATCAATCAGGTATCGCGCCTAGTATCGGACGACGCGCTTATTTCTTTATCTAGAAAAGGAAAGTCTACCAGTTTAGATAAAGATGCGTACTTAAAGTTGCTTCAAAACAGCTGGAATGATACGTCTAATTATCGCTATGATATTTCGGTAGACAACGTAGTTATTACTGGTTCACAAGCCAAAGCCAATGTGACGACAAATGAGAGCTGGGTAAAAAATGGTCAGCAAGTATCATTTGTCACCACATCTCGTGTGACCTTGACCTTGTCTACTGGTAATGCAGTGCTCTTGCGCGCAGTATCACAGGTGGCTATTAATTAAGTCGCCATTAATCAAGCAAGACTCAAAAATATAATGGGTCATATAAGCGATAGCTGATTGAGCTAGCTGCGATTTCGACCTATAAAAAGTCTTAGCTGGCTAACAATAGTCATTACTTAGTTTTATAGGCTACTTGAGCGTCTATTATTATCTTTTATATTAGGCTAGTCTTTGCTTTACATTGCATACTATACTATCCATCAACTTTATCTTATTAATTTCTGTCGTTAGGAAACCTCCAATATCATGTCTACTGTGCTATCACACTCTCGCTCATTTATTGCGTTGCCATTGACGCTTGCGGTATCCACTTTACTGATTAGTGCGTGTAGCAATACATCAGCGGTAAAAAACAAAGGTGCGACCAATAGCTCATCTGTCATTACCAAAAGTCCTGCCAGTCAAGGGGCTAATACAGGTAGTGCAGACTACTCAACTGCGTTTTTAGATGCAGAGAGTTTGGATGAGTTGGCTGACTTGTTAGAAGCCACTGACATGACCATGGTAGAAGGTAACCAGCTTGCTATTCAGCAATATGGTGATTTGTGGAATCGTTTACGTGCAGGCTATCGCATGAATGGTGGTAAGCCAATCTATAATCAGCGTATTGAAGGTCAAAAAAGCTGGTTTACCAGTAGACAGGATTATCTCAATCGCCTAACTGCACGTGCCAGTCGTTATATCTATCATACGGTACGAGAGGCAGAGCGTCGCAATATCCCAACAGAGCTTGCCTTGTTACCAGTTATCGAGAGCTCTTACGATCCAAGTGGTACGAGTAGTGCGGCAGCCGCGGGCTTATGGCAGTTTATTCCAAGTACGGGCCGTATTTATGGCTTGAACCAAAGCAGTACTTATGATGGTCGCCGTGATGTTATTGAATCGACACGTGCTGCCTATGACTTTTTGACAGCACTGCACAACCAGTTCGGTAGTTGGGAGCTAGCATTGGCTGCTTATAACGCTGGCCCTGGCCGTGTACAGAAAGCAATCGATGCCAACGCAGCGCGCGGACTGCCAACAGACTATTGGTCACTTCAACTACCGACTGAAACGATGAACTATGTGCCGCGTTTCTTAGCCGTAGCCGAAATCGTCGCTAAACCTGAGCAGTATGGTGTGTATCTACCAGCTATCGCTAACCGTCAGCATTTCCGCAGTGTACCTGTTAACTATGGTGTGAGCTTGGCGGAAGTGTCGCAGTTAACTGGCGTTAGCTATGATGAGCTAGAGCGTCTAAATACTGCACTGACATCAGGCCGCGTTGACTCTTCAGGTCCGCAGCGTGTCATTATTCCAAATGACGTCAGTCTCAATGCCGATGCCAAATTAAGTGGGCTCAGAGGTAATGGTACAGGTAATGTGCTTGCATCAAGCAACGCAGGTAGCTCAAGCACGACAGCGACTACGCCAAGCTACAATAACAAACCATATACTGCCTCATCACTGCCGTCTACTGGTAGCGCATTGGCTGATTATGCCGCTAGTGCAAGTGTACCTCAGCAGACCACCAGCTATATCTCACCGTCTGCGACACCGACTAGCAGCTCGGTATACAGTGGTAATTCCTCAGCTCGCACTGAGCCACCACTGACCACCGCAGAGACTAACAAGATCAATGCTGAGCTTAAGAGCAGTAACAGCTTACCGACCACCTCAGCTCAGATTACTCAGAATAATACGATTGTCCAAGAGCCACCGCTTAGCAAAGAAGAGCGTGATTTTATTGCTAATCAAATCCGTAGAAACACTTCTGAGACCAATGTCATCAATGCTGACGGCAATATTAATCTATCAGCCGTACAGACACAGCAGTCTATCTTAGAAGCGAGTGGTGCAGAGAAAAAACTTAGCTTTGCCAAAACCTCGGTAAGTAAGCCAAAACCACAAGGCGCACGTACCACTTATACGGTAAAACGTGGCGATACGCTCTCGAACATTGCGAGTCGAGCAGGGGTTAGCTGGCGTGATATCGCAGAATGGAACCAGATAGATGCTAGTGCCAATCTGCTCTCTGGCAGTACGTTATATCTATATAATGCCAAGAATATTGAGCCATTAAGCACTGCTAATAACGCCGCCGCTAGTCAGCCTGACAGTTACGTCGTACAAGGCGGTGATACGCTTATCGGTACGGCCAATCGTTTTGGCTTATCGGTCACTCAGCTAGCCAGCTACAATAATCTGAGCAGCCGTGCTGATTTGCTCAGAGGTCAAAAATTATGGCTCATACCGGGTAAAGTGACTGCACCTGCGACAACACCTGCCGCTCCTTCTACCAAGCCGAGTAAATCAAGCACTGCGACCAAGAATTATAAAGTAAAAGCAGGGGACGGATTAATTGCATTGGCACGTCAATTCAATGTGTCGACAGATACTTTAGCCAGCCTCAACGGCATCAACAGCACAAGTTCGCTATATGTTGGTCAGACACTTAAAGTGCCAGCCAGTGTTGATTTCGATGTTGCAAGTACGACAAGTACTAGCAGTAGTAACAGCTCAAGCTCGGTCGCGACCACCAATTACAAAGTAAAATCAGGTGATACGCTGATTGGTATTGCGAATAGCATCGGAGTGAGTGCAACGGAGCTGGCTGCAGTAAATAGCAATTTTGATGCGAAAGCTCGCCTGCAACGTGGTCAAACGATTAAAGTTCCTGCTACTAAAGAATTGGTCGACCGTCAATTGAATGATAAAGCGGTCAGCTATAAAGTAAAATCAGGTGATACCTTAACGGGTGTCGCTAAACGTTACAATATTGGCTTAAGTGATTTGGCATCAGCAAATAACTTAAATACCAATTCGAATCTGATACTGGGCCGTACTATCACTATTCCTGCGAGCGGCAGTGTGGCTAGTGCATCTAGTAGCAGCAGTCAAAGCAGCAGCTCTGCTAATAGTAACAGTAGTAGCTCAGCAAGCAGTGGTACGAAATTAGGTAATACTGAAAGCTACAAAGTAAAATCTGGCGATGGCCTAATTGCTCTAGCACGTCAGTTTGGTATATCGGTAGAGGACTTGGCGGCGACCAATGATTTAGCGACCAATGCTCAGCTACAACGCGGCCAAACGCTTAAAGTACCAAAAGCGACAGTAAGCTATACGGTTGGCTCGGGTGATAGCTTGATTGGTCTAGCACGCAAATATGGTGTCTCAACACAAGAGCTGGCTGATATGAACAATATCGCCGCTGATACGATGTTGCAGCGTGGTCAGCGTCTGACTGTACCTAATCGTTAATGAATAAAATATTAATGGATACCGTTTACATAAGACGTCATTAATATTAACTATGAATCGTATCGCACAAAAAAGCTGCTCTCTATAAGAGCAGCTTTTTTTATTCAATAAAAATGACTTACTGTTAGAAGTTAGCTTACAAACCGCCTAGTAATATCTAAAAATTAGACAGTCTGAGTTTTAATAGTCTCAAGATAGCTTCTGATATTACTGACATAATGCATAGCTTGACCATAACGGCTATTCGACGCTCTATTATCTGCTAAATAAGCATAGACGTTCGCCCAGCTCTTATCATCGATACCCTGAGCTCGTAGTTCACGTTGGATTCTTTTTACCGCATTGGGACCCATGTTATAACCTGCAAGGGCAAACCAGATACGGTCAGTTTTTGGCACATCAGAGAAGTCCGCTTTCACTTGCTCTAGATAGCGTGCACCGCCACCAATGCTTTGGTACGGATCGACACGGTCTGAGACGCCCATCGCTTTTGCAGTGTTATTGGTCAGCATCATTAATCCGCGTACACCAGTCGGCGACACAGCGTTGGCATCAAGATGCGACTCTTGATAACCCATCGCGACCAGCAATTCCCAATCGTGATTATAATTGCGTGCTTGCTCTTCAAACGAAGATTGATAGTCCGGTAACTTTTCCGTCAACGTTCTCTGGAAATGATCCTGACTATAGGCATCTTTAAGCAAGTTTTGATTGTAGAACGCAGCAAGTTTTTGTGTGTTTTTTAGCTTGATGCTATCGCACAAAAAGTAACTGGCCTTTCTTGATAGTGGATCATTGGATGAGCTAAACGTCCAACTTACTTTAGGGTGTAGACCGTTCTTAGTCAGACTAGAATCATAACCACAGCTGACATTGATAGACGATAGGTTCAACTGGCTTTTTAGCTTGGTGCTAGCCGTAGTCAACGCCATGTCAGCATTGCCTGTTCTTAGTGCTTTTAGTGCCGCTTCTTCACTGGCATAGGCTTTTAGATTGATATCGACACCGAGCTCGTCGGCATAAGTGCGCACCAGATCAAACCCAAAACCATGTTGGAAGCCATCAGTAGCAAAGTAAGTGCTATCGCCAGGCACCGCAGCAATGGTCAAGGTATTTTCCAGCATGACATTGTCATAGGCTGGTACCGATGTGTTCATGGTCGTCAAACTCTCAGCGGGCAACGAGAGTAGAGCGATGCTAGAGATTTGTGCCAGCTTCTTGGTTCTGGCAAAATGATTAGACGCAATAGGGGTAACGGATGAAACGATGTTACTTTTGGTGTTCAGTAGGCGTTTAGATGGACGCAGTAAATAAGAAATACGGCGTTTGGCCCCTTGCGCAGATACTTTTACACGATAAGTAATACGCTGCATGGATGTCTCCTGATTTTAGCCATCCTTCTTACCGCAAAAACACGTATAAATATATGTGCATAATATTGACATATATCGATATCGTATCTTAAATAGAGTGGCATTTTTAATAGAACAAATGCCACTCTATCTTGTTTGACTATAGCGCCACTAGCGTACTCTCTCTAAGAGTTAGTGGGATAGTTTGTCGTCAGCCAGCTATCGATATGTCATAAAAGCGTTCTAAACAGTGTTCATAAGTACTGGTTTAAAATACTGAACGCACAACGACGCGAAGGATATAAATCAGATGATTCCTTCATCGATAACTAAATATGGCTAGTGGCCAAACAACTATATATCAAACATAGGTAAGGTCATGATTAAGTTATTGAGACAAAGACATAGCTTGAAACATTGATGTAAGGTTTTGCCAATGAGGCAAATACATTCAACTGTTTTAACTATGCTAACTTTGATGGCTGGCTATACTTTGAATCACTAATATTAAGTTACTAGTAATAGGATAGCTGGCTACTAAAGTTGTTTGTCCAGCAATGAGGGTAAGTAAAATAACCAGAATTGATAGTTTATAGCTGTCTATCAAACTGACTATGTCATACCGTCATCGCGACACCAAAAATAAAAAAATACCATGCTGCTAACATACATAGTGCAAACATAGTATTTCGATGGGTAGCGGTTTAAAATCTTATCGCTGATATAGCATGATAAAGTTTTAAACAACTACCAACATTATTTTAGTGCCATAACCGGAAGCTGTAATAATGGGAAGTTTCATGACAAAACGTTCTTTCTTACGGGTAGTAATATGCGGTTACTAATTGCATTATTCAAGTGGAGTTAAGAAAAAAGCGATAAAACTTAACAATTGAGATATAAACGGTTAATTTTCCAGATATTTGGTACATAATAATCAAAAATAGAATAACAAAGTTTAAATAGTAGTCAAACTAGACTTTATGCTTATGGTGTGACTATAGCATTAGCAAGTCTAGTTTGGCTTTTAAATTATCATTTCCTTTATAAGTTTTTCTCTATCAATGACAACCGTTTAAAATGGCTTTTTAAGTGGCTAGTTTATGCTGGGTTTTTGATATCGATAAAGGTAACTGGCAGACCAAATTTTTGAGCGACTATCTCTCCTAATGCTTGAATACCGCCACATTCTGTCGCATGATGACCACAAGCAAAATAGTCAATCCCAAGCTCACGCGCGCTATGTGTGGTACGCTCAGATATCTCACCAGAGATAAATGCATCACAGCCCATGCTAGCCGCTTGCTCAATCATATCCTGCGCACCGCCCGTACATATACCCACACGTTCGATCAGCCTACCATTTTTCTGAGTAGGAGAGTCTGCATGATACTCAGCTGAAATATGTAATGGCGCGCGGCCTAAAGCTTGAGTAATGGTGGCAATGAGATCGTCAGTACTTTGCGGTGTGCAAGTAGCGATATTGCCCACAGGATGGGACTCGGTAGGATAGAGCGCACCAGTAATCGTCATGCCGAGTACGTCAGCAAGTTTTGCGTTGTTGCCAGAGATTGGGTGTGAGTCAAGCGGTAGATGATAGCCAATCATAGAGATACCGTGTTGCATCAGCTTGCGCACGCGTCGACCTTTCATCCCAGTAAGCGGTGCAGGTTCGCCTTTCCAGAAGTATCCATGATGCACCATAATTGCATCGGCATTGTCAGCGATCGCAGCATCAATTAGGGCTTCACAAGCCGTGACACCAGTGACGATACGCTGAATTGGTCGTCCGCCATCTACTTGTAGACCGTTTGGTGCGTAGTCTTTAAACGCACTAGTAGATAAGTAGTCGTCACAGAACTGTGTCAATGCCTGAGCGCTAATGCTTTGAGTATTGGATTCAGCTGTCGTATGATTTGCAGTCATTATGTTTTCCTGTCATCAATAAAATGTATGTCGTAAGGTGCTGTAGATTAACTAAGCAAAAATTATGTATTATCTGTCATGTTTGAGAGTGTTTGGTTTTGGACTTCTCGCTTTATGTTCAATTCTCGAAATGTTGAAGTGTCGAGCATCGTAAAAGCTATTTTAACATGCCGTTGTAAGCAAGCAGACAAGCTGGATAACTGAAATGGTACACGATACGTTACTATTTACTGGTATTGCGGTTATAATTTATATACGTGAGTCTGCCTAGCTGTATAGCATTTGACCATCTGATGAATGGGTCAACACTAGCTAAGCGGTCGCCATTATCTCACATCGTTTTTCACTGTCTGTTTGCAATAAATTTATAGAGGTTTTATATGTCGTCATCCCGGAACACCAATAACAAGGCGTCTTTATTAAAATGGTTACCTTGGGTCTTATTGCTGCTAGTGTTGGCAGCGTTTATCTGGTTGTTCACGAGTATGAAGTCGACGTCAGAGGCCACATGGGAGCCGCCGAGAACCCCGCCTGCGGAGCAGCAAGCAGCAGAGCCAGTGTCGGACACGCCAGCGCCTATCTCTTCTTATCATAATGCAGTGGCGCGTGCGTCGCAGTCTGTAGTCAATATCTATACGACGCAAACGATGACCGAGCATCCTTATATGGATGATCCCGTACTGCGCCGGTTTTTTGAGTATCATGGTGGCCCATCACAAGAGCAGGGCAATACCAATTTAGGCTCTGGTGTGATCGTATCAGAAGATGGCTATATCGTGACCAATGCCCACGTAATCGAAAAGGCCGATGAGATCACAGTCGCGTTCAATGATGGTCGTAAGAGCCGTGCCAGAATCATCGGTACAGATCCTGATAGTGACCTAGCTGTGATTAAAGTCGATATGACTGGATTGACGCCACTTGGCTTCCGTGAAGATCCGATTCGTGTGGGTGATTTGGCTCTAGCGATTGGTAACCCATTTGGTGTGGGTCAGACAGTGACGCAGGGGATTATTTCAGCGACTGGACGTACTGGACTGGGTGTCAATAAATTCGAAGACTTTATCCAGACTGATGCCGCTATCAATCCGGGTAACTCAGGCGGTGCGTTGGTCGATGCTCGTGGTGAGTTGGTCGGTATCAATACCGTTATATTCTCGCGCTCTGGTGGTTCGATGGGTATTGGCTTTGCCATTCCGACGGCACTGGTTGAGCAAGTGATGAATGCTTTGATTAAAGACGGCCGTGTAAGTCGTGGCTGGCTAGGTATCGAGATCCAGTCACAGCTACGTGATCCAACGCAATTAGAGACGTCAACAGGTGTAGAAGTACTAAACGTCATTGATAACAGTCCAGCGGCGAAAAGTGGTCTACGTGTCGGTGATATCGTCCTAACCATCGATGATGTCGAGATGACAGATGCCAATACGTTGATTCAGTATGTTGCCCGTAAGCCACCAAACACTGAGCTAGATGCGCAAATATTGCGTCAAGGTAAAAACGCCCAAGTAAAAATCACCCTAGAAGAGCGTCCAGCACAAGAACCACTTGAGCGTCCTGTCGTACTGCAAAATGAGAGTATGGGCGGCATGGGAGAGCCAAGCATCCAAGGTGATGAAGAAACGCCGATGATGTCAAAGGCAGAGCGTGATCGTATGCGCGAAGAGCTGATGAAACTGTTTGAGCAAGATACCGCAACGCAGTAAGTCGTAGGTTCTTCTTACCACTATGTGCTGGCTCATAACGTGTTTATGGGACAGCACACTGATGTAGCTAATAGCATAAAAAAGCGCGTTCCTTATCTAAAGGAGCGCGCTTTTTGTTGGAGCTGATTTTTCTAAATTTTAAAGGCTAGCTTTATCTATACCTAACCCTGCTATAACTTCTCAATAGGGTCATGATTGATATAGATGACACCTTGCACACGGCAACAGCAGGGCAGGATCTCATCTTCTTCAATCATCGCCAGTGGGTCAAATGGATAATCGACCGTATGCGAGCTAGCAATACGTTTGACTCGGCAACTACCACAGTAGCCCTCGCGGCATTGATAGTTTACCTCGTGTCCGGTGCGTAGCAGTCCATCTAGCAGACTCTCGTCATCATGTAGATAGAACTGCTTTTTACTGGTCATTACCCAAGTCATCGTTAATCCTATTGGGATATGTCTGTGCTACTGCTATCCCTACTATTAACCCATAAGACGATTACAGCGATAGAAATTTTATAACTTCAAATTTCTACCGCTCAAACCTTTATAGCTCAAAGCTCTTATAATGTAGATTCTTATAACGCAAAGCTCTTACAATTCAAAGTCATCAAAATCACTGTCTGATAAGTCAGAGTCAATCTGACCAACCAAGTACGAGCTAATCTCAGTCTCTTGCGGTGCTACTTGCACATTGTCAGACGACAACCACGTGTTGATCCACGGGATTGGGTTTGATTTTGAATTCGGGAACGCCGCTGGCAAGCCGACCGTTTCCATACGCAAGTTGGTGATGTATTCGATATATTGGCAAAGGATGTCTTTGTTTAGACCAATCATCGAGCCATCTTTGAATAGATAGCCTGCCCATTCTTTTTCTTGCTCAGCAGCCTTGCGGAAAATCTCAATGCTTTCCTCATAGCATTCTGCGGCAATCTCGACCATCTCAGGATCGTCACGACCGTTGCGCATGAGATTTAGCATATGCTGCGTACCCGTCAAATGCAGCGCTTCGTCACGAGCGATGAGCTTGATGATTTTGGCATTACCTTCCATCAATTTACGCTCAGCAAAGGCAAACGAGCAAGCAAAAGACACATAGAAACGAATCGCTTCTAGGACGTTGACCGCCATGATGCATAGATACATTTGCTTTTTCAGCGATCGCAAATCAACGGTCACTTCCTCACCATTGATATTATGCGTACCTGGACCGTACAGGCTATATAGCTGTGAGTTGCGATACAGCTCATCATAATACTGGGCGATATCAGAGGCACGGCCTAAGATGTGCTCGTTTTGCATAATGTCATCAAAGATAATATTTGGGTCATTGACGATATTACGAATGATATGCGTATAGCTGCGTGAGTGAATGGTCTCAGAGAACGACCATGTCTCAATCCACGTCTCAAGCTCAGGGATAGACACCAGCGGCAGTAGCACCACGTTTGGACTACGACCTTGGATAGAGTCGAGTAGGGTCTGGTACTTAAGATTGCTCAAAAATATGTGCTGCTCATGCGAGGACAGATTACTAAAGTCGATACGGTCTTTTGATACATCGACTTCTTCTGGACGCCAAAAGAACGATAGCTGCTTTTCTATCAATTGCTCAAAGATCGGGTGTTTTTGTTGGTCATAGCGCGCCACGTTGACGGGCTGACCAAAGAACATCGGCTCTTTTAGCGCATTGTTTGGCGTTTGAGAAAAAATCGAGTAAGTCATGGGACTGCCTTTATAATTGATACGGTTATTAATTTATAGGGGTTTGACTGGTTTTGATTTGATGTTATGACACGTTTTTGGATTATAGCGTTTTAGCTTAGAGGTTCTCTAGTGATATCTGTGACGACTCTTGCCCATCGTTCATATAGGCTTTGAATATCTCGCTCAGCTCACTATCATCGAGTGCCTCTAATTCATCAAGTGCGCTTTTGCGTAGGGTACTTACATCAGACGCTTCTGCTGCTATTTTTAAGTCCTTTTTAGCCGCTCTCGTTACTGGTTTTTTGGCTGATTTTGCCACGCTTTTTTTGGCGACGGCTGCCTTTGGTGCTTCATCCACACCTAACTGCTGACGCACCTCTGCAATATCAACCTCGACTTGTACGATATGCGAGCCACCATCGTTTAGGTCTGAAAATACGTTTGGGATAAACAAACCACCGTCTTTGATGATTGCGGTATAGTGCACATGACCTCCGTTATTTTTATTGCTGCTTACGTGTTTTCGTTAGGGTTGACGCGTCGCCAGACTGTCGTATACCTTGTTGTTTTCTCTTTTACCGACTGCCAATACATAAACTACCACCACGTCATCTTTGACGGTATATACCAAACGATACCCTATGGTGCGTAATTTAATTTTATAAGTATCTGTATGTCCAGAGAGTTTTGACGCAGGCACATGAGGGTTGGATAGTCGCTGCTGTAATTTTTTCTTAAATTGCTGCTGGATACTTGGCGCTATCTTTTTCCATTCTTTTAACGCTAACGGGTGAAACTCAAGACTATAAGTCATCTAACGTGACCTTTATCGGTGTTTGCCCATCATTCATCCGTGCGTTTACGGTTTGGCTGAGTGCCATATCATCCATCGCTTCCATCATGCGCTCAAACACGTCTGATGAGACCAAGTAAGCCACGGGTTTGTTGTGGTTTAAAATAGCAATTGACTCACCATCTGATTGTTTGATCAAGGCAGAAGGATTGTTTTTTAGCTCTGAGATACTGGCTGTTTGTGTCGCAAATATCGGTTGCATGACTCATTCTCCATTAAAATTACGCTCTAAATATAGGGCTAATTTTAGCATGAAAATTAGGTCTTATTTGTTATTGTATTAAATTTAAATATTTGCGGTAGCCAATCCCGCCTACCGCTTGTATCTGCCTAGCCGCTAGCGTGCAGTCTATCGTGTCTGACCGCATTCCTGTTGTCTCGATACTGCATTCAGCCACAGACTTGAGGAGGGAAAAAGCAAAGCACTGCTTTGCCCCGACGCAAGAGAAAATCTATGATTTTCTGAGAGCCATAGTCGTCAGCAGGATACGCTATAGTCGCGGCTAAACGACCTCGTTATAGTATTGATGGTCTTTCTAATTAAATCTGCTACTTAAGTGATTATATAAATGTTGCAATGCCAGTTTACTTCCGGAGTAGTATCCTGCTAATAGATTTTCCAACACATAACTTTCAATTTTATAATCTAGTCTAGGTTTATCGTAATGAACTTCTAGCGAGTCCATTGCCATTTTTTCTCTGCTTTCTAAACTTTCTGTTAGAGATGTAGATTTTAACGAACTCTTTCTACGAACATGTTGTATAAAAGCAAGCTCCGAAAAAATCCATGGTGATTTTAACGATTCTTGATTTTCAATACCATTTTTTACTGATATAGAGTTCGGTGTACCTAAGAATAGGAAAATCTCACATCTATCTATCATTTTATGTAAAGCGGTATTCAGCATCATATATGCATGAGATGTTGAATGATTTCTCTTATTATAATCATACATACTATCGTCGAAATTACGACAATACTGGTCATCTATAACTTTTAATAAATCAAACGCATTGCCCCAAATACATGAATCAATGAAAACTTTCAAACCTTTCCTTTCCAAAGCAATTGCTAGTCTTATAGCTTTATCAGCATCGCTATGCGAGTGAGATAAAAATATATCAACGTCATCATCAGGGAATAAATATTTTTGTATTTCACTACCATCTAAACTACTACCATCAATTAGTAAATAATCCTTTAAATCATTTAAAGCTTCTTTTTTTCGAGATTTATATAACGTTACATCAAAATCATTAATATTTTCAGGTGGATTAAAAAGATGAAAGTCTGTGACTTCTATACTTCTATACATAGTATTTCTCTCATAGTTGTTATAGAAAAAATTAATTATCTTGAAGTAATAGCCTCTTCAATCCAGTCCTCCAAATTATTGGCAATATCTTGATATGTATTAGTAAATGAAGGGCTATGGCAAGTAATATAACTTGAAAGTTTATTTCCATTCTTAAGATCAATATTATCGAAAGGACTTTGTCCTTTATTAGCTCTATTACCATTCAAGTCTTTTAAGTTATGAATGTATATTCCAACAACAGCTTTACCACTATCCCACGCTTGTCGAATTTCATAATCTACCCACTTACTATTTGCTGTATCCTCACCTATCAAAACAATTAGACAGCTCTTACCTTTGAGATTACTATCAATCCAGTCTTTGACAGCTTTATCACCTTTTCTTTTTAATTCTTCCCACTTATTAGGAGCAACAAGAGGGTTTTTGTCAAGTACGCCAATATTCCTAACCATTTGTACTCTTGTGACATCGGTTTTATAATGGAAACTATAAAAAACTTTTCTAGTCATTATTTTATTCCTTTTAAAATAGTCAGAATATTGTTTTTAATAGTCTCTAGATCAGTGATTGAAGGTGCAAGACTATTTATATCTATTGTTTGATGATTATCTTTGTTATCTGACACATTTTCCCATAGATTTCTCGACATGAAACCTGTTCCCCCGACTGGAAGCAAAGTATTGCCATTGGTTTTCGAAATATCAAACTCTTCCTGCATACCATTTGAATCTATCACTTTACCTTCAGAGTCAATTTTATTACCAAAAAGGAATATTGAAATACCAGCATAACTGATCATGTCTTTTCGATATAGTGTCCATAACTGCTTCCCTTCTTCATTTTGAGGAAAGGGTCGAAGGATTAGATGATCTTCATTTATTTTTAAACGATTCTCTAATAAATGCTTCACTGCACCAGAGATTACAGAGCTACCAATACCAAGTCCAAAACCAGTTACAACTCTATAGCCAAGTTTAAGGATTTCCTGCGTGAGAGAAGAAACGAAACTTTCTACTTCTTTTTGAGAGTAAGGAGCATAATCTTCGGCAGCGCCAGAAATAAAAATGGTTTTTCGTTTTTGCGATTTATCGACTTCTAATAGTATTTCAGTAATCTCTTGATAATCATCTACTAGTACAGTTTGTATTCCTACACGTTTTAGGTCTCCAATAAACAACTCTTGTTTTCGTTTTCTATAATCAAAATCTGCTTGTTGCTCATCTTTTAGTTTATTAGTATTCTTTAAAATACAGTAATGTTGTGGTTGGTTTTCATTATAAGATGATCGAATACGGCTTAAGATATAATCAATATTTGGATCAGAAAAGCTTAATCCTAAAAATAGAAATCTCTTAGTAATTAAATCGCCTCTAAGGGCTGTGAAGAACTCCCCTCTATTTAGATGATACTTTTCATAGTCATCTTTTATTAAAACTGCATTGGTTGAATCTGTATAATCACCATGCATTTTATAGAGTACAGCATCTCTATTTCTTATAGAAATAGGTAGTTGATTTACGTTGTGTTTTATATCTACTATTTTTCCAGATTCTTTTAATGATTTTTCAATTAATGAATCATAATTAGTTGTCCAATAAGTATCTATCGGTAATCTAGCAAGTATTTTATGATTCTCTGTGATGTTTTTATTATGAGAGAACTCGTTAAGGATAAGTTTGTTAATTTCAGAACGGTTACCTCCTTTTTCGTTAGTATGATACTGAGCTAAAGAAATTAAATCGTATTCTTTATCGACGTCTAAGCCAATTTCATCTGCTAAATCTCTTAGTAAGTTTCTCCAGTCAACAAATCCAGCACCAACAGATAATCCAGCACCTGCAAAAATAGCTAGGTTGTTATTTTCTATTTCTTCTACTAATTTTTTAACTAAAGTTTGTTTTTTAATCATGACCTTTCAAATCCTTTTGTAGTACGTGAGGTGAAAATTGAATTAGTAACAGCGGACTTAACCCAAAAGCCAAACCCGCCATCCTCAGAAATTCTATTTAAAGAATTTCTCTTGCGAACCTAAAATTGACATGCAATTTTTTAACGGTTCTCACCTTAAATCTTACACGCCCCGCCAGCACAATCATCTTCCATATCCGCTTGGGCATCGTTCGCACCATCACGAGTGTTATGGTAGTACAACGTCTTCACACCCATCTTATAAGCGTTTAGCAAGTCTTTTAGCAATATCTTCATCGGTACACGGCCACCTGCGTAACGAACTGGGTCGTAGTTGGTATTGGCAGAGATACTTTGATCGACGAATTTTTGCATGATAGCGACCAGCTTTAGGTAACCGTCATTGTTTGGCATTTGCCATAGTAGCTCGTACTGATCTTTTAGGGTAGCAATCTCAGGCACAACTTGCTTTAAGATGCCGTCTTTTGACGCTTTGATAGAGACCAGACCACGTGGTGGCTCGATACCGTTGGTCGCGTTGGCGATCTGGCTTGAGGTTTCAGACGGCATCAAGGCGGTTAGGGTAGAGTTGCGTAGACCGTGCGCTGTGATCTCGCCACGTAGCGTTTCCCAATCGAGATGTAGTGGCTCTTGGCAGATTTTGTCTAAGTCGGCTTTGTACGTGTCAATCGGCAAGATACCTTGTGAGTAGGTGGTCTCATTGAACGCAGGGCACGCGCCTTGCTCTTTTGCCAATTTGTTCGACGCTTTCAAGAGGTAGAACTGCAACGCTTCAAAAGTCTGATGGGTCAGACCAAGCGCGCTGTCGTCAGAGTAGCGTGCACCATTCTTAGCTAAGTAATAAGCATAGTTGATTACGCCCACACCTAGCGTACGGCGACGCATGCTGCCGTTTTGAGCGGCTTTTACTGGATAGTCTTGATAGTCGAGCAGGGCATCAAGCGCACGGACGATTAGCTCGGCTGGCTCTTCGATGTCGCTGACGTTTTCGACTTTACCCAAGTTGACCGCTGATAGCGTACAAAGAGCGATTTCGCCTTCTTCGTCATTGATGTTATCCAGTGGCTTGGTCGGTAGCGCGATTTCCATACATAGGTTTGACTGGCGAATCGGGGCAACCGTCGCATCAAATGGGCTATGGGTGTTGCAATGATCGACGTTTTGGATATAGATACGACCCGTGCTGGCGCGCTCTTGCATCATTAGGCTGAACAAATCAGCGGCTGGGATTTGACGGCTACGTACGTTAGGATCGTTTTCGTACTTGGTGTATAGCTCTTCGAATTTGTCTTGATCTTCAAAGAACGCATCATATAGGCCTGGCGTGTCACCTGGTGAGAATAGCGAGATGTCTTGACCTTTGATGAGGCGCGTGTACATCGTTTTGTTTAACTGTACGCCGTAGTCCATATGACGGACACGGTTGTCTTCGACACCGCGGTTGTTTTTGAGTACCAGTAATGACTCAACTTCTAAATGCCATAGTGGATAAAATAGAGTCGCAGCACCGCCACGGACGCCGCCTTGTGAGCAGCATTTCACAGCCGTTTGGAACAGTTTGTAGAATGGGATACAGCCAGTATGCTGTGCTTCGCCGCCACGGATAGGACTACCAAGGGCACGGATACGACCCGCGTTGATGCCGATACCAGCACGCTGTGATACATAGCGTACGATGGCGCTAGTGGTCGCGTTGATAGAGTCTAGGCTATCGCCGCACTCGATCAAGACGCACGAGCTAAACTGGCGTGATGGCGTACGCACACCTGACATGATAGGCGTCGGTAGTGAGATTTTGAACTCTGAGGTTGCATCATAGAAGCGTTTGACGAAATCAAGACGGTCTGACTTGTCGTATTGGCTAAACAGACACATACCGACGAGCATGTATAAGAACTGCGGGCTCTCATAAACAGTTTTGCTCACACGATCTTGTACCAAGTACTTACCAGCCATTTGCTCAACAGCGGCATAAGCAAGGTTCATATCGCGCCAGTGATCCAGATACTCTTCTAGCTCGTCAAATTCAGCACGGCTATAGTCAGCTAGGATATGTTGATCGTATTTGCCAGCATCAGTCAAAGTTTTGACATGGTCATATAGGTGCGGCGGGGTGAATTTGTTATAAGCAATCTTACGTAAATGGAAAATAGCCAAACGCGCTGCTAGATATTGATAATCAGGCGTGGTTTCAGAAATTAGGTCGGCGGCAGACTTGATGATGGTTTCGTGGATATCACGAGTCTTGATACCTTCATAAAACTGGATGTGCGATTTTAGCTCAACTTGCGATACTGACACATTTTCTAAACCATCAGCCGCCCACGCGATTACCTTGTGAATTTTGTCTAAATCAATAGGCTCTAAACGTCCATCACGTTTGGTTACTTGGATTTTGTCAATATGTGTCATGCTGGCCTCTATTTTGATTGCTTATTGTGATGCTGCGCGCCAAAGCAGCGGCAGACATTCTTTATAACGCTATTATACGGGGGTGTGGTAGCTGTTTTTTTGGGCAAAAAGCTACCACTACTCGTAGTGACGGTTAAAATCACTGAGTACTACATATAGCGTTTTTGTTAATTGGTAGGCACAATATAGCGGGAAAATTTTGAAAATACTATATTGATTTTAGAATAAAACTATGTTGCTACAAGGTTGTAGGCAGTCCAAATTTTGGCAAAGGACGATGGGATAAGGGTTAGACGCAAATGCGGTCAATAATAAATTTTTGTAAAAATATCGTGAGATTTACTTTTCATTCTCTCGGTTATTGTCGACTGATAATGGGAGTCATGGCGGCAATAATGCGGGCGCAGATTGTACATTAAACCACAAAAAATCGCCACCCATAACTTATTACTAGCGAGTGACGATTTGGACTAAAAAGGCGTGAAAGTTTTTTATGCGACTTATAAAACAATACGAACCGTTTTTGCATTATCAAGTGAGGCATAAAGCGCATTCACTTGCTCAGCAGCGGTTAGGTACAAATTAACCCGTGCTGAGTGAAAACGACCCGTTTTAGACGGCTTAACTTCGATAGACGCCAAATCAAAATCAGGGAATTGGCTACCCAAAATTAGCTTCACTTCATTAAGCAAACTCTCACGCTCGCCTTCATGACCGATGATGCTCAGTGGGTAGTTCATCGGGAACTCCCAAAGCTCTGGGTTTTGAATATCAGTCTTTTTGCCTACCAATGCGCCTTTATTTGGCGTCAGGTCAGTGACTTTAACTGACGGCTGATTGCTGGTTGGGTTATTTGTGCTGTTGTCGTTGTTGTCTTTTGAATCATCACTCATGATATGAGCCTCGCTTATATAGGTAAATAGGAAAAAGTTAATCAGTCATTAGTAGTAAATAAGTAAGTAACTAACATTAAGTCATTCGAAAATCGCTGCTATATGCATTCAATTAGTTAGACATCTGCTCAAATCATGCCAAAAGCATAACGCAAAAATCTGAGACAGGCTCAGTATGGTCGTAAGTGGCACTTAAATCAGTCAAGCTATAGTCGATTCAATTTAAAAGTAGTACAAGGCAACCGAGTGTAGATGTAACTGTGATACTTCAAGCGAGGTTAACGCTGTCATACTTTTATAGTGGAATGGCTATATTAGGCAGAGAATATATGCACTGTTTATAGTGGTCTATAGGTGATTATTCAAGTGAAGTCTGTATTTAGTCCGTTTCATCTTGAAGTAGTAAGCTAAATGGCTTTTATTAAAACTATTATAAAAGCTATTGCAAATAGCCATTGATAGGAGTGATATCAGGCGGAATATCCGTCTCTCCCAATGCTTCTCTTAGATTAATCTCGATAGTGCGTGACAAGGCAGTCAAAGGTAACTGGTTAGCGGCCAAACCAAAAGGCTCTTCTAACTCTTCACTAAGCGCATCCAGACCAAAAAAAGTATAAGCAATCACCGCACAAACCAACGGGGTTGCCCAACCGAGTGATGCCACCAAACCGAAGGGCAACATAATGCAATATAAATAGGTCGTGCGATGTACCAGCAGCATGTAAGCAAAGGGCAGTGGTGTGTTATGAATGCGCTCGCACGCTGCCAGTACAATTGTCATAGAGGTCAGGCGTTCATCCATATTTTGTATGACTTGTTCCGATACCAGTCCTTGACGCCGAATATCGCCAAGCTGTTTACCCATTAGGCGCATTATATAATCAGGTACGTTTTTCGCTTGGCGCATACGGTCATGGTGTATCGCTGCAACAAGAGGCTCGATATCCGCCCAAGGTGGCGTACCACGCAATCGGTGGCGCACAGCATGGGCAAAAGAAATGGTCAGATATACCATCGTTCGCTGAGTATCGTGTGCAGTCGCATTGTCATCCTCGCCATCATCTATGGCATTCGCATCGTCATCATCTATAAAAGACAGCACTTGGCGCGTTAAGCTACGAGAGTCATATACCAGCTGACCCCACAGTCCGCGCGCTTCCCACCAACGCTGATAACTGGCATTGTTTCGAAACCCAAGAAACAACGATAAGGCAATCCCGAGCAAGGTAAACGTTGCCATACCATAATAAGGAAACGAGTCAGGCATCCAGTGCTGAATAATCGTGATGAGCGTACTAAGAATAGTAATCAGCAAAATTTGCGGATAAATTTTTGGAATGATTGATCCACGTAGAGTGAAAAATATCTTAAGGGCATTGGGTGTTTGCCGGACAATCATGTCAGTTTCCTAGCGATGGGGTATATGTAGACACTATTAAATGTCACGTGTGATTCTAATATAGAAATGAGTTCTGTAAAGCCCAAAAGGCTATAAATTTATTCAAACTAAAGAGTAAGGTGATTACTTAAGCTTGATAATTGAGATAGCTATAGGAGTTAAATCCTCGCCAAAAGAGCGATGTTTTTATTAATCTACTTTATGTATGTTAAAATGATGCAAAATATCACTTCTTAACTCTATAAAAGCTGCCACCACAAAGATGAATACGCCACCCTAGCTGTACCCCTCCTCAGTAATGATTGCTTCCTATAGCAATTACTCTTATAAAGCGTCTGACGCTTTTTCTTGTGCGCACGCACTGCTTTAACGTTTGTATCACTATTCGATATATCTAGTGGATCATAAAAATTATCCCACTAAAAATATGTTATGACGATAACTCGATAACTATGCTCGTTCACATTTTTATATTTATCATTTGATAGGCAATGGGCAACGTGTCTGGATATCAAAGGGTATAAACAGAGATGTGCCTAGATAGCAAAGGATCTAAATAAAGATGTGTCAGACTTTTCATGTGAGATGATTTTTAACTACTTTTTAGATACTTTCCAATTAGATATTTTCTAAATAATGATTAGATACCTCGTTTATTGACAGACTAAAGCAGTTCCCCAAAACTGAGTTAAATATGTTAAATACAATTAAAGAGCATTGGCTATCCAATGTGAGAGGCGATGTCTTGGCTGGCATGGTCGTCGCTTTGGCGCTTATCCCTGAAGCGATTGCGTTTTCTATCATTGCCGGTGTCGATCCCCAAGTAGGGCTTTATGCCTCGTTTTGTATCGCGGTAGTGATTGCGTTTGTCGGTGGTCGTCCAGCGATGATTTCGGCGGCGACTGGTGCGATGGCGCTACTAATGGTGACGCTGGTCAAGGATTATGGATTGCAGTATTTGTTAGCAGCCAGTGTGCTGACAGGTGTTATACAGATTATCTTTGGCTTCTTAAAGCTAGGTAATCTAATGAAATATGTGTCGCAATCCGTAGTGCTCGGCTTTATCAATGCCTTGGCTATTTTGATTTTTATGTCACAGGTTCCTGAGCTGATGCCGCAGGCAGGTTCAAACCTAGTACACGTATACGGTCTTGTGGCGCTAGGTCTAGTCATTATCTATGGCTATCCATATATTCCAAAGATCGGTAAAGTGATTCCATCGCCATTGGTCAGTATTGTACTGGTCACGGCTATAGCTATCTTATTAGGTGCAGAGGCTCGAACCATCAATGATATGGGTCAGCTACCTGATACCCTGCCGATGTTTTTGATACCTGATATCCTGTTGAACTTAGATACGTTGATCATTATTTTCCCGTACTCTATCAGTTTGGCGATAGTGGGCTTACTTGAGTCTATGATGACCATGACTATCGTAGATGATTTGACCGATACCAAAGGCGACCGTACGCAAGAGTGTAAAGGCCAAGGTATTGCCAATGTGGTTAGTAGCTTTTTTGGCGGGATGGCAGGCTGTGCGATGATTGGGCAGTCGATCATCAACGTCAAATCAGGCGGCTATACACGTCTTTCTACTTTAGTGGCAGGCGTATTTTTATTATTGATGGTAGTGTTCTTAAGCGATTGGCTAAAGATTATTCCAATGGCCGCATTGGTCGCTGTGATGATTATGGTGTCTATCGGTACTTTTAACTGGGGTTCATTTAAAGAGCTAAAAACCAAGCCGCTGCAAAGTAATGTGGTCATGATTACGACCGTTGCTGTGGTGGTCGCAACGCATAACTTGGCCTATGGTGTATTGATTGGTGTATTGCTCTCAGCACTGTTCTTTGCCAATAAGATTGAGCGCTATATGAGCGTGCATAGTCACATGGATGAAGCAGCGCAAACGCGTTATTATCGAGTTGACGGACAAGTGTTTTTTTCATCAGCAGAGCGTATGATTGACTCCTTTGATATTAAAGAATCTGTCTCTAAAATAGTTATTGATGTATCGCGCGCGCATTTTTGGGACGTGACAGCAGTCGCCGCCATAGATAAAGTCATCATTAAATTTCGCCGCGAAGGCACGGAGGTAAAGCTCATCGGTTTGAACGAGGCGAGCCAAGCGATGATAGATAATTTCGGTGTGCATGATAAACCAGATGCTGAGCAAAGCTTAGGTGCGCATTAAATTAGCTATGTATCAATAGTGTCATATTGATAAATACAAAAAAGCTGAGTATATCTCGGCTTTTTTTGTGCAGATTAAAACCTGATTAGAAGACTATATTCTTTTATGGATAAATATCTTAGAAGCTAATAGGACGGCAGAAAGGAAGGGGTAGCTAGAAGGGAAGAAGTAACAGGTTTGGATGATGCGGTATGGAGATAGTTAATCGTTATATTGAAATATCTAGATGTTTTGTAACAAAGAAAAATAGCTCTATAGATTATGAGAATTTTTTAAAGCTTCAACAGCTCTTTTTCAACTTCATTGAGAAATGCTTCGATATTAGCTTCATGACGCTGATAAAACGTCCATTGTCCATGGCGTTCGGACGTAACCAATCCTGCTTTTTTTAACACACCCATATAGTTTGAAATGGTTGATTGCGACAATCCAGCTTTTTCTTGGATGTAGCTGACGCATACACCATCCAGATTAGCATGCTCTGGTAATGACGCTGGAAAGTTTGATCTGTCTTTCAACCACTTTATGATTTGGCGACGCATGGGGTTGTTAAGTGCAGATATTATGTTTTCTGTATTCATAAAATGTGTGATATCGATACCTAGTTAATAATCAACAACTGTCAGAGTGGAACATTAGGTTTTTAGTTTACTCATTATAAGTATAAACACTAAAGCGGTGTAGATTCTATTTACCGCCAATGTGCCAACCATATACAAATAAACGGCTACTAGTAGGATACTGCTTATAACTAGCGTTTATATTCTGACTATACGTTTCTATAACAGTAGAGTATACAGCCAAAACTAAATTAATTATGACAGTTGTACTGTCTAGTCATCGGAATATTGTCGAATAGTAACAATATATGATGGACAAAAAAAGACTGTTTCAAATCGAACTTAACACTAAACGTTGTTACGCCTGACTTATTAAATACACGTTATTTCTTTGCCAAACTAGCAGTAAAATAGTATTAGAAAGCTTCTGACATAACAAGGGCGTGTTGAATATTCAACACGCCCTTGATGCTTTATGTTCTTAAATTTTATTAAGCTTTTTTATTAATTTGGTTAGCATCGCGGTAGAGTACCGAAAAACCTAATAAGCATAGTTGTGATATCTTAGCTTTTTAGAAATGCCTCAATTTTTGGTTTAATAGTCATAGAAACAATGACCATTAATGTCAATCCTACTGGTAATGCAACTAGAAATCCTTCTAACCAGCCATTCAAAAATGCTGTCTGATTAGCAAAACCGATCGTCTTTGAGGCAGTACTAAAGGCCAGCATAGACTCCATTATGCAAGCCATCACTACACCTGTGATGAGATTGCGTTTGTACGCTTTGGTATTAGGTAGCTTGTGATTAATAAATTTTGTGACCAGACCCATCAGTAAGAAGCCAATCGGCATAATCGCATACGCTGCAAGTAGCGCTCTAGACCAGTCTATAAAAAATGTATCGGAATATCCGACATTCATATAGGTCATCACACCTGTTAAGAGACCACCTATGACAGTCATTAAGGCAAGTATTAATAACACTTTGTAGAGCAACGGTGTTTTTTTAGTGCCATCATTCTTAGCGCTACCACTTTTAGAACCATCAATGAGCAGGGTCTCGGTATTTACTGGCATAGCATTTGGAGCCATCGTTATTTTCCTATCATAAAGAGCGTTTAATTAGTCGGTGTTTTTTTCTGCCTGTCGATCGCTTACAGATTGGTCTTCTGCAACACCTGCTTTCCAATAAGAAAAGGCATATAGCTCATCCTTAGACCACTGTTGCTCGACCTTTAGGTAATGACGAAGGGCTTTGACAGATGAGAATTCGCTAGCGATATAAGCAAAACGGCTCTGCTCTGCAGTTGGCAAATCGAGAGATTTTACTGTGTCGATTAATTGACTGCCTTGCGTTGGATCTGGGTTATGTAACCATGTCATGGTGATATTGGCCGCTGTCGACAACTCTTGCTCATCTTCTGCACCGTGTACTTCGATGATGCATTGACCAGTCGCGCTGGCAGGCAAGGTTTCTAGTATTGAGCCGAGCACTGGTATCGCTGTGGCATCGCCAATCAGTAGAAAATTATCTGCATCGGGACAAAGCGCTTTGGTTTTAGGCTTCATTAAGATGCCAATCTCGTCACCAACCTCAGCATGAGTAGCCCAGCCTGAAGCGGGCGCCTCGTCACCATGAGCGACAAAATCAATCCAGATCTGTTGTTTTGCTACATCAGCGCCGCGATGAGTATAAGTGCGAACAACGAATGTAGTATTGTCATTTAGGTCAATTGGCTGAGCTTTATCGACAGGAATAAGCACTTTGTTGTTTGCGCCAACTGTCATGGTCGCGATATTGGCAATAGTATCTGCTTGGCCTGTGAGGTATATACGAATGTAGTGCGAAGTAATCATTTGCTTGTGAGCAACGGTCATGATTTCACGCACTGGTTTTTGATTTATTGTGTTATTCATATGGATCTTTCCTTACTTATTTATCGATAGTCTTGCTGGTGCTAACGTTGTCTATCATGGTGCGACTGACACGGAAAAATAAGGCAAGCTCTACGAGGCTTAAATCTTTCGTTAATTGCTGTCTTGTCCATTCTTCTGCTGCATCAAGCTTTGTCATAACCTCTTCGCCTTTAGGGGTCAGCTGTAGTAACTGGCTGCGACCATCAAGCGGGTTGTCTGTCTTTAATATTAGCTCAGCCGCCAATAGGTCATTTAAGGCGCGGGTGATTTGGGCTTTGTCTCGCTGCATGTGTTTAGAGATAGATAGCGCAGTGCTATTCGGGTTATAGCAGACACCTTTTAAGGTTCTGATATTAGTCACGGACAACTCGACACCTTGCTGACGAATGCCTTCTAGCAGTAGATTGGTATAGGTATGCATCAATTGATGTAGTGTTTCGCTCAATGAATTGTTAGACATAAAAACTCTTTAATATAGTTGATAGAAGCAACTATATAGAATAAGGTTGATAGTGTCAACTATAAAGTGGTTTTTGAAGGAGTGTGTTTATCTAAACTTGGATAATTTTGAATAAGAGAAGATAGTAGAAGGTAAAGTAAATAGGGGTGTATATTGAACAAGGAGCGCTTGGGCTAAAGAGATTTATAACTAGAAGACTTTGTAATTAATAAGCTTTGTAATTAACAAATGCTGTGATTAATAAGTTCTAGAATTAAAAAGCAGGCATAAAAAAAGCTGAGATATACTCAGCTTTTTTATTTTTAACGATTATCAAAAGCCTATTAGCTAGGCTCAATATTTTTCTGAAAATTTAGTCATTTTCAAGGAAAGAGCGCAAGTGTTCAGAGCGTGATGGATGACGCAATTTACGCAATGCTTTTGCCTCGATCTGACGAATACGTTCACGCGTCACATCAAACTGCTTACCAACTTCTTCTAGCGTATGATCCGTTGGCATATCGATACCGAAACGCATTTTTAAGACACGTGCTTCACGCTCAGTCAGGTTACCCAGTACATCACGCGTCGCTTCTTGTAGACCAGCAGCCGTTGCATCATCCACAGGACTTGAGATTGTACCATCTTCGATGAAATCACCTAGGTGTGAATCTTCATCATCACCGATTGGGGTTTCCATAGAGATAGGTTCTTTGGCAATCTTAAGCACTTTACGGACTTTAACTTCGTCCATCTCTAAGCGTTCGCCTAATTCCTCAGGCGTTGGCTCGCGACCCATTTCCTGTAGCAACTGACGTGAGACACGGTTTATCTTGTTGATGGTCTCAATCATATGCACAGGAATACGGATGGTGCGCGCTTGGTCAGCGATAGAGCGAGTAATCGCCTGACGAATCCACCAAGTAGCATAGGTCGAGAACTTATAACCACGGCGATATTCAAACTTATCAACGGCTTTCATCAGACCGATGTTACCTTCTTGGATAAGATCCAAGAACTGTAGGCCACGGTTGGTATATTTTTTGGCGATAGAGATAACTAAACGTAGGTTAGCTTCAACCATCTCTTTTTTCGCGCGGCGAGCTTTTGCTTCACCAACTGCCATACGACGTGCCACATCTTTCATATCGTGGATTTTCATGTCGAGCTGCTGCTCATAATCACGGATACGACGTTGAAGTAAAATGACGTCATCAGTGACTTTTTCTAGCGTACCAGCAAATGCAGGCTTACCTTTGATACGTTCAATCAACCAATCAACATTGGTTTCATTGCTAGGGAAGGTCTTACGGAACTCTTCACGCGGCATACGACCACGGCGAATCACCAAACGCATGATTTGACGCTCTTGCTTACGCACGTCGTCATAGACGTCATGCATGATCGCCATGACTTGATCTGACAAGCGGTTGTTTAGCTTCAACATCATAAAGCGTTCAGCAAGTAGGGCATATGCTGTATCAGCCTGTACGCTACCACGGCCATAATCAAGCAATGCTTGCTTGGCTTTAATGAATAGATGCTCAATCTCTTCTAGACGCAAACGAACCTCTTCTGGATCAAGGCCGCTGGTTTCTTCTTCAGCTTCTTCTTCAACGTCGTCTTCGTCTTCGTCTTCCTCATCAAGCGCGGCTGCTTTCGCATTGACCTTAGCTTTGATAACCGGTGGGTTTTCTTTTTCTTCTTTGATGCGTTCACGCTCTTCTTTCGCCGCTTCCTTTGCTTCTTGAGCTGCGATTTTGTCTTCTTCGGTCTCAGGGTCTAAGAAACCAGTGATGACGTCAGATAGCTTTTTTTCGCCGTCTTGGACTTTTTGATACTCGTCAAGGACAAACTGTACGGTACCAGGCCAGTAAGACATGGCATGCTGTACATCACGAATACCTTCTTCGATACGCTTAGCAATGGCAATCTCACCTTCGCGAGTTAGTAGGTCAACCGTACCCATTTCACGCATATACATACGTACAGGATCAGTGGTACGACCAGGCTCAGTTTCAACAGAGGCGAGTACTGCCGCTGCCTCATCTGCTGCCATATCATCATCACTTGAATCATCGTTCATCAAGATGTCATCGGCATCAGGAGCTGATTCAAAGATTTTGATACCGACATCGGTCAGCATTTGCACAATGTCTTCGATCTGATCGCTTTCGGTAATAGAGTCGGGCAGCTGGTCATTCACCTCAGCGTAGGTAAGATACCCTTGCTCTTTGCCCATTTGGATTAAGGTGGCCAGTTGAGATGTGGACTTAGAAACTGACTTATCGTTCATAAATACTCGCTTACTTGCATCGGACATTTTTATATTGTGACTCGCTATCGCTCGCTCTTTGCGTTGATCTTATCAATCGATTGATCAAAATATGGCGTAGAGGTTGTCAATAATATCAAAAATGAGTTGATATGAATAAAGGCTCAAAACACTACAATAACAATGCTGATAAACAGCTAAAAATTAGAAAAGCTAAAAAGACTTCAATACAGTACCTAAAAAAATATAGTACTTAAAATTTAATACTCAAAAATAGTATCTAAAAGCGGATACGTAAAAATAATACCTAAAATTTGTGCTTAACGATGCATGCTCACAATCATTCACTAAGCAGTGCTGTCAATATACAGCGACACAGTTTAACACAGACCACAGTCGTCAAGCACGAGCTAGTGATAGCTACCGACCATTTTTTACTGATTATTTGTCATCAGCTAAATGATTTGGGAGCGACTCATGCTACTGGGCATAATCATTAGTAGTGGGGGCAGCTGCTAGACTTTTAAAGGGTCGACATTTGAAATTAAACATTAAGACTGCACAGTGACCATCTGTGCCGATTGCTCTGCCTGCTGTGCCCGTAGCCAATCATTTAATAATTGGGTTTGTTTACGAACGATCGCAAGCTTAATATGATCTGGGTTCTGTATCAGCTCTTGTATTTTTTTCTTCATGTTGCGATCAAGCAGCTGGCTGACTAGCTCTTCGATTAAGCCATCAAGCCCCAAAATATTGCGCGCAGTTAGCGCTTTGTAGAAGCCGCCCCAATTACGGCTAAGCATATCTTGAGTCGCAGGTCTTACGTTTGATAAGATAAAATGCGCCGCTGCATTGACGTCTTTTGGTAGGTAATTAAGACAGCGCTTGATAGTGCTTACGATGTCTAGCAGAGCAGCATCTTGCAAGTCTTCCCACGCAAGCGGACGCAGTGTATCAGGTGATGCTTTTTGTTTGATATGAGCAGGTAGGTGTAAGCCATTAATCCCTGACTGTTGCCAAATCGACTCAATAGGGTCGTCGATTAACGCGCGCGGCTGAAACAAAAAGCACAGCTGCAATTGCTGACTGATGGTCATATCACCATCAAAATCTAGCAGCGCATCTTTGGCCTCGACATTCTGACTGCGCCTACCGCCAAGCTTTTGATAAACGTCATTGTTGAGCAAATAGCGAAAGCTACTGCCTTTGGGTAAGGCGGTCGTCAACGAGCGTACTTGGGACATGAGCTTGGCTTTGCCTTCAGCCAGACTCATGTCATAACGCTCACTCAAATACGCAAAAATATACTGTGATAGCGGCATGGCATTAGCGATTTGCTCACGCATGGCATCGCTGCCCTGACTCTTAATAAAAGTATCAGGATCATGATTGTTCGGCAGGGTTAAAAACCGCAGTTCTTTATCATCGGCCAATACAGGCAGTGCAACTTCAAGTGTACGCCAAGCGGCTTTTTGGCCTGCACTATCCCCATCAAAGCTCAAAGTAAGCGTTGGATTGAGTGTCAGTAACCGCGATATTTGGCTTTCATTAATCGCTGTGCCCATCGAGGCGATTGCCCCATAGATACCCGCTTGATAAAGGGCGATCACATCCATATAGCCTTCGACCACCAGCCAGCTGTCTGCGCGCTGCTGACGCGATTCATAATAGCCGTATAGTACGTGCTGCTTATGAAAGACGGGCGAGTCTGAGGAGTTGATATATTTAGGTTTTACTTCGTCATCGAGCGCTCGACCGCCAAAACCAATAGTGCGGCCTTGGTTATCACGAATTGGGAAGATGACTCGGTCGCGCAATAGATCGTAGTCGCGGCCAGACTCTGATTGACGTACCAATCCTAAGGCTTTTAGACCATCAATATCCTGCGGAAATTGATGCTCAAGATGCTGCCAACCAAATGGCGCATAGCCCAGACCAAAGGTCTCAAAGATGTCTTCGGTGATACCGCGTGATAAAAAGTAGTGCTTGGCATGGGGATGCGTGGTCAGATTGTGCTGATAAAACTGCTGGATTTGCTCTAGCAGCTCATATAGATTGCCATCTTTATCATCGTTTTGGTCAATACCATGAGCGTCCTGCATACCAGCGCTAGTATCGGTATCTGTCAGCCAAGCTGGTGGATAGCCACTATCATCTGCATGGTTTGGCGTATACGGCTCTGAGGAATACGAGTCCATCGAATAGGGCGCTGAATCATAAACGTCTAACGGTGGAAAATTCTCGTAGCCTTGATTGTCATCATAAATGGGCTGGTCGATGTAGTTTTGGTCGCTTTGGGCGACATTGTTTTGATGACTGTCTTTATGTGCACCATCTTGATTTACTTTGCTATGTTCTACAGTTGGGTTAGGTACATTGTGCACAGGCGGCGGTGCAATAGGTTTGGGTGCGCGACGTTGATAACTAACGTTTTGCTGTTCTTCTTTGGGTACTTCAATGCCTGTTTGCTTTGATAGTTCATTAACAGCTTCAATAAATGTCAAATTTTCATAATCACGCAAAAAACTGATGGCATTGCCACCGACGCTACAGCCAAAGCAGTGATAGATGTTTTTTTGTGGATTGACATAAAAGGAAGGCGATTTTTCACCATGAAAAGGGCAGCAGCCTTTATATTCACTACCAGCCCGTTTAAGCGTGGTGTGTTTGCCAATGATGCTGATCAGGTCAGCTTGGCTATTTAGTTGTTCAAGAATATGGTTAGGAATGCTCATACAAAAAACAGTTTACCATAGGTCGATTATGTTGGGGCAGAGGTAATAAGGTGCTGCTAGAAAAATAAGGCCAACATAATGTTGACCTTATTATCAATGAATACAGACTGTGTTAGTTAGGCTAAAAGACTTAACGTAATCAATTATTATCCATATCATTCACACTGTCGTCATTTAGTGTAGTGCGACGTGTCGGATTGGTATTTAGTGGATCGACGTTGGCTTCTCTTGCAGTTGAGCCAGTACTTGATTGGCTGGTCACGCGCTCAGCTGACGCTTCAGGCAGACCTAAGCCTACGCTAATACCATTACGCGCAGCAGCATTATTGGCGACTGAAGTATTGGCAGGCGTCGTGTTAGTCCCTGCTAGTCTCAACTGGGCTGCATTACGAATCATTTGTGTCTTGGTGGCGCCGTTATACTCGCCAGACGCGACTGATTTGTCAGTCGTGTTCGAACGACCAAGCTTGCCAAAGGTAATCTTATTGAGCCAAGTACGGTCACGTTTGGTGCTTAATTTCACACTACCATTACTGGTTAGCATTTCTGGATAGTTGATCTGCAACAGTGTTTTGTATTCATTGGCCAAATCGGTTAGACCAAGTTTTTCATGGCTATAAGCTAATACCGCAAGAGCATCTGGGGTTGACTCACTTAGCGGGTAATACTGGAATACCCACTTGGCACGGTTAACCGCTGCTACATAAGCTTCACGCTCGATATACCAATTGGCTGCACTCATTTCGCTCTCAGCAAACTGGTTATAGATGAACGTCATACGCTGAGCGGCATCTGGTGCATACGGGCTGTTTGGATATTTATTGATAAGCTCTTGGAAGTTGGCAAAGGCAATACGCAAATACGCGGTATCACGCTCAGCTTGGTTCAGTTTAAAGAGCTTTAGGCTTTCAGATGAACCTTCCATATTGGCAACGCCGCGCACATAGTAGGCGTAGCTGACTTGTGGGTTAGACGGGTAGAGACGGATAAACTGCTCAGCACTTGCTGCCGCCATCTCATACTTGTCGCCTTCGTATTGTGCATACATCATATCAAGCAAAGCTTGCTCAGCGTACTGTCCGGTTGGGTAGAATGTACGCAGATTGGTCAGCTCTTCGATACCTTGGATATAGTGACCTTTGTCAATCTGATTGACGGCCTCCTTATAATACCCTTGCTCTGATTTTTCAGCTGTTTCTACTGCCTCGCCATCTTTGGCGCCAGTTAGATTTTTGAAAGTCTGGCAACCTACCAGATTGACGCTAAGCGCCAGTAGGGTTATTGAGGACAGTTTGATAAACGTATTGCCAACAGCTTGCATACTTCTTCTCCGACACAAGACGCATAATAGCAGCGGCGCTATCATGCTATATAAAAGGTTAGTGATAAAAAACGACGCTAAATAGTCAGCGATCCACCAGCAAAAATTTTTTATCGAATGCAGTTTTTGTTATGACGTATTGTACTGATAGATTGGGTTCGATACATAGCGCTTGTATAGTAAGTCTGTCATAGACCACATGCATTTAACCATAATCAAACGGTTTAAATGGCAAATACGATCAACAAAACCCAATGCTATTTTTATACTGTATCTAAATACGGCATTCGCATACAGTGCCATAGCATACAGCAAAACATGGCTATACTTTATAGAATAACATTTGCTACGTCTATTTTTTCGCCATCTATATTGTATAGGCAGTTTAACATGAGCGGCTGTCACGAGCGATATCGAATGTCGCTAGCATGAGTAAATATACAGTAAATTACAGCAATGTCATGTTCTAGAGAGTTAAGCGATGCATCTTACAGCCCAAAGGTATGCTCAAAAATTATCAGATAGCATGCAGCTTCTATAGGGCTTATGCGTGTGACATGATACACTAGAGCGATATTGTCTCCGCTTTTTTGTACCTTGAAGATTGTTATCTGCTATTTATAGGTAAATGACGATAATCAAAAAACGACAATTTTTTATACTGCTATTTATAATACTATCTTCGAAGTCACCTCACAAAACACTGTTAGGGACTTTTCCATGTATCAATCCGCTATGAATAATGATGCCATGACTACCAATTTATCACCGAATCAATCGCTAGATACTGATTCATCAGCACAAGAGTCACCAATGCCAAATGAAGTTTTGAACAATAATGAGCTACCTGATAATCAACCAATGATGAGTGAGCAAGTGCATGATGATGCTCTTGATAATGAAGAGTTGCTCATCGATGATGGTAATGATCTGAACGATAGCGACATTGATGATAATGATATTGATGACAGCGATATGGATGGTGACGACGATGAAGTCCCAGTAGCGGGACAAGCTGTACCAGTGATTGTAGATATGACGCATGTAGTCACAGAAGATCAAGCTGGTCTGCGTATTGATAAGGTCGCCTCACAAGCGTTTTCAGACTTTTCGCGTGTACAATTACAGAACTGGATTACTGACGGTAGTCTGCTCTATAACGGCAGTGTCCAAAAACCGAAAGTCCGTGTCAAAGCAGATGACGTATTGCATCTATCAACGACGTTACAGCAGCATGGTGAAGACCAGCCAGAAAACATAGATATCGATGTTGTCTATGAAGACGACGACGTATTAGTAATCAATAAACCTGTCGGTATGGTGGTTCATCCAGGCGCGGGTAATCAAAACGGCACCTTGGTCAATGCATTGCTATATCATTATCCTCAGCAGCATCATTTACCGCGTGCAGGTCTCGTACACCGTATTGATAAAGACACCTCTGGATTGCTATTGATTGGCAAAACCAAACCTGCTCAGATGGCACTGATGGAACAACTAAAAGACAAGTCTGTTTATCGTCACTATAAATGTGTCGTAGCAGGGGACCAAGCAAGCTTATCTCGTCATCGTCGTATCGATGCGCCGATTGGCCGACATCGCAATCAGCGTACTAAAATGACGGTGATGACCGCTGGCCGCGAAGCGGTAACGCATCTACTAAATGTCACGCCATTGAACGAAAACTACTGTCTACTAGATGTGGGGCTTGAGACTGGACGTACGCATCAAATTCGTGTGCATCTAAGTCATATTACTTATCCATTAGTCGGTGATCGTGTCTATGGTGGACGTCGTCAGTTGCGCTCTGGATTGACAGAGGCTCAGCGCCAAGCTATTAATAATTTCCCGCGCCAAGCATTGCATGCCTATACGTTAGGATTTGTGCATCCGACGACAGGTGAGGACATTGAAGTCACGACGCCACTACCTGAAGATATGCAAAAACTGATGGCCGTACTAAGCGACGGTTATTATGAAGAGTAAACGCTAACATTTACTAGATGAGAGGTGAGAGCGAGCAGCCATGACGAACACGTTCCCAATGACAATGATTGCGCAAATTGATGATGTGGCTGTTTTTCAGACAGCTGCTTTTGCGCATGATGATATTGATGACTCTGCTGCTAAAAACCAGCGTACAGGGTTTGAGGGTCAGTCAAATTATGGCGAGCTGAATTTAGGCCTTCATGTCAATGATAATGCACTGCAAGTATTAGATAACCGCATGAGTCTATTGGCTGCTATCAATGAGCAGCTGACAGGTAAGTCTGCACAGAACGAGCAGCATGTGGCTATTAATCGCTTACATTGGGTCAGTCAGGTTCATGGTAAACGTATTCATGATGTCGATGCTACTACGTTGAATATGGCGCCAATGTCTGCTGATGCGATGGTCAGTCAACAAAGCGGTCGCGGTCTGGCAATCATGACGGCAGACTGTGTACCGATTGTCTTATATCAACCTACCAGTGGCAAAATCGCAGCGATTCATGCAGGCTGGCAAGGATTGGCCTGTGGTGTGATACAAGAGACTGTCAACCGCTTTACTGATTCAGGCCCTATACAAGCTTGGATAGGAGTGTGTATCAGTCAGGAAAACTATGAAGTAAATACAGACGTTCGCGATAAGCTATTGGCTGGGTGTATAGCCAATCAGACGTTGCCAGAGGCCCATATCGATAACTTTGTGTCGCTATTTTCTATATCGTCTTATGATGACAAAATAAAGCTGGATTTACCGAAGCTTGCTGCCATGCAGTTAGAAGCTGCCGGTGCTATAGTTGTGAATGACTTGCCTGTTGACTGTAGTTACGCAAATACTCACTATTACTCGTATCGCCGTCAGACTCATATGCACCAGCCTGCCACGGGTCGGATGGCACTAGTCATCGTTCGTTGTTAGCAGCTTTATAGTCAGCGAACTACTAAACCGCTACGGTGTTACCCTTCCTAGAGGTACTATATGTACAATCTACGGTCGGCTGCCTTGTAGCTGTTTTAGATTTCTTTAACTATATAATAATGAGTAGTGGAAACAAAGTGATAAACAATAAAAAAACAGCAGATTATTCTGCTGTTTTTTATTTGAGTGCTACATTTGTATTAATACAAGGTCTGTATTAACACGAAATTTGTATTAACAAACGGAGTCGCTAGATTTCGGCACTGATAGGCCAAATAGAGGACGTAAATACAGTGCCAAGAACGTACCTGCCATTGCCAGTATGCCCCAGATATAACCATGTAGGCTAAAAGAAGCGATACCACCAAAGTAAGCACCGATATTACAACCGAACGCGAGACGTGCGCCATATCCCATCATCAATCCGCCAATGACTGACGCTGCAAAGTTACCTGCAGTAATTTTAGTAAACTTAAACAAACCACCAGCAGCAGAGGCGATAAACGCGCCAATGATGATGCCAATATTCAATACAGTGGTTGAGTCAGCAAAGATAGAGGCCTCAAGCGCTGCTGCATTAGCACCTTGCCAATAGCCCCAGCTTGCCACATTCATGCCAAAGCCGCTTGCAATTTTAGAGCCCCATAATGTAAATGCCGAGGTAATGCCCCACGGTTGACCACGTGTAAGTAATGTCAGACCGTTAAGTAAAGCCAGAACGATTGCGGCAGCAAATAGCGGCCAAGAACCACGGAAGATTCGTTTCCAGCCAGACTCAGAAGGTACGGGTGCCATCTTTGGTGCGTTTCTTTTTTTCTCAACGACTAATGTTACCCATGCGATAATGCCGAATATGGCTAGCGACACCAGCCATGCCCCTGTATATCCAAGACCTGTAGAAGTTGCCAAAGAGAAAGGTGCATAAGCGGGCATCTCTTCTGTCCAGAATGGCAAGTGATAAGCACCAATCGTGGCACCCACTATGAAGAAAATAAAGGTGATGAACATAACAGAGCGTCCACCGCCTACTGCATAGAGCGTACCAGAGGCACAGCCGCCACCAAGTTGCATGCCGATACCAAATACAAATGCGCCTACGACTAGACTGACCCCTAATGGCGCGACATAACCTGCGACAGGACCGCCAAATAGCGTCGTGCCATAAGCAAGGATTGGCGCAAATAGCGTAACAGCCACTGCCAACATTAGCATGTGTGAGCGCATCGCCTGACCGTTGCCCACTGACATCATACGTCTAAAAGCAGAGGTAAAGCCAAAGCGGGCATGAAAAAGGGTATAGCCTAACAAAAGACCTATCCCAAGTAGCAATGATTGAGAGATATGTTGAGTGGCTAATAGATACGCGAGCACTATCAATCCTACGATGCCACCACCCATAGTCAAGGGTTTTTGCGGTGCATTTAAGGCCAGCTCATCTCTGACGATAGGATCTTTTGTGTCGTTTACAGGTTGAACGAGAGTAGTCAAGGTAATAGCTTCCTTATCCGATGATGTTATCAGATATCATTTTTATAAGAATTTATATGAGTATAGTTGCGCAGGTTTGCAGAATTGGAAACTGTACGGCTGTTAATTCGATTGATTTGGTTTAGCAGTAAGAAGCGCTACATCATAATCCTATTGTCATTAATGTAAATACGAAGTGGTTAGAAAAAGTAGAATTAGTATATGATGATATGGAATAAATAAACCGCTGTGTATATGACCTTATATCAATAGTTATCAATAGTTATCAATAGTTATCAATAGTTATCAATAGTTATCAATAGTTATCAATAGTTATCAATAGTTATCTATAGTGCTGATAATTATAGGTTTATTAGGTATCAGGAATTTGTTTGTGTCACATTATCAGTTAACGCGACTGACCCATTTATACAAAATATATTAAAAGTATATGTGATCTGATTAGCCAGACTTTAATAAATAACTTAAAAACAAAAATACGTCTGATACAATGGGCTTGAATTCAATGAAGGTCGTCGCATATATACTGGTATGTATACGCTGACGTATAGAGACTATGTAATTAAAGACAGTGCAGTTAAAGACTATGCGATTGCTCTATCATTATTGATGTTTTTACCAGTTAAATTGACTCAAAGAAACGTTGCTCGGCTCGATTCTATTGTATCGCCTGAAAGCTTAAGAGCTTGAGCTATCGATAAGCATTTATTGTGAAAGTGAGGCCACTAACTATCGATTGTGGCTAAGTATCCAATATTTTGTAAGTTTTACTATTCAACCAATTATTTATTATTAGAGTACGTATGAATACACCTGCTAAATCGTCTAACACCTCTACATCTACTGATAACACGCCTAATGTCTCAATCGCTGTTATCTTCCATAGTAATTATGGTCATACCAAGCGTGTCGCTGAGGCGATAGTACAAGGTGCGCATCAGCAATTGCCAGCCGCGCAAGCCAAGGCTGTCGATGTGTATGATGTTGATTGGGATTATTTAGATCAGGCAGATTTGCTGGTTTTTGGTAGCGCAGTGTATATGGGCAGTGTGACGGCTGAGTTTAAGACCTTTATGGATGAGACATCCAAGCGTTGGTATCATCGTAAATGGGAAGGCAAGTGGGCAGCAGCGTTTGCCAATTCGGGCGGTCTGAGCGGTGATAAACTTGCTGTATTGCAGCAGATTTCTCTATATGCGATGCAACATGGTATGAATTGGATTGGTCTGCCATTGATGCCAACAGGTCATGAAGCTCATGACTTAAACCGTCTGTCTAGCTTTTTGGGTTTAATGACTCAATCGCTTGATGGTCCACCTGAAGAGACACCAGGTTCGGGCGATATTGATACTGCTATTTGGTTTGGTGATCATCTGGCCAAAACGATTATTAAGCATCAACCAGCTGATGCTAAGCTATAAAAACAGCTAGAACCGACAGAGCGATCGAATAAAAAAGCAGACATTATTGATGTCTGCTTTTTTTGTGCCAATTTTTATTGAGCGATAAGTGCGATCAAGCGCTAGGCTTTTATTGAGCAATAAGCTTAGTAGGGGCGGGCTTCACGGGGATAGGACTGTCAACGAATTGAAATGATTGACAACCTCCTAGTAGCATCGTTGCTACTAGCAAATAGGTAAAGGCAAATGACTTCATAGTAATATCTCAAAAACGATTTCAGCCCAACGATATATCACGACTAATCATCATTAGTAATAATAGTAGTGTAGAGTCAGGCTTATTTGCAGACATTATATATAAAAATCAGCTGCTGATAGCAGTTTAAAGGAGATATATGTATTCGGTACTGTTCTTACGCAGGCTATCTCGCTGTTTGTAATATGGCTTATCTAACGCTCAGCTTTACTCGCTATATATAAAATTAGCCAACTGTTTGATAGTACCTATAGGCATTTTAACGGGTTGTGTTATAAATAAGAATAGTGATAATATGTTGAAAGCTGACCAAATAGTCAAGTATCCTATAGTACGAGTTTTCTAACAAATTTGTTCGATGAATGCTCATATTTGCAACCAGCTTACTTGATATAAAAAAGTGCGTTGTGCTGATTTTTTTATCTCTTAAGAATGTGTTAGCAAGATACAAACCAAGTGCTTACGTTCAGCATTTGAGCCATCAAATTCTTTAAGCCTTATGCTTATCTTCATTATTTTATTTTAGCCGAGTCTTGCTATGATTAGTTTTTACTTAAATGGGAAACGCCACGAGCTAACCCAGCTTAACCCTAATACGACGGTGCTTGAGTATCTACGATTGCATGAAGGCCAAACGGATACGAAGGAAGGTTGTGGTAGTGGTGATTGTGGTGCCTGTACTGTGATGGTTCAGCGCCTGCCTAATGCTAGCCAGCCAGCGCTTAGTGATGAAAATGGCGACGAAAAAAATGCTACGCCACCGTTCTATACGATTAACTCTTGCATTACGCTAGTGTCGCTCATGGATGGTCATCATCTGATGACGGCTTCTTATTTGGCAGATAATCCTGAGCATCATCCAGAACGTGCTCTGCTGCATCCAGCGCAGCAAGCGATGGTTGAATATCACGGGTCGCAGTGCGGTTTTTGCACGCCTGGGTTTGTGATGTCGCTGGCTTGCGTTTACGAAAACAATCGTATGCAGACAAGTCCAGAAGCAGCAAGTCAGAACGATGCCAAGCAATTAAGTTACGATGAAGTGGTTGCATCAATATCTGGCAACTTATGCCGCTGTACAGGTTATCGTCCGATTATCGAGGCGGGCCTACTGATGAGCGATATCGGTCAGCAGAGAGAAGCAGAGCAGTCGGCGGTGAAAGACTTGACGATCAGTCTCACAACAGATGCTATGGCAAGTACAAAAGAGTCGATAGTCTCTGAACATGTGCCAGCTGAAACTAAATTAAACAATGCAGAGTCGAATGATATTGCACCTGCACTTAATGATGCTGGGCGACAGTTATATATGCCCAAGTCACTAGATGAACTTAATCAAGTATTAGCGGCCAATCCACAGGCTACGATTTGGGCAGGTGGTACGGATTTGGGACTGAGTGTAACCCAATATTTGGTTGATCACGAGGTCATTATCCAGCTTTCAGCTGTCGAGGCATTAAAGTCATGGTCATTATTTGACGCAAAGTCTGACCCAAGCAATGAAGACTCGAATAACGAGCAAGCTCCTAGCCAAATACTAATACTAGGTGCTGGCATGAGCTATCAGCAGATGTTGCCTGTGCTTAAGCAGTATTTCCCAAGCTTTGCTCAAGTATTTGAGCGTATTGCCTCTCCGCAAATCCGTAATATGGGTACCATCGGCGGTAATATAGCCAACGCTTCTCCAATTGGTGATTTACCACCGATTTTATTGGCGTTAGATGCGTCAATTCATCTGCGTCATTGCGCGCCTAATCGTAAAGAATCAGATAATAGCAATGAGATTTATACGGATGAGATCATACCTTTATCAGAATTTTTCTTAGATTATAAAAAGACCAAACTGCAAGCAGGCAGTTACGTAGTCGCTATTCATATTCCTCTGATGCATGACAATCAACACTTATTTATTCATAAAATTAGCAAACGCTACGAAGATGATATTTCAGCGTGTCTATTGGCTGCGCGAATCGATGTATCAGCAGATGGCATGACGATAGAGAATGCAAAGCTTGGGCTTGGTGGCATGGCTGCCATACCGTTATTAGCTACAACCTGTCAGCAAGCGCTCGTTGAGCAAGCGGCTGAAGTTGCGAGTTTTGAGCAAGCAGCACAAGTCTTGTCTGCAGACGTTACGCCTATGACCGATGTCAGAGCCAGCCGTGAATATCGCTCACATGTGGTACAGCGTCTACTGGTGAAGTGCGGTAAGCAATTGGTAGCAGGTAGACAGACTGAGACTGCTTAATTAGCAGAGTTGTAAATTGCTAATACCGCCTTATCGTTATATTTGCCAAGAATAAAAGAGCATTAATAAAAGCGTCCTAATAAAAGAGATCCGCCATGAGCCATCATTCGTCTTTATTTGACAGTTATAGTATCCGCCGCGTGCGTCCGCCAAAAAACAAAATTGGTACCTCGGCTAAGCATGATAGTGCGATTAGCCATGTCATGGGGACGGCGACTTATGTGGATGATATTGCAAAACCGCAAGGCACGCTACATCTGGCAGTAGGTAAAAGTAGCCACGCTCACGCACGTGTATTGAGTATGGACTTGAGCGCTGTTAGAGATGCGGATGGGGTGGTAGATGTCTTAAGTTTTAAAGATTTGCCTGCGCAGACGGATATCGGTGCGGTGTTCGACGGTGAGCCACTGATGGTGGATGACATCACAGAGTATGTGGGTCAGACGTTATTTGTAGTAGTAGCGAGCAGTCATCGCGCTGCCAAAAAAGCGGCTACCAAGGCAGTGGTGGAGTATGAGCCATTGCCAGCAGTACTTAGTATTGATAAAGCGCTAGAGCAAGAGTTGTTTGTGCGTCCGAGTCATTTTATGAAGCGTGGTGACGCGGCGACTGCACTTGAGAACGCACCGATTCGCATTGAAGGTCATATTCATATGCGCGGGCAAGAGCACTTTTATCTCGAAGGCCAAGTGTCTTATGTGGTGCCTTGTGATGATGGCGGGTTAGAGGTGTACACGTCATCGCAGCATCCAAGCGAAGTACAACAGCTGGTCGCCGAAGTGACGGATTTACCATTTCATGCGGTAAACACAGTCGTGCGCCGTATGGGTGGTGGGTTTGGTGGTAAAGAAACGCAAGCCGCTGCTTGGGCGTGTCTATGCGGTATCATCGCCAAACGCCATAATGTCCCTGTCAGTATGCGTCTAGATCGTCAGGATGACATGGTGGTGACGGGTAAGCGTCATGAGTTTGCCAATCGTTACAAAGTCGGCTTAGACAAGTCTGGTCGTATATTGGGCGTTGATATGCAACTGGCTGGTTTGTGTGGTTACGCGCCAGATTTGTCTGATGCTATTGTCGATAGAGCAATGTTCCATTGTGATAATGCCTATTATTATCCAGCTGCTCATGTAGCAGGTCATCGCTGCAAAACGCATACCGTATCCAATACTGCCTATCGAGGGTTTGGTGGTCCGCAAGGTCTAATGACTGCTGAGTATATGATGGACCATATTGCCTATACGCTAGGGCAAGATCCATTACAAGTGCGCTTAGCAAACTTATATCAAGATGGTCAAAGTACCCATTACGGTCAGACGATTGAGCATTTTGATTTAGCGACCATCATGACTAAGTTGGCAGACGATTGCGATTATGACAATCGCCGTCAGCAAATCCTAGAAGCCAATCAAAAAGCTGCCGCTGAAGGCAGTGACAAACGCTTGGGTCTTGCTCTAACGCCAGTAAAATTCGGTATTTCATTTACGGTGCAGACGCTTAATCAGGCAGGTGCATTGGTACATATTTATACTGATGGCAGTATCCACCTCAATCACGGCGGTACGGAGATGGGGCAAGGGCTATATATTAAAATCGCCCAAATTGTTGCCAATGAATTTGACGTTGATCTGGATACAGTCAAAGTATCAGCGACGCGTACCGACAAAGTACCTAATACCTCACCAACTGCCGCGTCATCAGGTACAGACATTAATGGCAAGGCAGCGCAAAATGCTTGTCTAAGCATTAAAGCTCGCATACTTGAATTTGCTGCTGAGCATTTCGACGTAGCGCAAGAAGACATACGTTTTGAAAAAAATCATGTCTATATTGGCGATAAAGAAACGCTGACTTTTGCTGAGATGATTCAACTATCGTACCAAAACCGTATCAGTCTATCGTCCACTGGCTACTATAAAACGCCGAAGATATTTTACGATCGCTCTAAAGCATGGGGACGTCCGTTCTTCTACTTTGCCTTGGGTGCAGCCTGTGCTGAGGTTGAGATTGATACCTTGACGGGCGAGTACAAAGTACTACGCTGTGATTTGTTACATGATGCAGGACAATCGATTAACCCTGCCATTGATATTGGGCAAATTGAAGGGGGTTTTGTGCAAGGTATGGGTTGGCTCACGGCAGAAGAGCTGATCTGGAATGATAAAGGTAAGCTCGCATCTGATAGTCCTGCTAATTATAAAATTCCAACCGCGCATGACTTGCCTAAGCAGTGGAATGTCAAATTGTACGATCGTAAAAACGAAGAACAAACTATCTATAACTCTAAAGCCGTTGGAGAGCCGCCGTTTATGTTGGCAGCCAGTGTTTGGTGTGCCCTTAATAATGCAGTCGCGAGCCTTGGTGATTATAAAAAGAATCCAGAGCTGACCATGCCTGCGACGCCAGAAGCGGTCTTAAAAGCAGTGATGCGCATGCAAGGCACATCGTGGGATTTAACAACTAAAGTAGATACAGATACGGTTGATAGTTTAGTAAAAGGCGCAGAAGAGAACAGTGACCTATACAACGAGAAGGCAATGCCGCAAGACGTACGTCATGCTAAAGACATCGATCCAAAAGAAGTCGAAGGCAAACAAACTGATGACCAGCCTAACGCGATAGAACATCCAAATGTAGCAGGGGCAAGAGGTCCTGCGCACAGTGAATGAGTCGTTAGCACCGCCAGCCGTCTGGTACGAAGGTCTAGCGCGATATCAGCAGCGAGGTATCGCTCACGTGTTGGCGACGGTCGTAGCCGTAAATGGATCTGCGCCTCGAGCGCTCCAGGCAAAGATGATCGTCACGCAAGATGGCATCGTAGATACGCTGGGCGGCGGCGGCCTAGAGCACGATGTTATCAACACGGCACGGCAACTACTGAACGGTGAAATAGCGGCAACGGTATCAAAAGAAGTCAAACCCAAAGTTGCTGAAACTAATGATGACAGTACGTCAGTATCCTCTAAAGCGGTGCGCCGTGATGCTGTCTACACCAAGCACTACCCGCTAGGTGCAAAGTTGGCACAGTGTTGCGGTGGTAGCGTAACTGTTATGTTCGAATGCTTCAATGTAACGCCGCCGATGTCAGTACTAGTGTTTGGTGCAGGGCATGTAGCATCAGCGCTAATGACCATCCTCGCTGAGCTACCTTGTCAGGTAGATTGGGTGGACAGTCGCCCAGAGATGTTTAAGCGGTACTTAGTTGATGAATCTACTACTAATCCATCCACACTTTATAACTTACCAGTGCATATCCGTCCGCATATCGATGATGAGCCTGTAGATTTTGTGCGCCCATTTATCGAGCAGGGTGGTCAGCGTTTTATTCTGGTTATGACTCATGACCATAGTGTTGATTTTGAGTTAGTACGGGCGGCATTAGATACTATTTCTGATACTAGCTCGTCTGAGGAACAATGTTCAGATACTTTGACACCTTACATAGGTTGCATTGCCTCGGCAACCAAAGCCAAGCGTTTTAGAGATCGTTTGATGCAGCGTGGCTACAGTGAGCAACTGGTCAATCAGTTGGTTATGCCAATTGGATTGAAAATTGGCGGAAAAGAGCCGATGGCGGTGGCGGTTTCTATCGTGGCACAGCTCCTACAACAGTATCATCAAGCTATTTCTTGAACGGTTCCCTTCATATAATTTTTATACTTGTTATTAAATCATTGGTGGTGTGTCAAAAAGTATGCTGATTAAAACTTGAACAGTTTTTGAAGCCTTGAAAGCCCTATAGAATCAGAGAACTTAGCATAGATTTTTTATTGGCTTCTATCGCCAGCATACTTTTTAGAACACCACCAAATCATTAAAACGCTCAGGACTACCAAGCCATTGTGAGATCTACGAATGACCCTACATATTTATCAAGCTCGACTGCTGCACTACTTGACCGAAAGCGATCGTACTGAGCGTACAACCTCTGATCATTTACAGACATTAGCTGTGGAACGAGACATTACGTTGCTACCAGTGATTGAAGGTGTACAGGTTTATCCTGAATATATCGCTGATGGTGCGCTTGTCGTAGATGGTGTGACAGGGTGCATTGTAGAGTATGGTCGTAGTGAAACTATACTGTCAAAGTATGCAAATGAAGAGGGTAGGCTAGCAGTCAAGGTGCATGACTATCGCGATAAATTGATCATGCCAGGTTTTATCGATACTCATGTACATTATCCGCAAATAGATATGATTGCTGCTTATGGTGAGCAATTACTTGACTGGCTTAATAATTATACTTTCGTCACCGAGGCCAATTTTGGCGATCCAAAAGTAGCGCATGATACGGCACAGTTCTTCTTAAACCAGCTGCTGGCAAATGGTACGACGAGCGCCATGGTGTTTTCTACCAGCCACCCTGAATCAGTGAACGCATTTTTTACTGAAAGCCATCGGCTCAACACCCGCATGATCACAGGCAATGTCTTGATGGACCAAAATGCGCCTGATAATTTGTGTGTACCTGCTGAGCAAGGTATTCGAGACACCCAAAACATCATTGATAATTGGCATGAGCGTGGTCGTCAGCATGTAGCGATTACCCCGCGCTTTGCTATTACTTCGACACCCAAGCAACTACAAATGGCAGGTGAGCTGTATGCCAGTTACGAGAGTGTTTATCTGCAGACGCATCTAGCAGAAAACCGTGATGAAATTGCCTTTGTGAAACAACTGTATCCCACTCATAAAGGCTACCTAGATGTCTATGATACGATGGGATTACTGGGTCGACGCACCACCTTGGCACATGGTATTCACCTTGAAAAATCGGAGTATGAACGCTTACGCGATACTGGTACGCAGATATCACACTGTCCGACGTCCAACCTGTTTTTGGGTAGTGGATTGTTCGATTTACCCAAGACGTTAAGTTATACTGGTGTCAGTATCGCCACTGACGTTGGAGCAGGGACAAGTCTGTCGATGCTGACGACTCTGTCAGAAGCGTATAAAATCCAACAACTACAAAGCAATCAACTATCCGCTCATCAAGGGCTGTACCAAATTACGTTGGGTAATGCCCAGTCGCTATTATTGGACAATAAAATCGGTAACTTTATGCCCAATAAAGAAGCAGATTTTGTGGTTATCGATATGGGTGCAACGGAATTGCTTGAGCGACGTATGGTGCAGACCAAAACACTGGAAGAGCAGTTGTTTGTACTAATGATGCTAGGCGATGATAGAGTAATTGATCAGACAGTCATCGCTGGCGTGAGTCGCTATCGTAAATCTATGTCTTGATAAACTAGCGAAAAATATGAATAACGAAAAAGCCCCGTTTATGTTAAACATAAACGGGGCTTTTATTGGTTTGATTTGTGCTTATGGGATAGCTTGGCGGTGTTCATTTTCTAACTGACGTTTTCTAATTCAATAGACACATGCCAATCCGTGATATCAATCTCATGACAGTTATCACCCTCGCCATTGATACGATCAATAACTAAAAAGTCACTGTCACGCCCGAGAGCGAGTAGAGGGTGATGCCAGACATTGGTATCATACTGTACGGCTTGATTAGATTTTGCATAAAACACTGCTAGATCATTAGCTGAATGCGGCGGCACGCCAGCTTTGGCGACGACGACAATATAATCTTGCCCCTCCATAGATACAAATGCCTGTGTTCCAAGCGGATGGTATTCCATGACCGAGAGTGCAATCGGATTCTCACGTTTCTTGGCCCGAAAGATACTCATACCAACTGAGCCACCATCAAGCTGACTTTTGGCAAGTGCATGATGGCGAACCGCATAGCCATTGTTGATCTCATAAGTGTTGTCAGCGGTTTGCTCACAGGTATCATAGCGCTCGATGACCGAGCCATAAGGTGCAAAATTTGCTTTGGTCAAAGGTATCGCTGTTAATGTGACAGACATTATTTTGCCTCTTTACTATTAGTGTCAACCTCAGCAATCCTGCCATACACGCGTACACGGCTGATGCCGCCATCTGGGAAGATATTGACCCGAATATGAGTAACGGGTTTATTAAGTTGAAGCTTGTCTTTACCAAAGTTATGAACGGCATTGGCATTGGTTTTCTGCGGCTCAAGCAATGTCTCCCAAAACATACTCTGAGTCACTAAGGTTTGTTCGGGTGTATTTGGTGAGTAGGCGGCTTGAATCGAAACTTTATCAGGATAGTTGCCTTTGAAATGTGCCGTATCTATCTCGATAGCGTCAACGATACCTGCTTGACCTAGCGCGATAATGCACCAGTCATTGCCTGGCTCACGGCGACGACGGGTCTCCCAGCCATCACCCATATTAGGTGCTTTAGTCGGTAGTAGTAAATTACTAGCCGCACCAAAATGTGCGTCGTTACTAGCAATGGCACGACCACCATTTAACGCGCCTGCCAAGTCAAGTGTCTCGCCTTGTGTATTTAGGCTGGCATCAAGTTGGATATCACCATAGACACGTAGTCGGGCAACGCCGCCATCTGGATAAATATTCAAACGAATATGGGTCACGGTTTGCCCATGATCAATCTCGACAAGCTCATGATTGTGACCTTGCAATGGGGTCATACCTACTAGCGCCTGCCAATTTTTACCATCCCAGTCTTTTTTGCTTAGACTGGCAAGCTCAGTTTCATCTTGCTGTAGCAGATCTGGCGCGTATAAGGCATCGACACTGGCGGAAGAGGGGAAGTTACCTGTAAAATGACTGGTATCGATATCTAGACCAGCTATTTTGGTTGGGCGCGCCAGTTGAATCACTAAATAATCGTAACCCAAATGGCGCTTGCGACGTGTTTCCCAGCCGTCCATCCATTTACCGTTGTCATCGAACTTACCAACCACAAAGATAGGCGCATCAGGATTTAGAATACGGCTTTTATCCGCAAAAAAATCATCGGTGGCGAATAGCGATTTTGCGCCCAAACGACTGTCGGCGACGTTTGATTTTTTGGTAAATGCTGGCAGGGCATCAGGTAGATTGTTTGCAGAGATAATTTGTCCAACTGCTGAAGTATTTTGACTCACAATGATTCCTTTTTAATAACGGTGTGTGTTGATAGTGTGGGTGCTATCTTATTTATTAATCTATGCCAATTCGTACGCGCTTAGCTAAGCAGAACTAGAACAATAGCCTAAGCTTACATCCAGTTAGCAGTGTTGTCTGACGTAGCAGGATGGTTTTCGTACCAGTGTTTAGCGATATCATCACGGCGGCATATCCATACGTCGGGCTTATTGGTGATATAACTCAGAAACTGCTTTAGCGCTTTGATGCGTCCTGCACGCCCAATAATGCGGCAATGCAAGCCAATGGTCAGCATTTTAGAGGTGTGTGCGCCTTCTTCGTATAAGGTATCAAAGCTGTCTTTGAGATACTGATAGAATGGTTCAGCATGGGTGAATCCCGGGCTAGAAGAAAAACGCATGTCATTGGTCTCTAGGCTATAAGGGATGACCAAATGTGGTTTACGCGTGATCATATTGCCGTCTTGGACCTTTACATTGAGCCAATACGGTAACTCATCACCGTACGAGTCAGAGTCATAGGTATAGCCGCCTTGCTCGGCAACCAGTTCACGAGTATTTGGACTATCGCGTCCTGTATACCAGCCGAGAGGTTGTCCGCCTAGCATACGTTTAAATATTTGGGTAGCACAGCGAATGTGTTCGCGCTCCGTCTCACGGTACATATCCTGATAAGTAATCCAGCGTAGACCATGACTGGCAATTTCATGACCATCTTCTAATACACGCTCGATGATATGCGGGGTCTTTTCAGCAGCGGCAGCACAGGTAAACGTGGTGATTGGCACGCCGTACTCTTTGAATACATCTAATACACGCCATACACCGACACGGCTACCGTATTCGAATGCAGATTCAATAGACTGGTGACGGTTGTTAAATTCTGGTGTGCCTAAGATATCAGACAAGAAACGCTCTGATTGCCCATCGCCATGGATGACGCTATTTTCTGCACCTTCTTCGATGTTTAATACAAATTGTACGGCGATTTTTGCGCCACCTGGCCAGTTCGCTTTTGGTGGGTTGCCAGCATAGCCTTTTAGGTCGCGGGGATACGTACTGATATCAAAGTCACTGGTAATTTTTTTGCTCATTATCTATATTCCTATATCGCTAGAGCCTTAGATATTTATTTAAATATTGCTTGTAAAGGACAGTTATTTTTTATCAAAAATTAAAGTGATGATGCATAGGCCACGAGCTGTTGGCGCTCCGCATCCGTCAGCTGAGTAATATTACCAAGCGGCATATAGCCAGTCTGTACCGCAGTGACGATTTTCGCTTTATGAATTTTTAAGTCTTCTGGTGTTTGCAAAATGATTCCTGCTGGCGGCGCGGCAAAGCCTTGCTGTGTCGGTTGTACCGCATGACAGGTGCTACAGCGCGTATGCACGACATCCATCATGGCGTCATCTGCTGACGCGCTCACTGGTACGGCTTCAGCAATAGCGGCATCATTGTTAACGCTATTAGTAGCATTACTATTAGAATTGGTATTAGCGTTAGCAACAGCATCAGTGCTTGAGTCAGTAGTCGCGCTTGTAGCTGGCGGCGTGCTATCAGTTGTCGTAGGTGCTACTGAAGTAGTAGCAGGCATTGCTGGCGCTGGCTCAATCGGCTCAGGTCGCATCCAGATAATTAATAATACAGTTAATACGGCTGGAATGACCAAGTAGCGCGGTTTTTTATGACCCAAATGCTTTTGGTTAAAGTAATGACGGGCAGTCGCGGTGATGATACCGACGAAGACCAATACCAACCAACCTTTCTCATGAGCATACATCATTGGGTAATGGTTGCTGATCATGGTAAAAATCAGCGGTAGGGTAAAGTAGTTATTCATCAGTGAGCGATTTTTGGCTTGTAATGCCAATTCAGCCACTTCTTTACCTGGTTTTTCGCCGCGACGCACACAGTCAACGAGCGCACGCTGAGCCGGCATGATACCGAAGAATACGTTACCTACCATCACCGTGCCCAAGATGGCACCGATATGAATAAACGAAGCGCGATCACTAAATAGCTGATAAGAGCCCCAGCTCGCGATGACCAGCAAGATAAAAATCAAGGTACTAAAGATAAACGCGTTTTTACCCAAATGACTGCGTACGATCACTTCATAAATGAAGTAACTGCCAAATAAGAAAAGCAAGCTGGTGGCAATGGCACCGATACTAGTAAACGGCACTTTGCTTGGGTCAATTAGGTAGGCAGTTGCATTGGCATAATAGACGATAGACATCATCGCCGCACCCGTCAGCCAAGTGGTATAAGCTTCCCATTTAAACCAATGTAGCGTCTTTGGCATCTCTTCGGGTTCGAGTTTGTATTTGGCAATCTCATAAAACCCGCCGCCATGGACGGCCCAAAGATCACCCGAAATGCCTTTGTCTGTTTTCCACTGTGGCGGTTTGCGTAGACTTAGATCTAGCCACACAAAATAAAACGATGCACCAATCCATGCCACCCCAGCGATAACATGAAACCATCGGAAAAATAAACTCAACCATTCGAGAAGATAGGCGCCCATGTAATAAATGTCCTTTAATATGACAGTGTCTTAATAAAATGTCTTGGTAATTTCTTTTGATAGTATTTCTTGAACACTAATAACAAAGCAGAGAGCTAAACAGCGCCAAAGCTACGATCCGCGATAGGTACTATAACCGTGCGCACTAAGCAGAAGTGGCACGTGATAATGACTGGCATCGTTTACCACAAAGTCGATAACCACTTGCGGGTAAAATGCTGTCAACTGCTGAGCATTAAAATAAGACTGAGTATCAAACGTTACGGTATAGCGGCCAATATTTAGCTGATGCTCTGTGCTATCGATGGCTGTATCAAACTGCCAAGCGTCTGGTGTGACACGGCCATCACTATTGGTTGTGCCATGTGCCAATAATGTGGCGGCACCGTTGTCTCGTATGCGGTGTAAGGTAACGGCGACATCAGCCGCAGGTTTGCCAAGATGAGTGTCTAAGATATGTGATGATAGGGTGGCAGACATAATGCTTCCTTTAAATTTGTGAGAAATATAAATAGGATAAAAATGCTAGTCTAACTCTGCGACTACTATTTGCCTGTCTAAGCATTGTCTAGTAGTTTGTTTAAACGTAGACGCGTAATTTTATTTTGCTCAGCGGCTGCATTGGCAAGCTCTGTGGCACGATCATTAGGCAAGCGCGCTAATAGTAGATCCAGCATTTGCTGCGCGCTTTTACCCGTCGCAAAGACAATAAAAATAAAACCAAATTTATCAAGATAGTCGCGATTTCCTTTGGCAAGTGCTTCGAGGACTTCGTCTGCTGCATCGTTAGCGCCTGATTGTTCGTGTGCGGCGCTACTTTGTGTGTTGCGGTATTTCTCTTTTAGAGATGCTACGTTGCCGATTTGTGGATGCCCATCAAACGCTTCTAATAAGTTAGCCTCATCATTTTGTACTTTGTTCCAGATAGCGTCGCTACTTGTTAGCAGTGCATCAACGTCTACAAAAGGGCGGGCGTCTGCAAGCTTATAAGCCCAGCTTTTACTGGTGCAGCAAGTCAATAGCTGAGCGATGGCGACTTCTTGTGATAAATCGTTGAATTGCGCTAAGGTTAAGCTCACGATGACATCCTTTTCTAATAGGGTAGCCCGTTATCTGTGTCGGGCGATAAATGTTTGATAGAGGTTTATACCTTATGGTTATTTGCATAAACTTACAGGTATAAGCAGTAATCTTGATAAGCAGCGGCTGTTTCAGTTTTATGGCTGCTTTGATTAAGCTAATCGCTATTAATTTGCATAAAATCAAAAGTCGATAATCTATGTGTTCGTAGTCAGAGCTTTGGCGCTTATATACGCTTTGCATAATTTCAAGTTATAGTGAACTGACAATATGAAACAGATTTGCTAAGGAAACACTGATATTTTGGCCGTCTAAAACGTCTGGCAAGAGGTAGTTAATGACGGCGTAATTGATTTACAGTTCCCATTTTGCTAAAACCTGACTAATTGGTCAACTGTTTTGTGCGAAATATTTTTATTTAACAGGTTATGCTGCTCAAATCTATGTGTTTATATAAGAATACATAGCAAAATATAGCGACTATTTTGTCGAACCTGTCTCTTAGAGTGAGATACCACTGCTATGACTCAAAACAATCAAAAGGAAGAAACCTCAGTGACTGATACGCCCTCGCACCGTAGCCAACAAGCCATTCGCGCACAGAATCAAGCGCTTATCTTAGCGGCAGCTGAAGAAGAGTTTGTGCTTCAGAGCTATCGCGGCGCTACGATGCAGGGCATTGCTGATAGAGCAGGCTTACCTAAAGCCAATGTTCACTACTACTTTAAAAATAAAAAAAACCTCTACATGGCAGTGCTACGCTCGATCATTCAAGAATGGAATGAAGGCTTGGTAACCATGACAGTAGATAGCGACCCAAAAACAGTCATCGAAAAATTCGTCCGTACCAAGCTACATCAGGCATTTGTCAATCCAAGTCGCCATAAATTATTTGCGATTGAAGTCATCGGTGGTGCACCGCATTTGCATGAATTTATGTCCACTACGATGAAGGAGTGGGTACACGATAAAGCGCAGGTAATGAAAGAGTGGCACAAGCAAGGAAAAATTGGGATTACTGATCCTCTACAACTACTGATTTTGATTTGGGCGACTACCCAACGTTATGCTGAATTCGAGATTGAAATCGTTGGATTGATGGATAAGACGGCGTATGACGCAGCAGATGAAGCGCGTGCGGCAGACTTTCTGGTGCCTTTTATTTTAAAAGGCTGTGGCCTTGAATGATAACAAGATAGCTATTTGACAAGGTTCCTATTTAATAAGTCAGGTGCTTAATCAGCGAAGTGCACAGATTGTTTCTATTTTTCTGTGCACCTCGCTTAATGCTAAACACTTCGATATATTTAACCCTAGCTTTCGCTTAGCATTAAGCGACTTCTTGCGTTGGTTCTAAGTTGTCTTTTGCGTGCTGTGCTTTAGTATCAAACTCGATGCCATAGTTTTTGGGTAAAATCATATCAAGCGTGATTGCCACAATCCCTGCCATCGTTACTGCTGAGCCAAAGATATTTTGAAAGAACTGCGGCGTTTGTGACAGTACGTCAGGGACAAAGGCGATACCCGTTGCCAGACCCAGTGAGGTGGCAATGATTAAGACATTACGATGCGTAAATTGCACGGTAGATAAGATACGAATACCAGCAGTCGCTACCGTCGCAAACATCAGTAGCGTGACGCCGCCAACGACAGGCTTAGGTAATTGCGTAAAAATAGCACCAAGCACAGGGAACAGCCCCATTAGGCATAGAATACCGCCCACATAGAAACCCACATAGCGACTGGCAATACCCGTCATCTGGATTACACCGTTGTTTTGGCTAAAGGTCGTCACGGGGAAGGTATTGAATACTGCAGCAATCAGAGAGTTAACACCATCTCCTAGTACGCCGCCTTTGATGCGTTTCTCATAGAGAGGGCCTTTGATCGGTTCACCTGATATCATTGAGGTCGCCGTCAAATCGCCTGAGGTCTCGATACTGGTAATGATATACATAAAGGCAATAGGAATAAAAGCTTGCCAATCAAAACCAAAGCCATATTTAAAAGGGATCGGCACCGTAAAAAAAGCCGCTTCAGAAACCAATGAGAAATCGATATGTCCCATAAATACGGCCGCGATAAGGCCAAGCATCAAACCGATAAAGATGGCGCTTGAGCGAATGACTTTATTATTGATGATGCTAATCAGTACGACACTTGCCAGCACACCACCGCCCAAAAGTAAGTTCGGAATGCTACCAAAATCTTCAGCACCAAACCCACCTGCTAAGTCAGTCAGACCTACCTTAGTTAATGACAAGCCAATCGTGACAATCACGCAGCCTGTAACAATAGGATTCATAAAGGACTTAAGTTTGGTGATAAATTGACTCAAAAATATCTCAACAAATGCACCGAGAAATGAAACACCAAAAATAACTGATAGAATCTCTTCTGGGCCACCGCCGCGGTTTTTTACCACAAACCCTGCTGTCAGTACCGCTGCCAGAAATCCAAAGCTGGTGCCTTGTAACGCCATGAGACCAGAGCCAACAGGACCTACTTTACGGGTCTGAATAAAGGTTGCAACGCCAGATACTATCAATGACATACTGAGAAGGTAGGGGATATGCTCTCCTAAACCTAATGTGCCACCTATGATAAGAGAGGGTGTGATGATACCTACAAACGCTGCAAGTACATGCTGTATAGCACCTAAAAATGCTTTGATGGGGGTAGGACGGTCATGCAGTCTATACAGTAAGTCGGTATTCGCTGGAACGTTTTCACTCATGGTGGTTTCCTCCTAAAATAACTGCTTAGTACCCGCTTGACTGTAGATATCAGACAATGTGGTAGATCACGAGATCAAAGTCTTAACCCAATCCTTGACTTGTTTTTTATCGATGTAAACAATAGGATACGCATCCGTCTGTAAGATAAACAATGAAAATAGCTAATATATGTTGGCTAATATTTGAACAACCTGACCAATTAGTCAGGTCTATTTAGGGTATAGGTAAAATACAAATCATTGCAATGTTTTTTTTGATACTAGTGCGTTTACAGGTTTGTTACGAAGGAGGGAGGGTTATGTAATATTGGAAGGTAGATCAAAGACGAGGGGTGTTGACCATTTAGAATATATAAGTACTAAGATCTATCGTTATATCTATTGCTGTTTTTTAATCAAAAAAAGCCCCAACCATAACGACTATGATTGGGGCATTTCAATTTTGCTTACTTGATATTTATTCTACTATAACCAAAATTGCTACTTTGGGCTTGATGACCATACGGGTGAGCGGATAACGCCTTGTCCTGACTTACCAAACGCTTCGCCACCATTGAGGGACTTGATAGTCAGCACGCCTTTTCCGCCTTGGGTCGATGCGTAGACCACGCGTTTACCGTTTGGTGAGAAGCTTGGAGCTTCGTCGATACCTGTATTGCCAAGATTGGTAGTGATAGCACCATTGCTATTCATAATAGCCGCTGAGCGTCCACTCAAAAAGGCAATTTGTGTACCGTCACTGCTAAACTGTGGACTGGTCGCATAACCTCCATTTGAAACTTTAATGGTTTGTCCCGTGGCAAACTCGTAGCGATAGACTTGCGGCTTGTTAAAGCCAGTTTTATCACTGACAAAAACGAAAGATTTGCCGTCTGGTGCATAGCTTGGTTGTACTTCACTGCTTGGTAAATTGGTAAGCCTTCTAGGTGTACCGCCGCTGGCACTCATCTCATAGATATCAGCGCTACCTTCAAAACTACTAGAGAATAATATCTTGCTACCATCAGGAGAGAACGAGGGGCTTAGGTTACTACCTGAAAAAGGCGTCAGAGCAGTTGCACCGCCGCCACTGACGTTCTGCACGTAGATAACAGGATATGATTTCTCACGTTGTACCGAGTAGGCGATACGGTTGCCATCAGGTGACCATGCTGGTGAGAAGATAGAGCCTGCCACTTCAGTAATGGTTCTAGCGTTTTCGCCATCAGCATCCATTACTTTGAGACGAGAGATCTTTTGTTTGCCAGTTCCTGTTTCTTCAATATAAGCAATGCGTCCTGAGAAATCCCCTGGAATACCAGTAATCAGCTCGTACACTTTGTCTGCGATGACATGACCGGCATAACGCATACTTTCCCTATTATTGTCGGCGGTTAGGCTTTGCTTGCCTTCTATCACACGACCAGATTTGACATCGATGACTTCATAATCGGTGATTATTTTGCCACGATTGGTACGCGTACTGCCGACAACCAGATACGGTATGCCCATGCTTTGCCAAACAGGTAATGTACCTGTCAGCTCTTTACTACTGTGTGGCTGCTGCGGTAGATCTTGATTGGTTACTTTTAGCTCGGTTTTACTCAGATCATTTAATATAATCGGTGATAAGACAGAGTCACCCGCAAACGATACAAACGCGACTTGGTTTTGTTGGACAGGAATCTCATAGTCCAATTCTAGTACAACAGGTGCAGCGAGCACGCTTTGCGATATCAGCAATGCTGAGGTACTGGCGAGTAATGAGGCTAGTAATTTTTTTGGGGTACGCATGGGTAAATGGAGCTCCTAAAATTAGTATGATATTCATTTTTTATTTAATGAGACAAGCATCTAGATGAGGCAGCAACCTATGCGAGACAAGCCGCTTAACGTCACGTTACCAATATTATAAGAACCTAGCAACTGATTAATTGCTGCCTTTAAACTGTATGGTAAAAGTCGGGTATTTAGGGTCATCAGCATCAATCGGGAGGCTGCCAGTATTGAGTACCGCTTGTCTGGCCGCTTCGTTGACCGTGCTATCAGGTCCAGAGGCAGTCACATTGATCACATCGCCATTTTCATTGACAGTGATGGTCAGGGTGGCGCGTTGAGTAGAACCTCGCGCGGCGGTAGGCGGCGTATAGTTACGCTTGATTAAATTGATAATTTCGCTGTTGCTGGCACCGCGACTGCCACTGGCTGCAGAACGACTACTGCCCTTGGACGTACTAGAGGTTGACGTATCACCAGACACAGTAGACTGCCCATCTGATAGGCTAAAGGTTTTTCCTGCATTGCCAGAGCCAGCAGTATCAATCTCAATATTGCGATCGCTAGCAGTGGGACGTTTTATCTTTGGTGGATTGTTTTGCTTTTGACGAAACTCTCCCAGCCTTTTTTGTTCTTCTATAAGCTGGTCGCGTTTGCTTTGATCGACTTGGTCAAGCTCTTCCATAGCGGACTCGTCTAACTGCGCTGCCCACTCAGCCATTTTGCGCTCATACTCTTGATTTTGCTCAAGAAGACGTTGTTGATGGTCTTCGCTCATCAGTATGGGTTGACCAGCTGGCTCCTCAGATCGTATAAATACAGGCACGCGCTGAGAGCTTGACTGACTTGGATTTTGCGCACTGACGCTACTACCAGATATTTCTGGCTGGGCACTACTAGACGAATCGCTAGTGCTACTATCCATCTGCATCGCACTGGCTGCTGCACGGTTGGCCAGTATTTGTCCTTGCATTTCAGCAAGTTGCTCAGGAGACACCATGACCGTCTCAATACTACCAGCAGTCTCAACTTCAGTGGTTTGATAGTTATAGACCAGTATGCCAATGACAAGGCCATGCGCTAGTAAGCTTAGCAACGTCGGCAGTGTTAGCCCGTTGCTTTCTGGTTCGGTAGGTACATAGACGGCAGGAGCATTATGCATGGTAAGGATACTCATGAACGTGATTTGTCAGATGGATTACTAGGATTGGCTATTATGATATAAGACATTTACTAAAGGACGCTTATCACTATAAAGAAGGCGTGGGTAGTGGTGCACCGGTTAGTAACCCAACTTTTTCGATACCTGCTTGTTGCAAGGTTGCCATGAGCGTCATGATGGCACCGTACTGATTGTTTTGATCGGCATTGATCATCACCTGTACTGGTTCAGCATTATTATTATCGCTCTGAGACTGCAGGTTAGACAATGTATTAATCAGCTCAGGCTCACTTACTGGCACGTCGACATTGCTTTCATAGCTGATAAAAATATCACCCTTGTCAGTCAACGAGACAATCACAGGTAACTGGCTTTGACTCATGGTATTGGTTTGCTCTTTTGGCAAATCAACATCGACGCCTGTAATCAGCATCGGCGCTGTCACCATAAAGATCACCAGTAGCACCAGCATGACGTCAATGTAAGGTACGACGTTCATTTCTGCATTAAGAGCTTTTTTTTCACGGCCGTAGGGGTTTGGTTTCATAGCCCTGTCACCTGACCTGCATTAACTTGGGTTTCTTTACTAATAGGCGCTTGTACGCTGGTCTCACGCTGTAGCATGCCTGTCATTTCATCACAAAATAAGGCACGCGAGTCATATAGTTGGCTCGATTTTGCTGTGAAGTGGTTGTATGCCAATACCGCAGGGATAGCGGCAAACAAACCCATGGCTGTGGCAATCAGTGCTTCGGCGATACCGGGAGCGACAGAGGCGAGGGTAGCTTGTTCAGTTTGAGACAGTCCCAAGAATGCATTCATGATGCCCCACACTGTACCGAACAATCCGATGTACGGAGCAACGGAGCCAATGCTGGCTAGCGTCGTCAGTCCCGACTCTAGCAATTGCTGCTGGCGACCTAGGCCGACGCGTAGCTTGCGTTCAACACCATCGATAATGTCGTCTTTAGGTTGACGCTTTTTATGCATTCTTAGGTATTCTGAAAAGCCCACATAAAAAATCTGCTCAAGTCCCTGACGATCAGGAGAGCCTTGAATGCCTTGATATAGTTTGGCCAAGTCTTCGCCTGACCAAAACCAAGTCTCAAATTGTTGATCAAAGTTTTTGGCTGTACCAAGTCGAGCACTCATGCGAAAGATAATAACCCAGCTGAGTAAAGAGGCTAATAACAATAGTGCCATCACAATCTGCACCAATAGACTGGCTTGGGTAATAAGACCGACAATATTTAATGATTCAGGCATGTAATGGACTCACGAATAATTGATAACAGCTGGCTGGAATAGTGGTATCCGAACCAGACAACCCCTAAACAAACACTATTTACTTTTTATTATTTAATACGCAGCACGTTTCTTCACTAAAAATTTGTAACTGTGCTTAGAAAAATGCTGCAACAGTAAGTATCGCGATTTAGGTATCGGTATAATAACCCCCTAGTTTACTTCTAAATGAGAGAAAGGTCATTATTAATGTGTTAAACGACTATTTAGTTGGGCTACTACTGATTCATTCAATAGTTAGTTGGATAACATGGATAATGACCGAGCAAACACTTACTACCTAAAGCTCATGAGTCAAACCGAATATTTCCTCAATGACGAGTAGAAAGTAGTTTTTCGAATAGCGTCGAGCAGCATGACTATATATAGCTTTTCATGTGGCTTTTCTGACCGATAGTCTTGAAGTCTCTCAAAATCCTATTTTGTACGAGATAGACATTATCAACGATTGAGTTTGTAAGATAACTGGTCTAATATGTTACGCTTTGTTACTACATTATTCTTATTGTGGCATCGTTATTTTTTCGCTGAGGTCATGTTCAATTTTAGGTAATGATGACTTTTTATTAGCCAGTCGGGGGCGACACTTATGAATGCAATTGAACGCTATTTTGGGATTAATGGTGAAAATACCACGATCAAAACAGAAATCATCGCTGGTATAACCACGTTCTTGACGATGGCTTATATTATCTTTGTCAACCCTAACGTCTTAGCCGATGCAGGTATGGATAAAGGGGCAGTATTTGTAGCGACCTGTATAGCAGCAGCAGTAGGTTGTTTCATCATGGGTATCTACGCCCGACTACCAGTTGCGCTCGCACCAGGTATGGGTCTTAATGCCTTCTTTACCTATGGTGTGGTGCTTGGTATGGGCTACGCATGGCAGACAGCGTTAGGTGCGGTGTTCTTGTCTGGTTGTATCTTCGTACTATTGAGTCTATTCAAGATTCGTGAAGCAATCATTAATGCCATTCCAACGTCTCTCAAAAACGGCGTAGTCGCTGGTATTGGTGCGTTCTTGGCGTTTATTGCATTGCAAAGCGCAGGCATCATCGTCAATCATGATGCAACCTTAGTTGGCCTTGGTGACATGACATCATTTGGTCCTGTCATGGCTTCATTAGGTTTTGTTGTTATCATTGGCCTGTCTTATAAGAGAGTCCCAGGTGCGGTAACCATTGGTATTTTATTGGTTGCACTGATTAGCTTATTAATGGGCTATACGCAGTTCACAGGTATCATCTCTTCACCGCCTTCTATTGCACCGACGCTTATGCAGTTAGACATTGCTGGTGCATTTGATGTGGGCATGATCAGTGTTATCTTTGCTTTCTTATTTGTCGATTTGTTTGATACTGCTGGTACTTTGATTGCTACCACTAGCCAAGCAAAATTAACGGACAAAGATGGCAATATCCCGAACATGGGCAAAGCACTACTTGCTGATTCAACAGCGACAGTAGCGGGTTCTTTACTGGGTACTTCATCGACGACTAGCTATATTGAGAGTATCTCTGGTATTGCCTCAGGTGGCCGTACAGGCTTAATGGCTGTTACGGTAGGTGTGCTATTCCTGTTCAGTATTTTCTTCTCGCCGCTAGCAGGTATGATTCCAGCTTATGCAACGGCTGGCGCTATCTTTTATGTAGCCGTACTTATGATGGGTACCCTAAAGGACATTAACTGGAGCGACTTAACAGAAGCAGCACCAGTGGTCGTGGTATTGCTATTCACACCGCTTACATACTCTATCGCTGACGGCATCGCACTTGGTTTTATTACCTTTACGGCTGTAAAAGCAATTGCAGGCAAGTTTGCAGATATCAGTATCGCTGTCTGGATTTTGACTGCTATATTGTTGTTCAAGATTATTTTCTTATAATGCAAGGCGTTATAAGACATTAGATAGTGTCTTAAACAAGAAACCCTCCTTATCATTTGATGACAAGGAGGGTTTTTCTTTGTCAGTAAATAAGCCTATCGTCTTGATCTAAGCCCTGTATGCTCGATGCTAATGTTTGGTATTTTTGTTACTGGTGTTAAGCAGCGTGATGACAAACTATAGGCAATAGCAAACAAAAAAACGTAACCAAAGAGTCATAGTCAGTAAATTGCTTGTAAGTTATTGTTATTTAGATAGAAATTAATTATTTGAAAATGATTAATTTCGTTAGTTTGAAAAAAAATTTCGTGATATTATAGCCGAGTTAAGCGCATCACCTCAATCAACGCCGTAGAGGTTTTTCTTACAGTGAATTAGCATCATCAAAGATGACAGATTTATAATTATTAGAGCGATTTTTCGGTTCAATAAGGCGATATTTGGTCATCACACTCCTTTCACTACTAACAAGAAGAAGGCACTAATGCCGCTTAGCTTTTCGTTGTTGCCTTTGTATTGTTAACGTAGCCCGTTTAACAGTCGAACGACCTACTTAACCGTCTCCAGCCTATGCTGGATTTTTAGTTTTGTGATGGCGCCGTTTGGTCTTTTGATTATTGCTGTGAATATCCGTCAATAACCACTATTTTTTGATAGCGGTTATGAGCAGTTATACAGGACGATCAGACTTCCTAAAGCACCATTTATTATGGTTTTTAAACGATAGTTATGGAGTTATTATGAACCCAGTAGACCAGTTTACCCCGCAAGAGCCGATCTTGTTTAATCCTGTTGATATGCTGTCGCCTGAGTATCTCGCCCAGTCAGCAGAAGCGCTAAATAAACGTATTTCGCCACTATATAGCGCAGATGAAGAACGTTGGTTGTCTGAGTTATTGCCACTTGCCAAACCCAGTATAGAAGAACGCGATGCTGCTGCTGAGCAAACGCGCAAACTGGTCGAGCACGTACGTAATGATGGTAAAGCCGTCAAGATGGTTGACTCATTATTGCTTGAGTATAGCCTCGATACCCAAGAAGGTATCTTGCTAATGAGCTTGGCAGAAGCCTTGATTCGTGTGCCAGACAACTATACGGCTGATGCGTTGATTCATGACAAAATGAGTGTGGCAGATTGGAAAAAGCACATCAAAAATGACAATGGCTTTATGGTCAATGCTTCTACTTGGGGCATGATGATGACTGGTCGCGTTGTCAGTATTGACAGCAGCACCACTGCATCAGGTTTCTTGGATCGCATGACTAAGAAGATGGGTGAGCCTGTCATTCGCAGTGCGATGCAAAAAGCCATGCGTATCATGGGCCATCAGTTTGTATTGGGCGAGACCATCGAAGACGCCAATAAAAACAGCCAACCATATCGTAATAGAGGCTATACCTATTCATTTGATATGTTAGGTGAAGCGGCGATCACGCATAAAGATGCGGAAAAATACTTCAATGACTATCTACATGCGATCAGAGCTACGGCCAACGTAAAAGTCAAAGAAGGCATGCCAAAGCCGTCAGTGTCTATCAAATTATCAGCACTACATCCTCGCTATGAAGCCACGCAAGAAGCGCAAGTAATGGGCTTATTGCGTCAGCGCTGCCTGCTATTGATTGAAGCGGCACGTGAAGTCAATGTCGATATCAGTATTGATGCTGAAGAAGCAGATCGCCTTGAGATTTCTCTAAAACTGTTTGAGTCTTTGTACCGTGATAATTTAACGGCGGACTGGGATGGTTTAGGTATCGTTGTACAAGGGTACTCTAAACGTGCTATCGCTGTATTAGCATGGCTGGCTCGTTTGTCTACTGAAGTCGGTGATCGTATACCAGTACGTCTAGTAAAAGGCGCTTACTGGGATACTGAGATCAAACTTGCTCAGCAAAAAGGTCTATCAGGCTATCCCGTTTGGACACGTAAAGAAGGTACGGATACTGCATACCTTGCTTGTGCGCGCTTCTTATTGTCAGACCATCTGCGCGGTCTAATCTGGCCACAGTTTGCGACGCATAATGCGCATACACTGTCATCAATCATGACCATGAGTGCACATAGAGACTTTGAATTCCAACGTCTGCACGGCATGGGCGATGCACTTTACGATCATATTTTGCAAGCTTATGAGATTCCTGTACGTATCTATGCGCCAGTAGGTGCACATAAAGACTTGCTACCGTACTTGGTACGCCGCTTGCTTGAGAACGGTGCCAACAGCTCGTTTGTTCATCAGTTGCTAGACAAGTCTTATCCAATCGAAAAGCTAACAGTGCATCCATACGACAAGCTGCTTGGTAATGCAACATTGCACAATCCAGACATCCCGTTACCGTTAGAGATTTACGGTGAACGTCGTGCAAGTTTTGGCCCTAATATCTTTGTAGAGTCACAATGGTTGCCGTTCAAATCAGCTATTGATAGCCATCTGCATAAGACATGGTCAGCAACCTCTATTATTAATGGTAAAGCTGTTGATACCTATGAAGTAGATGGTCAAACGAATCAGCTTGATAAGCAGACTGTACTTGCGCCTTGGAATCATGAAGTTAGTGCTGGTGAAGTAACTTATGCCAATGCTGAAGTGGCTCGCCAAGCGATTGACGTTGCTGTTGCTGGTCAAGATGTATGGAAAAATGTACCAGCAGCTAAGCGTGCTGAGATATTACGTAAGATTGCTGAGCTATACGAAGAGAACTACGCTGAGCTAATGGCACTATGCCAAGTTGAAGCGGGTAAAACCATGCAAGATGGCATCGATGAAATCAAAGAAGCCGTTGATTTCTGTCGTTTCTATGCTGACGAAGCAGAGCGTCTAGATGACGTCGTACATGAGTTCACAGACTTGGCTGGTAAGCAGTCTCGTCAAGTGTATAAAGCACGTGGCACTTTCGTTTGTATCAGTCCATGGAACTTCCCATTGGCTATCTATACGGGACAGATTGTAGCTGCACTTGCTGCAGGTAACACCGTAGTAGCGAAACCTGCTGAACAAACCAGTTTGGTAGCTCACTTTGGTGCCCAGTTGATGTATCAAGCGGGTATACCTGCAGAAGCATTGCAATTGGTCATTGGTGCAGGCGACGTAGGTGGTGCTTTGACGGCTGCTGATAATATCGCAGGTGTGATATTTACAGGTTCTACTCAAACAGCCCAACGTATCAACCAAAGCCTAAATGATCATGCACAAAACAGTGGCGAATTGCCGGTCTTTATCGCTGAAACTGGCGGTCAAAACGCAATGATCGTTGATTCAACAGCACTGCCAGAGCAAGTCGTTAGAGATGCGGTACTATCAGCATTTGGTTCAGCAGGTCAGCGTTGTTCAGCTTGTCGCATATTGTGTGTACAAGAAGAGATGGCGGATGATTTAATCGAGCTGTTGCAAGGCAATATGGCTGAGCTGTCTGTAGGTAATCCTCTATATGCTGCGACAGATGTAGGTCCAGTAATTGATGCGGATGCTAAGCATGGTTTAGAGGCGCACATCGAACGTATGAGTGCTGAGCCGACTGCTACTATTTTGGCACAGACGCCGATGAGCTCAAGCTCAGTCGTCAGTCAAGAGAAGTCTACTTTTGTATTGCCAACCGCAATCGAAGTGAAGAGCATCGATGTGATCGGTGGTGAGCACTTTGGCCCAATCCTACACGTACTACGTTATCAAGCGCGTGATTTGAATAAGCTGATTGATGCCATCAACAATACAGGCTTTGGTTTGACGTTAGGTATCCATAGCCGTATCGAAAATACTGTTGAGCACATTGAGCGCCGCGCATTTGTCGGTAACACTTACATCAACCGTAACCAAATCGGCGCGGTCGTAAACGTACAGCCATTTGGTGGTTGTGGTCTATCTGGTACTGGTCCTAAAGCTGGTGGCCCGCACTATGTCGCGCGTCTCATGCAACTTAGCTCAGAATCAGTCAATGCTGAACAGTCAGCTGCTCATATGACAGCAACTGAAACCCAAACTACCACTCAAACAGAACTCGCATAAGGAGTAGCAACATGGCGACTGAATTCAAAAAAAATCATGCCCAGGTTTGTGAATCTTGGCGATTACTCGGCGCAGTCAACCGCGCAACGTATCTACAAGCAGCCATTCCAAAACTGGCATTGCTCACTGGTGACGCTAATAAAGCAAAGCGTTTATTCAACCATTTGTTGAGCGCTGCGCCTAGCTTGGATGAGATGCATCGTATGACAGGGGCAACAGGCGAGTCCAATGACTTGTATGTGACTGGTCGTGGTAAGACGATGGTCATCGGTGGCGAAACTGCTAGAGCCATGGCAGTATTAGGTCAGCTTATCGCGGCATTGTTGACAGGTAATGAAGTTATATTGCATTGCCCAAGCCAAGATGAGATGTGTAATGAAGCTGCTAAGATACTGCACGACACAGGTATCAGCGAAGATGTATTGAGTGTGGCTAACGATTCGCAAACAGTCACGCTTTTATATATCGATCGTCTAGCACAAGTGGCTGTCTCTGGTAGCCGCAGCGAAGTGCAAGCTATCAGTCAAGAGCTTGCCAATACTGACGGTATTTTGACACAGGTTATCAGTGTCACTGATATGGAAGGTTTGTCAGAAATGCTAACGCCTGATTATCTGCATCGTTTTGTCACTGAGCGAGTCAAGACTATCAATACCACAGCAATCGGTGGTAACGCGAGCTTGCTTGAGCTTGGTACAGAGTAGAAGAACTGCATTAATTACGAATCCGCTTAGCTTTTATACCAACTTTCATAAAGACTAAGCCGTGTTTGGTAGCGCTATAAATGCCAAACTAGTAACTGTATAAGATGTATAAGAAAAAACCGCTATCTGAGTAATTATCAGATAGCGGTTTTTTTTATTTGCGCTGTTTGGCTGAAATTTGATTATGGAATTTTATTCGGCAATATCCACCCATACCCAGCCGTTCTCTAGCCATTCGCTCAAATCATCTGCATCAACATCGGTGACGTCTCTATGTTGTAATGCTTCACCATTGGCCAAGCGTACTAGTAATGCTATCGCCGCTTCATCGAGCCCATCGATACGTTGACCATTGGCATATAGCACGGTGCCATCAGTGGTCTGGCTATAGAGTAGGCGGTTGCTATAGTCCGCCTGCAATGTGGCCCCTTCTGATAGCGCTTGCATTAGCTCATCGGTATCTAACGTCTCTTCTGGCATCAGCGCATCATATTGACGCTTACTAACCACCTCAGAGACTGCTTGGCGAATCATGTCATCACCGCGATCAGACTGTAGCATCGCCAGCAATTGCGCCTTGATAGCGGCAATACTATCTGCTTGCAATTCACCTGACGCTTGTAGTGCTTGCGGTAGTAGCATCGGGATAAATAGCTTGCTGTCATTAGTCGCAATATCGGCCACACTATCGATGATTTGCATCAGGTTTGGACGGCGGCAACCAAACGAGAAAGTCAGACAGTCATCTTGTGCCACACCGAAATGTGATAATTTAGGCGGTACATAAAGGACATCACCTGCTTCTAGTATCTCATCAAAGATCAGTTCGCCCATGTCGTCAAATAAACGCAGCGGCTCATCAGCAACAAACTCTGTCTGGTCATCACAGAATTTGCCTAGTTGCCAACGTCTAGAGCCATAGCCTTGTGCCAAAAACACATCGTAGTCGTCATAATGTTTACCAACCGACCCACCTGCTGGCGCATAAGAGACCATGATGTCATCGCGCTGCCATTGCGGAATAAAGTCAAATGCTTGCCACAACTGACCAAGTTCTGGTGACCATTGTTCAAGATTTTGTACCAATACGGTCCATTGCTCTGGTAGGTTTTCAAAATCAGTCTCACTCAGTGGGCTTTTTTTGAGTTGCCACTGTGCCTGACCTTCTTTTTTACTGGCTGCTTGTGTCAGCAGTCTTGCGCTAGCATCTTCTTCAAGTGCAAGACCAATCATGTCATCTGGCTCAAACATATCAACTAGCTGCGGCAACCCTTGCTTAATAAGCAGTGGCTTCTTTTGCCAATATTTAGTCAGGAATTGCTTAGGCGTGATAGAGTCGGGTAAACAAAGAGGAATAGAAGTCATTGATAAATCCATATTTTGGCGGTGTACAAGATTAATAATAAGGGATGCTTTATAGGAAGGTTTTAATAGTTTAAGATTGTCATCTATTTGATGTCTATTATTTTGGTGACGTTTATATAGTACATATAAGCAATAACGATTATCAAAATAATAGCTGTCAGCAGAGCACCCACTCAATCGTAGGAACGTTATGAAAAAGCTGCATTTTGTTGTCATCATCGCTAGCGTATTTTTGCTACAGGCCTGTGTCCATAAAATTGTCACAGTACCCGCAAAAATCGCTTATAAAACTACCAAAGGCGTGGTCAAAGGAACCGTTGCTGTGGGTAAAGCCATCATACCGGGCGACAGTGATGACGATGATGATAAAAAATAAAACCTTACTTATCGACTATGGGTTTTGAATCAAAAGCAATCGAATCAAAACCAGTCATAGTATTCAAAGTAAGGTTACTGTTTATTCAGACAATAGCTATTAAGATAATAAGTGAATAAGATAAAATTACTATCAAGATAGGAGCGAGTAAATAATACTAGGCGCTCCTACCTTTCTAGACTGATTCCATTATCAGTATGCTCTTATTAGCTATTAAAGCTTGGCAATCCATTCTTTAATAGCGCGTGCTTGCTCAGCGGCATTACCGATATAAGTAGCAGGCGTCAATGCACGTAGACGTTCTTTGTCCACATCACTAACTGCTGATAGCTCATCACTTTCGACAAACGTTAGCATGGCTTCACGAGTCATGGCATTACCACGAGTCAAGGCTTTTAGCTTTTCATACGGGTTTTCAACACGGTAGCGACGCATGACCGTTTGAATCGGTTCTGCCAACACTTCTTGTGCTTGATTCAAATCATCATTTAAACGCTGTGCATTTAGCTCAAGTTTACCCACGCCTTTTAAGCAAGCGTCAAACGCAATCATGCTTTGGGCTAGGCCAACACCGATATTACGCAACACTGTTGAGTCCGATAGGTCACGCTGCATACGTGAAATTGGTAACTTCTCACCCAAATGGGCTAGCATCGCATTGGCAACGCCTAAGTTACCTTCAGAGTTTTCAAAGTCAATTGGATTAACTTTATGCGGCATGGTAGAAGAGCCAACCTCACCGTCTTTTAGGCGCTGTTTGAAATAGCCTAAGCTAATATATTGCCAGATATCACGGTTAAAATCGATCAAGATGGTATTGAAGCGCTTAACGGCATCAAACAACTCAGCGATATAGTCGTGTGGCTCGATTTGAGTCGTATAAGGGTTAAACGTTAACTCAAGACGCTGATTGATAAACGCTTCAGCATGGCTCTGCCAGTCGACGTCAGGATACGCTGAAAAATGCGCATTATAGTTACCAACGGCGCCATTGATTTTACCTAATAGCTCTACTTGATTGATTTGCTTGATTTGACGGGCTAGGCGGTAGGCCACGTTTGCCATCTCTTTACCCAATGTCGTTGGACTGGCTGTCTGACCATGTGTGCGTGATAGCATTGGCTGATCAGCATGAGCAATAGATAAGTCGACGATGCTATCAGTCACTTGCTGCATTTTCGCAACGACCAGCTCGCGGCTGTCTTTGAGCATCAATGCATACGATAGGTTATTGATGTCTTCACTGGTACAGGCAAAGTGAATGAACTCAAGTGAGTCAATCAAGGCATCCTGACCACGGAACTTGTCTTTGATAAAGTACTCAACCGCTTTTACATCATGATTGGTCGTCGCTTCGATGTCTTTGATAGCTTGGGCATCTGCTTCGCTAAAATCATCAACGATTGCATTCAAAAAAGCGTTGGTCTGGTCATCAAATGCTGCTAATTCACCAATTGCGCTGTTGTCAGCCAAAGACTGCAACCAGCGAATCTCTACCGTAACGCGAGCTTTGATTAGACCAAATTCAGATAAATAAGGACGTAAGCTGTCAGCCTTTGATGCGTAACGACCATCAATTGGAGAGAGAGCGGTAAGTGGGGTCATGGTTATGCCTCAGTAGTTATGAAATAAAAAACTGCAAGAGTCTGGATAAAAAATTACCATATAATAAACGACGTCGAAATCGTTGCGCGTAATATAGCAGAAATATAATATTAAAAAAGCGGTCTATGCAAATAAAGCGATGTTGACGTTCGTTAAAATTATGTTATTCACTGCGTCAACATCTGTGCTTTAGGTTGGGTCTTAGGAATCAATTAAAATCCGCAAGGTGCATCGATAGATTCAATCACGCCGCCGCCCAGACATACTTCATCGATATAAAATACCGCTGACTGACCAGGGGTGACGGCGCGCTGTGGCTCATCAAATACCACACGCACTTCGCTGCCATCAGCATTGATCGCAAATACGCGACACGCTTGGTCTGGCTGGCGATAGCGAGACTTTTCCATACAGGCTAGACCTTCGTCGCTAAACACATCCGCAGGTGGTAAACCATCAATCCAATCAAGCTTATAGGCTTTTAGCTCGTTGCTCATTAGCATGGGATGTTCATGCCCTTGACCGACGATTAAACGGTTTTTCTCTAAGTCTTTTGCCAATACAAACCACGGTTCTTCAGGACGGTCTTTAACCCCGCCAATGCCGATGCCGCCGCGTTGACCCAATGTGTAATACATGAGGCCATCATGAGTACCGATGACTTTATTATCATCAGTAAGTATCTCGCCTTTTTGGGCAGGCAGGTATTGCTGCAAGAAGTCTTTAAAGCGGCGCTCACCAATAAAGCAGATACCCGTAGAGTCTTTCTTTTTAGCCGTCGCTAGGTCATGCTTTTCAGCTATCTGACGTACCACTGGCTTTTCAAGCTCACCAACAGGAAATAGCGTTTTGGCGATTTTGTCACCGCCAACCGCATGTAAGAAATAGCTTTGGTCTTTATTGTTATCAAGACCGCGTAAGAGCTGAGCAACCTCGTCACCTTCAGCATTGGTATAGTTCACACTGCGGCGCGTGTAGTGACCTGTAGCGATATAATCTGCCCCAAGGGTCAACGCATAGTCCAAAAACGCCTTAAACTTAATTTCTTTATTGCACAAGATATCAGGGTTTGGGGTGCGTCCTGCTTTATATTCCGCCAAAAAGTGCTCGAATACGCGATCCCAGTATTCCATAGCAAAGTTGGCCGTGTGCAGCTTCATACCGATTTTGTCACATACGGCTTGCGCGTCTGCTAGATCATCCATCGCCGTACAGTATTCGGTGCCGTCATCTTCTTCCCAGTTCTTCATAAACAAGCCTTCGACCTTGAAGCCTGCCTGCTGAAGTAATACGGCTGATACAGAAGAATCGACCCCACCTGACATACCGACAATCACATGCTTGGTGCTAGGATTTTCGACATCAGCAAGTGTTAAAGGGCGATGAGCATTAAAAGACTCAGAAACGGTTGTGCTTGAAGTATCTTGTATGGCTGACATAAAACGGCTCAACTATTTATACGTTATCCAAAGTACATATTGACGCTAAAAATTATGCAATCACTACAATACGTAGTCTTAGCACCACAACGTCAGCTTGTCTTTTGGATCTGGTATTATGATAAAATAAACACCATATTATACCAGTTAATTGAAACTGGTGGCGACCGATGATGTCTGGCTACTAGTAAAACCACTTTGAAAATTCAGATAGTGGTTTTGAATTATTTTAATCACCTTTAACTCATCTTGGAATAATAATGATAAAAATTGGTCAAGGTATCGATGTTCATGCTTTTCATAATAATGGTCAGCAGCAACAATATGTCATTCTAGCAGGCGTGCCTATTGAGCATACTCACAGTTTGCTGGCACACTCTGATGGTGATGTGGTCTTGCACGCATTGGCTGATGCGCTTCTTGGTGCTTTAGCACTTGGCGATATCGGGCAGCATTTTCCCGATACCGATGCGGCACATGCTGGATTGGATTCACGAGTATTGCTGCGTTATGTTTATAGTAAAGTGCAAGAGGCTGGTTATAGCCTAGGTAATGCTGATATTACGGTAATGTGCGAGCGTCCAAAGTTAGCGCCGCATAATCCAGCAATGCGCGCTAATATCGCTAGCGACTTACAAACAGATATTAGCAATATCAGTGTAAAAGCGACCACGACTGAAAAATTGGGATTTACGGGTCGTCAAGAGGGCATCATGGCCAATGCCGTGGTATTATTAGTCCCTAATACTGTTGAACCTACATAGATCGAAATTCGTGCTTGTAATACAGCGGCAGTCGCCCCATGTATCAGCCACGTCTTTATACAATTATTTTTATATAAATAATCAGGTGGTGTGTCAAAAAGTATGCTGATTAAAACTTGAACAGTTTTTGAAGCCTTGAAAGCCCTATAGAATCAGAGAACTTAGCATAGATTTTTTATTGGCTTCTATCGCCAGCATACTTTTTAGAACACCACCAATAATCATTTTAATGAACCGCTTTATCAATAGGAGCTTTTATGAGTGAGCAAACCCCAAACACTGCTGCAAACGACGTTGAACAATTGATCCGTGATCAAATCCGTGACAATAAAGTCATTATCTACATGAAAGGCACACCGCAATTTCCACAGTGTGGCTTTTCAGCGCGCTCTATCGAAGTGTTGACTCAGATTGGTCGTCCATTTGCGTTTGTAAACATTTTAGAAAACCCAGAAATTCGTGCAACGTTGCCAAAAATCGCTAACTGGCCAACGTTCCCGCAGTTATGGATTGATGGCGAGCTAATGGGCGGATCAGACATCATCTTACAAATGTATCAATCAGGCGAGCTAAAGCCATTGGTTGAAGCAAACAGCCCTGCTGCTTAATACTTGAAAGTGTGAATTGGATGTCTTTAATGTCCAATTAGCCTTTGCAAGACACGAGCACAGCAAACCCAAGTAGTCATTTGATGGCTATTTGGGTTTTTTTATTGTCGCTATTAGTATCGTTAGTACCGTATTTATTATTGTCCCTATTAGTGTTTCCACGCGCCTATGTCATTAGGCCTCGTTGTTTTTATAGGATTTACCCCCATATAGTGTCCAAGATACCAGCGATATAAATAATAATTATCAGATGAGTAAGAGAGCTTTATGAATAACCAAACCAGCGAACAATTAAATGAGCAAAGAGAAGCGGCTGAACAGGCAATGATCGAAAAACGCCGTGAACGTTTAAAAAATGAATCTACACGCATTATTGAGATTGCTAATACTGAGTCATACTCAGCACTTAAGTGTATTCATCAGCTTAGTGTGGCGGGCGGTGCAACTGAAGCGACATATGTGGCTATCGAGCAGCGCATCGTTGTAGACCAAGATCCTGCAGGTGCTTATCATTTGGCACTGTTAGCACAGAACACACCAGATTTGCCAATCGATGCCCGTCAGCTTATCGAATTGGTAGTCAACAAGGGTGATAACCATCAGCGTTTAGCATTGCTCAAAAACTTACCATTACCGCCAGTTGAGCTCATCAAAGCGCAGATTTTGGCGAGTGATGATGGTGAAGCGATTGGTCAAATGAACGCCTATCTACAGATCAATCCAGAAGGGTATGGTAGCCATCATATGCTGTCTAGTGGGCAGTCAGATCAGATCGTACCGCTTAGCCCTGGCAACAATAATCAAAATGATGATTAAAACAGTAACTAAGGCGTGTCTTCAATTCATCCGATAGTCATCTAAATGGGCTAAAAATGGCTAAATCTTGCCAAACATCGTCAAATAGCTGTTTAATATCCCGATATTATCTGCGCTATTTTTCTTGTTTGACGGCAATTTATCTCATTTTTATCACCATTTTTGAAATAAAGACACGCCCTAGTAAGTCAACAACTAACAAGACAGTAACCAGAGTGGAGAACTTTTCGCTTAATTTTAATAGTTTTTGTTCTAACGTTTTTTAAGTATCAAAAAATTGTTATAATTATGGGTTATTCAGGGCGTGTCCTTAATCTGAACAAAAGCATCTGGATGGGCTAAAAATGGTTAAATATTGCCAAACTATGTCAAATAGCTGGTTAGTATCCTGATATTATCTGCGCTATTTTCCTTGTTTGGCTGCAATTTACCTCATTTTTATCACCATTTTCAAAATAAGAACACGCCCTAACCAATTATGAACGACTTATCTGAGTCGTTACCTTTTTATAAATTCGACTGACGTTTATTTGCTGACTGTTCTCTTATTTGAACATAGGATATGGCAATCAGCAGCGTTATGAGTCAAGTGAGGCACACATGCAATACCCAAAACATTACGACGTGATAGTGATAGGCGGTGGTCATGCTGGCACAGAAGCTGCTCTGGCGGCTGCACGTATGGGCGCACAGACCTTATTGTTGACGCATAATATCGAGACGCTCGGGCAGATGAGTTGTAACCCTGCGATTGGCGGTATTGGTAAATCGCATTTAGTGCGTGAGATTGATGCGCTAGGCGGTGCAATGGCGCTGGCAACGGACAAAGCGGGTATCCAGTTTCGCGTACTAAATAGTCGTAAAGGGGCTGCCGTTCGTGCCACGCGTGCGCAAGCAGATCGTATCTTGTACAAAGCGGCTATCCGTCATACGCTAGAGAACCAGCCAAACCTAGATATATTCCAGCAAGCCGCTGATGATATCTTGGTAGAGAATGGTCGTGCAACGGCTGTTGTGACTTCTACAGGTATTGTCTTTAAGACCGAAACAGTCGTATTGACCTCAGGGACTTTCTTGGGCGGTGTCATTCATATTGGTTTAGAGAATTCAAATGGTGGCCGTGCAGGGGATCAGCCTTCTATCAAATTGGCAGATCGTTTACGTGAGCTTAAACTGCCAGTTGGTCGTCTGAAGACAGGTACGCCGGCACGTATCGATGCGCGTAGTGTTGATTTCAGCGTGATGACTGTACAGCCGGGTGATACGCCATTGCCAGTGATGAGCTATATGGGTGATGTGTCTATGCATCCTGAGCAGGTCAACTGCTATATCACCCATACTAATGCGCGCACCCATGATATTATTCGCGAAAATTTAGACCGCTCACCGATGTTCTCTGGCAAAATCGAAGGTGTGGGTCCGCGTTATTGTCCATCTATCGAAGACAAAATTCATCGTTTTGCGGATAAAGACAGCCATCAGATTTTCATCGAGCCAGAAGGTCTGACCACGCATGAGCTATATCCAAATGGTATCTCAACCAGTTTGCCATTTGATGTGCAGTTAGACTTTATTCATAGTATGAAAGGCTTAGAAAACGCCCATATTACTCGTCCAGGTTATGCGATTGAGTATGATTACTTTGATCCGCAAAACCTAAAACCAACGCTAGAAACGAAATCTATCGATCGTCTGTATTTTGCTGGCCAGATCAATGGTACGACGGGCTATGAAGAAGCGGGCGTGCAGGGTTTATTGGCAGGTACAAACGCAGCATTGGTCACCACTAATAATAGCGAGTTTGACACGTGGACACCACGCCGTGATGAAGCGTATCTCGGTGTGCTTGTCGATGACTTGATTACCCACGGTACTACCGAGCCGTATCGTATGTTTACGAGCCGTGCAGAATATCGCTTGCTCTTACGTGAAGACAATGCCGATCAGCGTTTGACAGAGACTGGTCGTAAGCTAGGTCTAGTAGACGATATACGCTGGCAAGCCTATCAAGAAAAAATGGAAGCTATCGCGACAGAAACTTCACGCCTAAAAGATATGTGGGCCACGCCTGCTAATGCTTTAGGTAAGCAAGTAGCCGAGCAAACAGGTGAAGTGCTGTCTAAAGAGTCGACTGCCTTTGATTTGCTAAAGCGTCCGCAAATACATTTTGCTGATATCGCGGCTATCACGGACTCAACTGTTGATCCACAAGTAGGTGAGCAGATAGAGATTTCTGTTAAATATGCAGGCTATATCGATCGCCAGCAAGAAGACATCGATCAGATGAAACGTCTCGAGAATACCGCACTACCGATGGACTTTGACTATAGCGTCGTATCTGGACTATCAAATGAGATTGTACAGAAACTCACGCAAGTCCGTCCTTCGACTTTAGCCCAAGCCGGACGAGTGAGTGGGGTTACACCTGCCGCCATTCAGTTATTGGCGATGACGGTTAAAAAGCATAAAAAAGCAAAAGCTGCATTGGACTCATAATAGCTATGCAATAAAGCCTTTTATAATAAAGCACTTATAGTTAAAAAGCCCGTAACGACATTTCGTTACGGGCTTTTGTTTGTCAAAAAAACCGTTAGTTTTAAAAGAAAGTCACATGTAACCTTGTCCTACTTACTACTTTGTATCTATACTAGGTCAGTAAATTTTCTTATTACTTGTTAATTTGTCTCGCTGATGTCCATATATTCATGGGCTTGTCACCGAACTGAGTCTACTTATGATTGATGCTATTGTTTTTGCTATTACCATTGTTTTACCCAACCTTGCCTTAATGTGGTTGGGTTTTTTTATGCAACGACGTGGTGAAGCAAGCCAAACTTTTATCGATCAGGCATCAAGTTTTGTCTTTAATTATTGCTTGCCGTGTTTATTGTTTTTTAGCGTGGTTGATAGCGACGTCGATTATGGTAAGCAAATTACGCTTATCCTTGTTGGTATCTTAGTGACGTTTATATTATTTATTGGCGCAGAGTTCTATGCCAAACGCTTCGTCAAGCGTCCTGAGGACCAAGGCGTGTTTGTACAAGGCGTATTCCGTAGCAACATGGCCATCATTGGCCTTGCAACCGTGGCCAACGCTTACGGCGCACAAGGATTGAGTATCGGCGCTGTCTATATGGGCGTGGTGACGATACTGTTTAATATCTTAGCGGTTATTACTCTAAGCCGTGTATCCAAAAGTGTGGATGATACATGGATTAGTCGCGGGACGATGATTGTGAAAAAGTTACTGACCAATCCTCTAATTTTGGCATTGGTTGGGGCATTCGTCTATAAAGCACTGCCATTGCCACCACTTACAGGGGTGATTCATACGACTGGCGACTTATTAGCAGCGGTGGCTCTGCCGTTAGCCCTGATCTGTGCGGGTGCTAGTATTAACCTAAAGTCTATGTTGCACCCTTCGGGCTTATCCATGCAGGCAAGTATTGGTCGGATTGTCATTGCACCATTGATTGCGATCGCTGTTGGGCTCGGGTTTGGGTTGTCAGGTGTGCATATGGGGGTGTTGTTTTTGATGGTCGCATCACCAACAGCTGCAGCCAGCTATGTCATGGCAAAAGCAATGGGTGGTAATGATGTATTGGCGGCTAATATTTTGGCATTTACCACTGTTGTCGGCATGTTTGGTATGGCGATTGGGGCAGCGACGTTACGTGCCCTTGGATTAATGTAATACAGATTTTATACTATCTTTAAATAAGTAAGTACTTTCGCCTTATCTAATTTTAACAGCATTAAAAAAGCCCTCTTTTCAAATAAGAAAAGAGGGCTTCTGGTATTAATCTAGCGTTCGCTATTACGCTTGTCTTCACGGCGCTGCTTGCGCTTTGGACTAGTACGATAGGTTAAATAACCACCGATAGCCATAACTGCAAGAAAGGCAACGATATACATAAATATCGACGAGCCAATCATGAGCGATGCACCGATAATGGGAGTTGCTTCCATGTCAAAAATCCAGTTAAGGTTCATCAATAATTATGCAAGTGTCTCATTTCATTGTAAAGTAAATAAGTTTAGCTCCGGTGTAAGTTCAAGTGAACGGATACGGGCAGCTTGGTCATATATATTGGCCGTCACAATCAGCTCATCTGGCTGATAGGTTGCCAAAAACGCAGCGAGTCTTGGTTTGACCGTGTCGACAGAGCCAATGAATGATACTGACAATGCATTGTCTACCATCATTTTCTCTGCTTGACTCCAGATACTGTCCATATCGTGGGTAGGCTTAGGCATTTGACCTGTTTCGCCACGACGCAGACGTACAAAACTCTGCTGTGCTGAAGTAAAATGATACTCGGCGGTCGCATCATCATCAGCCAGCAATAAGTTTGCAGCTAGCATCACATAAGGCTTATCTAGATAGACAGACGGTTTAAACTGTTCACGGTAAGCCTCAATTGCTTGCCCAAGCATTTGCGGGGCGAAGTGAGAGGCAAACACATAAGGTAGTCCTAAATGTGCAGCCAAAGTCGCACCAAATAGAGAAGAGCCTAATATCCAAATCGGTATGCCTGATTTTGTGCCAGGGAATGCCTGTACAGGGCTGCCATCTGTATCATTACCTAAGAAATACATCAGCTCTTGCACATCTTGTGGAAAGCGTTCGGCATCTTTCATTTGTCGACGAAGTGCCTGAAACGTCGCACCATCAGTACCAGGTGCACGGCCTAGGCCTAGGTCCACACGGTCACCATATAATGCCTGCAAAGTACCAAACTGCTCAGCAATCACGAGAGGGGCATGGTTCGGTAGCATAACGCCGCCAGCACCAATACGGATACGGTCGGTTTTACTACCGATATGCGATAGTAGTACTGAGGTGGCTGCACTGGCGATGCCCGGCATATTGTGATGCTCTGCCATCCAGTAGCGGTTTAAGCCTGATTTTTCTGCTTGCTGCGCGGTTTCCACTGTTTGGGCGATGCCTTCAGCGATGGTTTTGCCTTGAGGTACAGGCGCAAGATCTAAAAAAGATAAAGGGATTTTATTACTCATAAATGTTCCAGTAGTGTGTAAATTATTTTCTACTGATATGCTTATAGACAGTGGTAGTTTCAAGTGCCGCTAGTCACTGTTAATGAATCATAACAAAGTCAGTTAACTCTGTTGTTAAGCTCGCTTAACAATTATTAAGGTGTATTTATACAGGTTGTCGTTGGTCAAAATAAGCGATAAATAAACCATAAGTAAGGTAATAAAAGGATTTAGCAGCATTACACTATGGCATTAAAAAAAGATGGCATTAAAAAAAGCAGGCAACCTAGGTTACCTGCTTCTCTAATTGGTCGATTATAAGATAATGATAAATTAAATAATCACTATCTTAAGAACCAATGCAACATTATTTATCTTGGTCACCAAGCTTGTAAGCTAAGACATAATCACCAATGGTTGTGCCAACTGAACCATGACCACCTGCGACCAATACGACCATTTGCTCACCTTTAGAGTTCAAGTAAGTCATTGGCGTGGCTTGACCACCTGCTGGAATACGAACATTCCATAGCACGTCGCCATTTTTTAAGTCATAAGCTCGGAAGTTGTTTTCTGTCGCCGCTGACAAGAATGCGACGCCGCCTTTAGTGATGATAGGTCCACCGATACCAGGTACGCCCAGTTCCAGTTTGATAGGAATAGGAGACAAGTCTTGTACCGTACCATTTTTGCGCTGATAAGCGATATCACCTGTGGCTAGGTCAGCACCAGCGATTGTGCCCCATGGTGGCTGCTGACAAGGTACGCCTAATGGTGACAAGAAGGGCCCCAATTCTACTGCATAATCTGCACCTTCATTGGCATTGACGCCTTGCTCGCCTTTATTGGTTTCTGCATCGCCCAACGTGTCTCTAGGAATGAGTTTTGAGGTAAATGCCAAGTAAGTCGGCATACCAAACATCACGCCATTCTCAGGATCGACTGCAATACCGCCCCAATTAAAGGTACCAAAGTTACCAGGATAGACCAAGCTACCATTGGTTGATGGCGGGGTATAGCGACCATCATAGTTGAGCTGATTGAACTCAATACGGCACATCATTTGATCGACGAGACTGGCACCCCACATGTCTTTTTCAGTCAGTGGTTCAGGCTCAAAGCTCAAGCCAGAATAAGGCTGAGTTGGCGCTGCGTGCTCTCCCGCTATGAGATAGCCTTGCGGTGCAGGACGTTCTTTAATCGGTACAATAGGCTCACCCGTTGCGCGGTTCAAGACGTATACATCACCTTGTTTGGTTGGCACAACCAGCGCAGGCTGTACACCATCGGCCGTATCTAGATCAAGTAAGGTTGGCTGAGCAGGCGTGTCCATGTCCCAAAGGTCATGATGCACAAACTGCTGAACCCAGCGTGCTTCGCCAGTCTCGATATCTAGAGCGACAACAGACGTTGCATACTTTTCTTCAGCGGCATTTCGATAACTACCTAGCTGATCTGGCGTACGGTTACCCATAGGGAAGTAGGCCAATCCAAGCTCTTCATCGGCAGTAGCGACTGACCATGAATTTGGCGAGCTGGTCTTATAAGTTTGGGTTGGATCATTGACATCGAAAGGCGCTGTATTATCAGGATCGCCTGAATCCCAGTTCCAAAGAAGCTCACCGGTATTGACATCATACGCACGGATCACACCAGAAGGCGAGTTGACGTCATAGTTATCATTGACAGCACCGGCGACGATGATGGTATCGCCCGCGATGACTGGTGGTGACGTAGAATAATAGTAACCTGCTTGATTGAACGGCATGTTATGCATCAAGTCTAATGCACCATCATCACCAAAATCTTGGCAGCGTTGCCCAGTATTTGGATCGAGTGCATACAACTTCGCATCAGACGTTGGGATAAATATCTTGGCATCGCATTGCTTAGATGCATTTTCAAAGGTATTACCAGCAATTTTCTGTACTTGCACGGGGCTGGTCGCTTGACCCGCATAATAAGATACGCCGCGACAGGTTTGGTGCTGACGTTGTAAGTTTTCCTCTACTTGAGGATCAAACTTCCACAGCGTCTCACCAGAGTCGGCATCTAGCGCTAGTACCCAGTTGTGAGGGGTACATAAGTATAAACCGTTGCCAATCTTTAATGGTGTTGCCTGATAAGTGGTCTCACCGACATCGTTAGGACCTTTGACATCACCTGTTTGGATTTGCCATGCCAGTTCTAAATCTTTGACGTTATCGGTATTGATTTTATCTAGAGGTGAGTAGCGCTGACCATAATCAGTACGACCATACGCGCTCCATTCGCCATCTGGCGTTTGCTGACCGTTTGATAACGGATCACCAAGGTTGGCTGAGGTCTCATCTGAGCTGACGTTTTGCTCGTCATCATTTGCAGCAGTCAAGTTAAGCTCACCGAGTTTGTCAGTGGCATTATTAGCTAGACTACCAAAAGAGAGTAGTGCACCTACGATTACGCTTACGAGCAGTCCCCAATAATACAGAGGGCTTTTCTTAACGTTGTTTATAGTTGGTGTGCTATTTGAAGCTACTTGAGTTTTAGGCCCACGCATTTTGTTGGATACCCATGGCAATAGCATGAGCAAACCAAATATAAGCGGGAAGCCAACTCGAGGTGCTAGCGCCCACCAATAGAACCCAGATTCCCAAAGTGCCCAAGCCATGGTCGCTACGATAAATAGCGCATATAACCCGTAAGCACTCCAGTGTTTTTTGAACAATAAAAAAGCTGTCGTTAGTATAATGACGCCAGCAATGAGGTAGTAAGGACTACCGCCTAAGGACAATAAATAAGCGCCGCCAATGAGTAGAGGGGCGGCAAAAATTGCCATAATGATCGCTACGAGTTTTTCCATGAGCGGTATCACCTGTTTACAAAAGAGCAAGTTAATATGTATTGATATTTAGTCACAAATCAATTTCATTCGACCAAATATCAATACAAGTGTGAATAATATATAAAAGAAACATTGAATAACGTTCTAGAATCTATTTTATCATCCACAGCTCAGTCTAGTAAGGGTGAGCAAGTCTGAGATACTTTATTTAACAAATGCTCATTAATTTGCAAATTGCTTTTGGCATAGCTCCATGAATGCGCGACCATATTGACGGATTTCTGCATCATCACGTACCGCCATCCAACTGGTAAAGCGACCAAAATGATCGACGGGGATGGCCGTCAGGTTTTGATAATGACTTGGCTCAAATGCCATTTCTGCGATGATACCAATACCTAGGCCTAGACCGACATAGGTGCTGATCACATCGGCATCGAGCGCCGCTAATACGATATCTGGCTCCAGCCCTGCTTCGTCGAACGTCTTGTCAATCGCGCCGCGTCCTGTAAAACCACCGTGATAGGTCACAATCGGATAGCTGGCAAGTGTGGGCAGGTCAATAGACTCTTGGCTAGCCAGTTCGTGATCACTTGGTACGATAACGCGATGCGTCCAGTCATAGTAACGGTAGCATCTAAGATAATTATTATGTAGCAAGGACTCAGTAGCGATACCGATATCGGCTTGACCACGTATGACCATCTGAGCGATGGTCTCAGGATCTGCTTGTTGCAAAATCAAATTTACCTTAGGGAAACGATCTTTGAACTCTTTAACCACTTGCGGCAGTACATAACGCGCTTGTGTGTGAGTGGTGGCAATCGTCAGCGTACCGATATTAGGATTATTAAAGTCTAAACTGAGGTTTTCAATGGTACGAATTTCAGCAAAGATAGACTCGATATGAGGCATAAGCGCTGTGCCCATAGTGGTCAGTCCCGTCAGGCGTTTGCCTTGGCGCACGAATACTTCCGTCTTTAACTGGTTTTCTAACGCAGCAATATGCTTTGATAAGCTTGATTGACTGGTATGTAGCACGGTCGCCGCCTGGCTTAAGTTATAACCGTTAATCACCGTATGCCATACTGTTTCTAGCTGTTTGAGCTGAATCTGCAAATGCCGTTGGTTGACCACTACGTCGATTGCCATAACTTAATCCTATTGTATAAATATACAAACCTCGTCTGTATATGAAAGTAAAAATGTCTGAACATACAGTAATAAAGTAGTGTAAAACAAAGCTATTATTCTTGTATATAATAAATAGCTATCAATTTATGATAATTATGAATATAGAATTTGTATTTTGCAATGCTAAAAAATTATTCGTTCAGTAAATGCTGCTTAGTCAGTAAGCGTTGTTTATCCAGAGAAGCCATTTGACCTAACAACTTATAAAGAGCGGTCACTATTAAGCATAAAAAACTAAGCATAAAAAAACAGCTACCTTCTGAAAGATAGCTGTTCGTCAGTTATAAAGTTATTTATTACTATTAATATTTACTACTATTAATTAGTCGGTATTGACCAACTTCAAACTTGGTTTATTTTGCAATATCAAAGCGATCTGCATTCATAACCTTGTTCCAAACGCGGACGAAGTCACGAACAAATTTCTCTAAGTTATCATCTTGCGCGTATAGCTCAGCATAAGCACGTAATATAGAGTTAGAGCCAAATACCAAGTCTACGCGGCTTGCTTGCCATTTGACGTTTCCTGTACTACGCTCACGTACCTCGTAGCTATTAACAGTATTGTCGGCTGCTTTTACAGGATGCCATGTGTAGTTCATGTCTGTTAAATTGACGAAGAAGTCATTGGTAAGCACGCCCGCACGTTCAGTAAAGACGCCATGTTGGCTTTGACCATGGTTGGTATCAAGCACTCGCATACCACCAAGCAATACGACCATCTCAGGTGCTGTCAATCCCATTAACTGCGTGCGATCAAGTAGCATCTCTTCTGGCGATACTGCGTAGTCGCCCTGAATCCAGTTGCGATAGCCATCATGTAGCGGTTCTAAATCAGCAAAAGATTCGGCGTCAGTCATTTCAGCGTCAGCATCGCCGCGACCTGGATTAAACGGTACAGTAATATCTACGCCTGCATCGTTTGCTGCCTGCTCAATAGCGGCGTTACCAGCCAATACAATAAGGTCTGCTAAGCTAACGTCTTTCTCAAAGCCAGACTGAATGATTGTCAATGTCTCAAGTACACGCTGTAATTGTTCTGGCTCATTGCCTGCCCAGTCTTTTTGTGGAGCTAAACGGATACGTGCACCGTTGGCACCGCCGCGATAGTCGGAAGCGCGGAAGGTACGAGCGCTGTCCCATGCTGTAATGATCAACTCACGACGACTAATGTCACTGTCTAAAATCTGTGCTTTTAGCGTTGCAATATCATCAGCAGTCAAGTCCGTATTACCTGTAGGAATAGGGTCTTGCCATACAAAGTCTTCGCTCGGTACGTCGGCACCTAAGTAACGAGACTTCGGTCCCAAATCACGGTGAGTCAGTTTGAACCACGCTCTAGCGAATACTTCATCAAAGTACTCTGGGTTGTTATGGAACTTCTCTGAAATCTCACGATAGATAGGATCTTTAATCATCGCCATATCAGCATCAGTCATGATTGGGTTGCGGCGTACACTTGGATCATGCGCATCTAAAGGACGGTCTTCTTCCTCAATGTCGACAGGTTCCCACTGCCACGCACCAGCTGGACTCTTAGTCAACGCCCATTCATGGTTGAACAACAAATCAAAGTACTCATAGTTCCACTCAGTTGGATTCGTGGTCCAGGCGCCCTCGATACCACTTGAAACGGTATCACCTGCATTACCACGACCTTTAGGATTGCGCCAGCCTAGACCTTGCTCTTTGACGTCAGCGGCTTCTGGTTCATCTTCTAGTATCGTCGCATCACCATTACCGTGACACTTACCAACCGTGTGACCACCAGCGGTTAGAGCAACGGTCTCTTCGTCATTCATCGACATACGACCAAACGTAGTACGGATGTCTTGTGCGGTTTTGATTGGGTCAGGATTGCCATCAACACCTTCTGGGTTGACATAGATCAACCCCATTTGCACAGCAGCTAAAGGATTTTCTAATGATTCGCGCTCTTCATCACTGTCGTAACGGTTTTTGGTAGCAGCTAGCCATTCGCGCTCAGAACCCCAGTAGATGTCTTTTTCTGGATGCCAGATATCAGCACGACCACCAGCAAAACCTAGGGTTTTAAAGCCCATAGACTCATAAGCCATGTTACCTGCCAAAATCATCAAATCGGCCCAAGACAATTTATTGCCGTATTTTTTCTTGATTGGCCACAATAGACGACGGGCTTTATCAAGGTTGACGTTATCTGGCCAGCTGTTCAATGGCGCAAAACGTTGGTTACCAGTATTAGAACCGCCGCGACCATCAGAACGACGATATGTACCAGCTGAATGCCATGCCATACGAATCATCAAACCACCATAGTGTCCCCAGTCAGCTGGCCACCATTCTTGCGACTCAGTCATTAGGTTTTTTAAGTCAGTCTTGACCGCTTCTAGATCTAGCTGTTTAAAAGCTTTAGCATAGTCAAAGTCTTCACCCATTGGGTCAGTCTTTTTGTCTTGCTGGTGCAATATGTCTAAGTTCAGGGCGTTTGGCCACCAATCTGTCGCAGCAGATGCAGTGGTAGTATGTGCCTGATGCATAACAGGGCAGCCACCCATGCTCGGACGCTCAGGCTCATGCGTGTTATCAACGTTTTCGCTATGGATCGTTGGGCCTTGACCATCACCCTGATCATAGGTTGTGTTAGTAGGCGCATTATTATTGTTGCTTTCGTGATCTACAGGACAACGAGCAGCATCTGGGGCAGTGTTTTTGTCGGTGGTGTTATTGGTTGAGTCGGACATGGTATAACTCCTAGGCTATGATAATCGAAAGAACAAACCGTGAATCTCGGTAGTCGTTGTTTATGTACAAAGCATAACTAAGCTGAGTGGATTTATAAAACTAATATATAAGAATTATAAGTTTTAAATTACCAATCATAAAATACTTGATGTTTTGTTTATCTCAATCATTATTAACGCCCTTGCTTATCATCGCCAGTTAAGAGTAAACCAATAGAGTGCACCTAACCAATCAAGCCTGCGTCAGTTTTACTACTACCTTTATATTACCTATAAATAATGTCATTGTCAGACATCCTTCAAAATAGAAATTAGCAATAAAAAAGAGAGCTAAGATAACCTTGGTAAAACACTGCGGTTTTTTGCGTTACGATTAAGAAATATAAGCGATTGTACATGGCCTGCAATCGCTAAGTTAATGCAAAAACATCTAGTCAAGATAAAGGTTCTCAAGTACCATAACTGGATTTTGTTGTAATCATAATATTGGTGCAACGTAGAGCAATTTTTATCGATCCTTTTGTCGATAACTGATTCTAAAGATTGATAAAAATTGTGCGCGGTTGTGTTCTTTGTCTGAATTGTTGGTGAGTTATTATGTCTGCTGTCAAATCTGTACCGCCCAATCAACCAATTGCCAAAAAGTCATGGGGCGAGGCTACAAAAGCTTATCTCGATCCTCGTGTCATTATTATGCTGTTTTTGGGGTTCTCAGCGGGTATACCTATTCTGCTGATTTTCTCAAGTCTGTCGCTATGGCTGAGAGAAGCAGGCATTGATCGTAGTGTCGTCACTATGTTCAGCTGGGCAGCACTGGGGTATTCGTTCAAGTTTATTTGGGCGCCATTGATTGATGCGCTCCCTGTACCGTTTTTGACCAAGTGGCTAGGGCGTCGTCGTAGTTGGATGGTGGTATCACAGCTGCTTATCGTGCTGGCAATCTTTTTGATGGCAAGGGTAAATCCTGTTAGCGAAGATGTCTTGGTTTATATGGCAGGCGCGGCCGTGCTGCTTGGGTTCTCTTCTGCGACGCAAGATATCGTGATTGATGCGTACCGTATTGAGCTTGCGCCGCCGTCTATGCAGTCTATCTTGTCCTCTATCTATGTGTCAGGCTACCGTATCGGTATGATTGTCGCAGGGGCAGGCGCGTTATATTTGGCTGATTATTTCGGCTCAAATGAGACGTTTTATAGTTATGAAGCATGGCGCAATACCTATTACATCATGGCAGGAGTCATGACGTTAGGGGTATTAACGACGTTTGCTAGTTATGAGCCAACCGCTGAGACCCTGCAAAGTAAAAAGCAGAAGGGTAACTTAAAAGTATTCCTAATTTATTCGGCGTTACTGCTTATCCCAGGTCTGCTGTTTGGTGTTATTTACTTGATTAATATTTTGATCAATACAGTATTTGATAGCACAGTGGCCTTGATACCACTAATGGTAATGCCAGCGATTAAATTTTACTTTTTAGCATTGGTCGCGTGCGCGCCATTGTTATTACTGTACTTTATTATTAATCAACCAAAAATCATTAACAAAGCCCCGTTGGTCGCTGAAACTCGTGAAGACTACGTCAGACTGGTAGCGTTGTTTGTATTTTCAGTGATTGCCTTTATCGCTGCTTATATATTGATGGGACAAGTCTTACCAGAGTTCGAAGGCGCGTTTTCTAGTTTCTTTGTAGAAACCTTGCACTTGTTAGTAAGCCTAGGCGCGGCAATGGCAGCAGGTTATGCACTAGTACAAGTAGGACTGGTGAAAAAAGAAGTGGCCATGGCAACATGGATCGAGCCTGTCTTAGATTTTTTCCGACGTTATGGCAAAAAAGCCCTGCTACTATTAGCCTTGATTGGTCTATACCGTATCTCAGATATCGTCGCAGGCGTGATCTCCAACGTCTTTTATCAAGATATGGGCTTTAGCAAAACAGATATCGCCAATGCCGTAAAACTGGTCGGTGTGATTATGGCAATTGCAGGTGGCTTCTTGGGCGGGATTTTGGCTCAGCGTTTCCGTATTATGCATGCCATGATGATTGGTGCGATTTTAGCGTGTGCGACCAACCTGTTGTTTGTGGTATTGACATACAACCCAGGTAGCCTGCCGATCATGTATATGGCAGTGATATTTGATAACTTGGCTGCGGGCCTTGCGAGCGCTGTATTTATCGCTTTCTTATCAGCACTAACCTCGATTCGCTTTACCGCGGTACAGTATGCGATTTTTTCCTCACTGATGACGCTAATACCCAAAGTAATGGGTGGTTATTCTGGTGCTATCGTCGATAATATGGGTTATCCGTTTTTCTTTATCTTTACCTTCGCTATTGGTATTCCAATTTTGGCACTGATTTACTTTGTTGATAGACATATTATCATTGGTGATAACGATGATATTTATGGCGATGATAATAATGATGGCAGCGGCGGCAATAGGGTAGGTGACAAACTGAGCAAAACCAATCCTAACCTGACCGATACCAAAGAGCCACCACGCGCATCAGAGTAGGCTAAACAGTATTTTACCTTTATTCATTCACTGTTATTTAAGAGCTATCTATGACCATATCGACCATTCGTCACATCAAGCAGCACATCCAGCAATTGACGAATGGCGATGTACATAATCAGCTACCATCGTTTTGGTTTACGGACTGGTTGCTGTATGTCATTGATAAGCCTGCGATAGCGTTGATGATGGATGAAGATTATCAGCTGACTGCTAGTGAGCTTGCTCAGTTCAACGCTGGTGTGGTAAAAATGCAGCAAGGCATACCGCTCGCGTACCTGACTGGGCAGCAGGAATTTTGGTCGATGAGCTTTAAGGTAAACGAGCATACTTTGATTCCTAGGCCTGATACCGAGGTATTAGTTGAACAGATATTAAACTGGATAAACGCTCAGCCAACGCAACTTAGTAATAAGCGATTGCTAGACTTGGGGACAGGGTCAGGTTGTATCGCTATTAGTCTTGCCCATGAGTTAAAGCACGCTAATTGGCAAATCGTGGCGGTTGATTTATCGTCAGAGGCGCTTAAAGTGGCTCAGTACAATGCCGTGAGCAATAATGTTGCCAATGTTGAATTTATCCAGAGTGGTTGGTATCAAGCGTTACCTACTAACGATGAGCCGCAGTTTGACGTGATTGTATCAAACCCTCCCTATATTGACGAGACAGACGAGCATTTGGCAGGTCTAACAGCTGAACCGATTAGTGCGCTCAGTGCACCCAATCAGGGTTTAGCTGATATCGAGCATATCGTCCAGCAAGCGACGACATATCTATGTACAGGTGGGTTATTGGCTATTGAACATGGCTATGATCAAGGTGATGCGGTTCGGCAGCTGTTTCTAGACAATGGTTTTGAATCAGTACATACCGTAAAAGACTACGGTGATAATGATCGCGTTACGCTAGGGCAAGTCCAGTAGATGGTTTTTTGGTAGTAGATTTCTTTGATTATAGGTTGTAGATGAATATGGTAGAAGAGATGGTACAGCTATCGGATGATGAGCTGCTCCGTTATGCTCGGCAAGTTTTATTAGACGGTTGGGATATGGACGCTCAGCTGCGATTAAAGACAGCACGTGTGGTCATAATAGGGGCAGGCGGCCTTGGTTGTCCTGCGTCTGAGACATTGGTACGGGCTGGAGTGGGTCACGTCCATCTGATTGATGATGACGAGATTGAGGCGAGCAATCTACAACGGCAAACGCTGTTTTTGCCAGAAAATATTGGTCAGTCTAAAGCACTGACCGCAGCGCATATGTTAGCGCGCATCAATCCTTTGATAGAGGCTCGCGGCACAGTGGCACGATTGGATGAAGACAACGCTTATGCATTGCTCGATATGGCAGCCTGCAAGCCTGACTTACTCTTAGACTGTACGGATAATTTTGCCACGCGCGACATCATCAATCGTATTAGTGTACGCTACCAGATTCCTCTATTGTCTGCGTCGGCAATTGCGATGCAAGGGCAGTTAGCACTGTTCGAACCTCAGCTCGATACTGGTTGCTATCATTGCGTGTTTGGCTCCGTAGTGCTTGACGAAGCCGCTGACGAACGTACGTGTGCCAACTCTGGTGTGCTAGCCAGTACCACTGCCGTCATGGGTAATCTACAAGCCAATACTGCACTGCAATATTTAGGATTAACCAAAAATCTACTGACAAACAAGCTGCTCATATGGGATGGTAGTCAGATGCAGCAGCGGCTGATGGGCTATCGAAAAGACTCACAGTGTCCTGTCTGTAGCAGTCCTATAGTCAACTCTCTATAAATTGGATACGGTGTTAAGCTTGCTTAGTCTACGAGTTGTAGTACTTTCACCTGCCTTCCTTGTATCCAAATTATATCGAACCGACTATAACTGAATAATCTGATTTTAACGCATTTTTATATTGTATTGCCTATCTTCAAACCTCCTTCTTATTACCATAGTTGTTTTTTATGAAAATTCATCGTCCGCATTTATTAAAGCATACTTTTAATGTCATGAACCGTGTTCGCCAAACAGCGAGTGTGGCAGGTCTGTCTGCGCTAAGAGTGGCAAAAGGTGAGAAACCTGACGCGATGCTACTCAAAGAAACCTTTGAGCAGTTAGGTACGACTTATATCAAAATCGGTCAGTTTATCGCCAGTACACCGTCGCTGTTTCCACGTGATTATGTCAAGGCTTTCCAGAGCTGTTTGGATCAAACCACGCCATTGTCTTATGCTTATATCGAGCAAGTTCTGACAGAGGAGCTGGCGATTGATGGTATGACGCTCGCTGATAAGTTTGCTCATATTGACTCAAAGCCACTGGCCTCTGCCTCTATCGCTCAAGTTCATGCAGCTCGTCTGCACAATGGCGATGAAGTGGTGCTAAAGGTACAAAAACCTGGCGTCGAGACCATCATGCAGACCGATTTGGGTGTATTACATGGCGTAACTAAGCTACTTGAAATCCTGATGCCATCGATGAAATTTGCGAGTATTGCGCCGATTATCGATGAGATTCGCCTGCGTATGCTTGCCGAGACTGACTTTATCGCTGAAGCACAGAATATTCGAGATTTTCAGCAGTTTTTAGCGGTATCAGGTAATACTCGTGTCGTTGCACCAACCGTCTATGAAGAGCTGACTACCAAGCGTGTGCTAACGATGAGCCGTCTATATGGCGTCTCTATGGTCGATGAGTCACTCATGCGTCAATACTGTGCAGATCCTGCTCAAGTCATGGCAGATACTTTAAATACATGGTTTGCCAGTCTTATGCTGTGCAATAGTTTCCATGCTGATCTGCATGCGGGTAATCTAATGCTATTGACTGATGGCCGTATTGGATTTTTGGATTTTGGTATCGTCGGTAAGCTCAAAGCTGAGAGCTGGCGTGCGTGCATGGGCATGATGCAAGCCATGCAAGACAGTGATTATCAAGCCATGGCTCGCCATATGATTGATATGGAGATGACGCATGGTGGCAATAAAGTTGATGTGACTGCACTAGGGAATGACTTGCAGCGTATGATGACAGCTATCATGGCAGAAGATAAAACCTTTACCAGTGGTGTACCGTTTAATAGTAAAGAACAAGCCGATGAGCTGAATAAAATGATGCTTGAGATTGTCGAAGTTGGTAAACGTCATGGCATCCATTTCCCACGCGACTTTGCTCTATTAACCAAACAGATGTTGTACTTTGATCGGTTTATGCGTACGCTAGCTCCAGACATGGACATGTTTAGCGATCAGCGGGTACAAATGCTAGGGCAAGATACGGTAGAGACGCCAGCGTTAGATGTATCATAGTTTTTCTAGTACTTTATGACGAATTAATATATCTAATAACTTCTCTATATCTGCGTTTATTTATTACTGCTTCTGACTGTCTAACACAAAGGATTGTGTGCTAATTGCCGCAAAAATGGCTCTGTCATGATGACTGCTTTTAAAAGCCGTATGGTCCCGACGATTACCAACGAAGCTGCCATTGCCTGTATCGGTATGTACTGCATGGCAGTCGTTATGGGCTATGGCCGCTTTCTGTTTACCGCCACCTTACCTGATATTATGGTGCAATTGTCGCTATCAACGACGATTGCAGGCTGGCTGGCATCAATCAATTATATCGGCTACTTTATTGGCGCTCTTATCGCCATGTTTGTGCCTCAGCGCTCGACATGGCAAGCGATGACGCTGTGGGCGATTATCAGTGTTGTCACCACGATGTTACTCGTCATACCAAATATGTCGCTCACGCTATGGTATATTATTCGCTTAATTGCAGGCATGGCAAGTGGCGTGGCGATGATTCTAAGCTCATCTTTTGTGATTCAAAACCTTAGCTCTGAGCGCCGTTCTGTATTGTCAGCAGTCCATTATGCAGGTATTGGCGTTGGCATTAGCGCCTCTGCCATCGTGACGTGGTGGCTATTAAAACTAGGCTATCACTTCGATGTAATTTGGCTAGTCGCAGGTGTCACCAGTTTACCGGTTGTATGGCTACTGTATGCGATAAAGCCAAGACAAGTACGGGCTGTTGATTCACAGCAGATTGATGCCAAGCAACACGTGTCAGTGCACCAGACCTATGTAAACTTTAAACGCTCCTTATACGAAGCAATTTCTGGACACCATAAAGCGCTTACTTTACTTTTTGTCAGCTACGTACTGGCAGGGTTTGGTTATATCAGCTCAGCAACTTTTTTACCCGTTATGGCAGCACAACGTCTAACAACACAGACGTATGCTGGACTCATGATTTGGTTGGTCGTTGGTATTTTTGCGATGTTGTCAAACCCCCTATGGGGCGCGCTTGCCAAACGTATCGGTGAGATAAAAACCTTAATGGGGCTGACGGTATTGCAAGCATTTGGGATGTGCTTGCCGATATGGTTTGATGGTGCATTTGGATTATATGGCAATGCTGCGATTTTGGGATTGACCTTCGTCGGTATGGTATCGATGACACTGACACTGTTTAAAAACATCAATCCTGCCTATTCTAATTTACTGATTGCTTTGGCAACGTTGGCTTATGCATTGGGGCAGTTTTTGGGACCTTTGGTGACAGTGGCACTGGCAGGGAGAGATGGCAATTTCAATGCAGGGTTGCTTGTCGCTGCTATCGGATTAATGATCGGATTTGTACTATTGGTATGGTTTCGTCGACAGTCGCCAAAGACAGCTAAGCTCGTCTAAACCACGCTACGGCTAAATACTTCTCGTAATTCAAAACTGGTATGAACTTGGGCCACGCCTTCGATACGATTGAGGCGATGCAATAAAAACTCTTCGTAATGTGTCATATCACGTACCCTGACCTTAATCAGATAGTCTTCCGTGCGTCCTGTGACAATACTACAGCTAATGACTTCCTCAAAGCTCTGAACTTTGCGTTCAAACTGCTCAAAACGTTCTGCTGTATGTTGATCCATACTAATAGCGATAAACACGGCTAGCGGATAGCCAAGTTTTTGCGCATCGGTTTTGGTATGGTAGCCAGTGATAATGTTCGCATCTTCTAAGCGCTTGATACGACGTGCGCAAGGGGTAGCAGACAGGTTGACGCGCTCAGCGAGTTCAGTAATGCTCATACGCGCCTGTGTTTGCAATAAGCGTAGCAACTGTCTATCTATCTCGTCTATATCTGCAGTTCCTGTACTATCAATATGATTGTCTGGCATTTCTCAAGCCTTAATAGTGAATTTATTCGATTATAATGTCTAAATTGTGTTTTTCCACTAAAACAACAGAAAATAAAGTAAAAGAAAGCAGGTTTCTCTCTGTGAAACTTTGATATTATTATGGTATGAACACTAGTTATCTCGTATGATAAATACTGATCTAATCAACAGCTAATCGCCTAGCTAAATATATAAATAACCATATCATCTAAGGATTGATTATGTCTGACCAAGCCACGCACACCGCAGCCACAGGGACTGCAAAGATCACACCAAAAAGTGCCGCTTTTGACTTCCGTAAATACCGTCCATTTGCATTTGCGCCATCGCTGCCAGATCGTACTTGGCCAAGCAAAACAATTGAGAAGTCACCGATATGGGCAAGTGTGGATCTGCGTGATGGTAACCAAGCACTGATTGATCCGATGACCATTGAACAAAAAATGCGCTTCTTTAAGACTTTAGTAGATGTGGGTTTTAAAGAGATTGAGATTGGTTTTCCGTCAGCGGCGCAGGTAGAGTTTGACTTTGCGCGTAAGCTTATCGAAGAAAACCACGTACCTGAAGATGTGACGTTACAAGTATTGGTACAAGCGCGCGAGCATTTGATTGCCCGTACTTTTGAATCATTAAAAGGTGCGAAACGTGCGGTTGTCCATGTCTATAACTCAACCAGCCGTGTACAACGTGAAAAAGTCTATGGCAAAGATAAAGCTGAAATCAAAGAGATTGCTATTGCAGGTGCTAAGCTATTGCAAGAATATGCAGCAAAGTACCCTGAGACAGATTGGGTATTTCAGTACTCGCCAGAGAGCTTTAGCCAGACAGAGACTGAATATGCTGTAGAGGTTTGCGATGCAGTGTGTGACGTGTGGCAACCACAGCAGGGTCAGGAAGTTATTTTTAACTTACCAGCGACTGTTGAGGCCTCTATGCCTAATGTCTTTGCTGATCAAGTAGAGTACTTCTGCCGCAATCTGGCCCAGCGCGAGCATGTGATTGTGAGCTTGCATACTCATAATGACCGTGGCTGTGCGGTAGCTGCCGCCGAATTGGGCGTGCTTGCGGGCGCGGATCGTATCGAAGGCACATTGCTTGGTAACGGTGAGCGTACAGGTAACATGGATATCATGGTCATGGCCATGAACTTGTTTAGCCAAGGTATCGATCCTGAGCTTGATTTTAGCAACATGAGTGAAATCGTACAGGTGGTGAGCGAATGCAATAATTTACCATTGCACCCTCGTCATCCTTATGTAGGCGAGTTGGTCTTCACGGCATTTAGTGGCTCACATCAAGATGCTATCAAAAAATCTCTCGACTACAATGAAAGTAATCAGAGCGAAACAGACAATGTCTGGGACGTGGCTTATCTACCCATTGATCCTGCGCATATTGGGCGTAGCTATCAAGATGTGGTACGTATCAATAGCCAGTCGGGTAAAGGTGGCGTCGCATATATCTTGCAGCGTAACTATGGTTTCAACTTACCACGTTGGATGCAGATCGACTTTAGCCGTGTGGTACAAAAGCAAGCTGAAGCGGCGGCACGCGAGCTGCAGAATGATGAAATCTTGCAGACCTTTGAAGATACTTATTTGCAGCAAGGTAAGTTTGAACTACTAGACTATAGCGTCAACAATAAAGGCGGCGCGGTTTACTTTAGTGGTCAAGTACAGATGAATAGCGATACCATTGATATTGATGGCACGGGTAACGGCCCATTATCATCGTTTATTGACGGACTTGCGCAGCATACTGGCAAATCACTACATATTATTAACTATGCAGAGCATGCGATTAACCCGCATCATAACAGTGGTAATGGTATCGATGATGATACCAATAGTGATAACAAAACTAATGCCAACGCTGCTGCTTATATTCAGTTAAATGTCGATGGCGAGGTATATTCAGGTATCGGTACTTGTAGCAGTACGGTATCAGCCATGCTAAAAGGGGCATTATCGGCTTTTGCTCAAGCGCTAAACACAGAAGCTGCTTAATATTAAGTAGTCATTAATATCACGCAGAATTCTGTATGCTAATAACGCCATCGCTCCTTGTTTCTAGCAAGTAAAGCGATGGCGTTATTTTTTGCTATAAATACCTATGAAATTCCGACTACAGGTTTATGAGCAATAGCATAATGTTACTTGTGTTTTTGGTGTCTAAGACTTACGCTAATGTATATATTAAAATATTATAAATAAAAGGTTAATTATGGAACCTATTTCATTTGCTTCATTCACGCTAGCATCTATTTTGGCTTCGTTGCCTGCGAATGGTGAGGCTATTACCAAGCCGTCCATCACCACTCATATTAGTCCAGCCATCGCTGGACAGTGGGAAATAGACTTGGACAGCAGCGCTCATTCTACTCACGCCATGATGACCAAGGAAGCGGAAGCTAACCAGTCAGTATCAAATAGTGTGCAACAAGCAAGCAGAGTAGAGCCTAAGGTAATGACGGGCATGGACGGTGGCGTACTGACTCAAAGTGAAGATCGGGTTCTAAACATCAAACCAACTACTAGTAAGAACTTACTTGCGTCAGTTGGTAAGTCTAACCAGTGCCGTGAGCTATATAACTTTAGTGCGGATAATGAGATGTGGTCTGTCAGTGGCAAAGAGTGGACATACGGCCGATATCTGGTTACCCATCGTGAAGAAGGGCTGCCAGTTATTGCGATCAAGACTGTTTATGATAATAATGAAGTAGACTGCTCAGGCAATCAGATCGACCAGACTGATGAAGCGTTAATTGCATTTATTAATCATGATGGTAATCAGATGCAATGGTGTGCTGACCCTGATGGTAACGAGTGCTTTATGAACTTCAATAGAGTGTTACCGTAATCAGATATGCTCTTTGTACTTTACGTATAATTGATAGCTTATTGATGACATAAAAAAACCGCTATATTGATAGCGGTTTTTTTATGTGCTGTTTTAATTAAACTTAGCGAACTCTATAAGTATTTTAGCCTACAAGTCTTTTTTAGCTTTATTCGCAGTCAGCAGCTCTCTTTCGAGATAATGAATGTTTTGCGCTTCACGAGTGAAGTTATCATCCGCCAAAATTACATCACGATGCAAAGGTATGTTGGTTTTGATACCTTCGATAATCAGCTCATCAAGAGCATGTACTGTCTTAGCAATAGCTTGCTGACGAGTTTGACCGTGACATATAAGCTTACCAATCAATGAATCGTAATAGGTCGGTATCTCATAGCCAGGGTATAGATGAGAGTCAAAACGGATACCAGAACCACTTGGCGTGAACAATTGACTGATAGTACCTGGGCAAGGTACGAAAGTCGCTGCATCTTCGGCATTGATACGACATTCGATCGCATGACCCTGAATCTCAATCTCACTCTGACGATAAGACAGGCCGTAACCGGCAGCAATTTTGAGCTGTTCGACAACAACATCAATACCAGTAATCATCTCAGTCACTGGATGCTCAACCTGTACACGAGTGTTCATTTCAATAAAGAAAAATTCGTTATTTTCAAACAAGAACTCAAATGTGCCGGCACCGCGATACTTAACAAGCTCACACGCTTTTACGCAAGCTTTTAAGATTGGCTCACGTACATCATCTGGGATGTCTGGGGCAGGTGCTTCTTCTAGGACTTTTTGATGGCGACGCTGTAATGAGCAATCACGATCATATAGATGGATAGCATTACCATTACCATCACCTAGCACCTGTACTTCTACGTGGCGCGGGTTTTGTAGATAGCGCTCCATATAGACAGTGTCATCACCGAACCATAGCTCAGCTTCTTGTTTGGCGGCTTGTACCTGACCAATTAGTTCGTCAAAGCGTTCAACCACACGCATACCGCGTCCACCGCCGCCAGAGGCCGCTTTAATCAATAGTGGAAAGCCGATATTGCGTGCTTGCTCTTCAGCATTATGCAGGGTCACAGCGCCAACTGAACCAGGTACAGTTGGTACGCCAGCTTTTTTCATGGCGTTAATGGCAGAAACTTTGTTGCCCATGAGGCGAATATGATCAGCATTAGGACCAACGAAGGTCAATCCTGCTTCTTCTACTTGTTCAGCAAATTCAGCATTCTCAGACAAAAAGCCATAACCAGGATGGATAGCATCTGCACCAGTGATTTCAGCAGCGGTTAAGATGGTATTGATATCAAGGTAGCTTTGGTTAGCATTAGGCTTGCCAATACAAATTGCCTCATCAACAAAGCGCAAGTGCATCAAGTTGGCATCAGCAGTAGAGTAGACACCTACCGTTTCGATACCTAGCGCTTTACAGGCGCGGACGATGCGCAGGGCAATTTCACCTCTGTTGGCAATGAGCAATTTTTTTATCATGGGTTCATCCTTGTCGAAGCGTCAGTCATTGACTGAGTTTCGATACATAGCATCATGTTATTTAGCATTGACGCGGTATATATACCAAAAGTCAGCCATAATGAAATAAAGTATGGCAAATATCGTTACGCTTTATAGCGTATGACAGGTTGACCGAACTGTACGACTTCAGAGTTATCTACCAAGATTTCGTCAACAATACCACTTTGAGTCGCTTCAAGCGGGTTCATGATTTTCATGGCTTCGATAATACCTAAAGTATCACCTGCCTGAACCTTTTGACCGACTTTCACAAATGGTGGGTCATTAGGGCTTGGTGCTGAATAGAAAACACCAACCATTGGTGAAGACTCAACGCTACCCGCTTTTTCTGCAGGTTTGCCTTCAACAGCGGCAGCAGGAGCAGCGCTCGCAGCCATCATAGTTGGCGCAGGCGCGTCATAGTGACGAGTTAAGCTAATATGCTCGTCGTCAGAACTGATTTCTAAATTAACCAGTTCACTTTCTTCCATAAGGGCGATGAGGGTGCGTATTTTTTCAATATCCATAGTTTTTATCTGGCCTTGTACTAAATTCGAGAAATAGTGTAACTAAATATTGTCTAATTAATTGCTAATGATACCTAGATTCAGGGCAATGAGCAATCAATGTACAGTTGTTAACTGAGAATTTTTACATATTTTGACGTAAGCCATCTTTTTAGTAAGAAAATATCTACGATTTTTCATAGTCTGTATGATCAAATAACGCTAACAATGATTATAAAATGCAATCCATAAGCAATTGGCTCAACCCCATAGTATAGTTAAGCGTTTTTGCTGATAGCGTAGACGCAAAGTAAGTAAAATAGATGATAAGAACAAACCTGTAATCAACGCCATCCAAAATCCTTGCGCACCAACGTCAGTGAAACGTACTAGATAAACGCCAAGTGGTAGGGCAACTAACCAATAGCAGAAGAGCGTTACCCACATCGGTATAGTGGTATCTTGCATGCCGCGCAATATACCAGCAACGTTAACCTGCCAGCCATCAAATAATTGATAGGCAAGTGCAAAGATAAGCAAATGCATAGACTGGGCTCTAACTTCTGGGTTATCCGTGAATGCTGCTGCCAGTTCTGGTCTGAATAGCCATATCCCAAGCATACAAGTCAAAGCGATCAATACGGTCCATACCAGTCCAGTAGCTTGCACTTGGCGCAGTGCTAATAGGTTTTTTTGGCCAAATCGATTGGAGACCATGATAGTGAGCGCCATGGCGACAGATATCGGTATCATAAATAGCTGTGAGGTCACTGACAGTGCCACTTGATGCGATGCTGTTGCTAGCTCACCCAAGGGACTGATAACGAGTGCGCCTAAGCTAAATAAACTGGCTTCAAAGAAAATAGAGATGCCAATAGGAATACCAAGTTTTAACAGCTTTTTAATCTGCGTACGATTAGGGCTAGAGAAGCCATAAAAAAATCGCGTGCTCACAAATTCGCGACGTTTTGTGAAGCTAGTATAGGCCGCAAGCAATAGGACATTTATCCATAACACCAATGCTGTCGCCACCCCGCAGCCTGCACCACCCATTTCTGGCATGCCAAATAACCCATGAATAAAAATATAGTTCAAGGGAATATCTGCGAGTAGGCCAATGATACTAATGACAGTCACAGGCTCAGGACGACCCAATGCCTCACAATAACTGCGTAGAACAGCATATACAGCGAGCGCTGGGAAACCAAATGAGACACCATGTAAATACTGTGTCGCTATCGGCTGAATGTTTTCTGGGACACCCATAATGCCAAGAACATTGGGAGCCAAATTAACAATGATAAAACCGATAATGCCAATGACACTGGCGGTCCATAGAGACTGCTGCGTGATATGTGGTACTTGTCCGTGCTGATCTTGACCAATCGCTTCACCAATTAGAGGCGTGGTTGCGATAAGCACACCTGTGGCCAATAAAAACAGCGGTAGCCAAATACCAGATCCAACGGCTACCGCAGCCAAATCGAGCGCCGAAACTTGACCTGCCATGATGGCATCGACCACGCCAAGTGCGGCTTGGCAAAACTGAGTGATTAAGATAGGGAGGGCAAGTACGCCTAAACGTAAGCTATAGCTTTTAAAATCTTTGAAAGACAATGGAAAAACCATGGTAAGCAACTTTTTATTCTTTGCGGTAATTGTTATTAAGGTAGTTGTTATTAATAAACAAACACTGCTATCAATCGACTAAGATTGACGCAGCAAGGAGAGTGTAGTGCCGACGATAATACTCCGATAAATAATATGAGCAAGCTTATAATGTTGCATAAGTAGATAGGCAGAGTATGAAAATAAAAGTAAAGACACTAAAATAAAAATAACCCGTCGATCCAAGTAGTGGATTGACAGGTCATATACATAGTAAGATGGTAAAGAAGCCACACTATGATGTCAACGCTTTAGCACCGCTATGTAAGTATTAATCTTAGGTTTTTTGTACTCTATTTCATAGCCAATAGCCAATAGCCAATAGCTCAGAGATGATGTAATAAGTTTACTCCGGCAACAACTCAAGTGTCTCCACCATGTCCATAATTGCTCGCCAATGTTTGGGCTCTAATGGAATCACTGTTAATTGCTGACATCCTTTCCTTAGTAATAACGAATCTTCCAAAGTTGGCAAAAATTTTAGCTCTAATAGTGGTAACACCTCTGTAAAAGCTTGCTCAAAGGTGAGATCGACCATATACCAACGAGGTTCCTCTTCAGTCGCAATAGGATCATAATGACGATGCTCAGGGTGAAACTGAGTAGGATCAGGATACCCTGCTGTAGTAACTGTCATGATACCAGCGACTCCAGACGGCTTGGCGCTAGAGTGATAAAAGAACACTTTGTCACCAACTTTCATATCATCACGCATAAAGTTACGCGCACGGTAGTTGCGAACGCCATCCCAACCGTCGGTACCCAAGCGCTGCAAATCTTCAATACCAAAAAATTTAGGGTTGGATTTCATTAACCAATACGCCATATATCTGTCCTTTGATTTTTTATTTATTTTTCAATTCGTTCTTAAAATTATCGAGGTTTTTATTAACTCACTTTCAAACTTGTCTTGAATAGTTTATCTTAAAAAAGCAAAGAGGACTCCACCTGACATTAGGGTAGAGGTGAATTTCGCATCACTGGCTAACCTCGCTGGTTCTGAATGTATTGCTTAATAATATCTAGTGGCGCACCGCCACAAGAGCTTGCAAAGTAGGAGCGTGACCAAAGCACAGGCTTGGAATAAGCTGCTCTTAAATCAATAAAATCCCCCCTCATTCGTCTACTTGTGACTGACTTCAAGTTATTAACCAATTTGCTTAATTGCACCGTTGGCGGGTACTGGATAAGCATGTGGATATGATCTGCCTCACCGTTACATTCTTTCAACTCAGCATCAAAACTTTTACATACCTCAGCAGCACACTCACTGAAATACTTATGATGCAGCTCACCTAAAACTTTTTCTCGGTACTTAGTGATAAAAACCAAATGAACGTGGAGGTTAAAGGTAGCATGGCGGTTTTTATATACCTCACTCATTGCAATAAATATCCTTAAATGCTAGTATTATAAGCATAATATCAAATACACACTCATTAATAAATAACGCATTTATGAAAATCAACAAAGCGTATAAATTTAGGCTTGAGCCTAATGCAGAGCAGGAGATTGTTCTAAATAATCTTGTCGGCTCTGCACGTTTTGTTTGGAATCAAATACTAGCGATCTCATTTAAGATGTTTGCTAAAGATGAGTTTATCAATGCCACGAACCTCGTTAATAAAATCATGGATCTAAAGAGCAATCCTGATTTCGAGTTCTTAAAAAGCAGCTCAAACGCTGTCTCTTTACAACAAAAAGTACGTGATCTTGCATCGGCTTGGTCACGTTTCTTTAATCCTAAAGTACATGCCAGATTGAAAGAAAATAAAAAGAAACCTCGTAAACCCAAGTTTTTTAAACTGGCTGATGGCACAGAAATCCAGCTACGCCCGTTGATGCCACAATTTAAGCGCAAATCCGATGGGCGTGACTCAATTCGGTTAGTTCAGTTTGATAAATACTGCCGTGTTAAGGGCAATCGAGTAAAACTACCGAATGGCGTGGGCTTGGTGAAGTTTAGAAAATCGCAAGACATCATCGGCACGATTAAAAATGTTACCATTAGCAAGAAATCGGGGCACTGGTATATGTCGTTTGGCACAGAGCGTGAACTGACAGAGAACCCTCGTCACCCCTCTAAAACCGCCATTGGTTTGGACATGGGTATTAGTAAATTACTCACCACCTCAAACGGTGAATATATTAAACCTAAGAATAGCTTTAAAGCCAATCAAATCAAACTTGCCAAATTACAGCGTCAATTAAGCAGAAAGGTTCTGTTTAGCCAAAACTGGAAAAAGCAAAACCGCAAGATTCAAAAACTCCACCATCATATCGCTAACATTCGACATGACTACTTGCACAAAGTCACCACCAGCATCAGCAAAAGCCACGCCATGATTGCTTGTGAAGATTTAAAAGTCGCCAATATGTCGAAATCAGCCAGTGGTACGGTGGAGAACAAAGGTCGTCATGTCAAAGCCAAGTCAGGATTAAATAAATCCATTTTAGATCAAGGCTGGGGCATGATGGTCAATATGCTTGAGTACAAGCAGCAATGGCGCGGTGGGTTACTGATTAAGGTAAACCCACGATACACTAGCCAAACCTGCTCTGAATGCCAGCATATCGCTGTCGATAACAGACAAACTCAGGCAAAATTTGAGTGCATCAAATGTAGGTATGTTGCGAACGCTGATTTTAATGCGGCTCGTAACATATTAGCGGCAGGACATGCCGTTTTATCTGCGGAGGGAGGATGCAGTAAAGGTCGCCCGTTGAAACAGAAAACAAGCGACCTTCGTGAGAAAGTCGCCTAAGAGCGTTTGCTTTTAGAATTCCCCACTTGAGCTTCGCGAAAGTGGTGGGAGTATGTCAACCTAGCGTTACTTTTGATATCGATCATTATTGCTCACTACAAAATAAGTTTATTTATGCCCAAAGTGAATACAGACAGTATGCCAAATGACCTGAATACGTTAAGTCTTACTGAACCAACGACGGATACTATCGAGGTCAATGTGACAGACATTCCATTGTCTCTTTACATTCACATCCCGTGGTGTGTGAAGAAGTGTCCTTATTGCGATTTTAATTCGCATGAGCTACCGATGGACAGTGAGCTATCCATGTATGAAGAATACGTCGATGCGTTACTGCTAGACGCCGCAATGCAGCAGCCTTTAACTCAGGGCCGAAAAATTGGTTCGATATTTATTGGTGGTGGTACGCCATCTTTGCTACCCATTGCTCAGTATCAGCGACTGTTTACTGGTTTACGGTCATGTTTTGAATTTGCAGAAGACATCGAAGTCACGATGGAGGCGAACCCTGGCACGCTTGAGCATGCGCCATTCGCGCAGTATTTAGAGGTTGGTATCAATCGTCTGTCTATCGGCGTACAGAGCTTTGCCGCTGATAAGCTAAAGGTACTGGGGCGTATCCACGATCCTGTGCAAGCGTTATCAGCAATTCGCGCTGCCAAAGCGGCTGGATTTGCACGGGTCAACGTCGACCTGATGCACGGACTGCCGCAGCAAACCATGAATGAAGCGCTAGAAGATATCCAAATGGCGCATGATGCTGGTGCAACGCATATCTCTTGGTATCAACTGACTATTGAGCCAAATACCGTGTTTTACCGTAGCCAGCCTATTTTACCCGATGAAGACAATTTGGCAGATATCGAACAAGCAGGGCAAGCGTTATTGCAGCAATTAGGTTATAGCAATTATGAGGTGTCAGCATGGGCAGGTGCGTTAGACAAACCATGTCGTCATAATATCAACTATTGGCAGTTTGGCGACTATCTAGCAATCGGCGCTGGGGCACATGGTAAAGTGACGATTGGTCGTAACGATAGCAATGGTAGTAACTGGTCAGACGTAAAAGATAAAATGGAAGAGGACTTGTTAGTAGCGTCAGGTATCTATCGCTTTAGCAAATCACGTTTGCCAAAAGATTATGTAGTAATAAATGCAGATACCACAGAGAAGTCTGACATGCACCAGATCACACCAAAAATGGTTGGCTGGCAAGCGATTGATCAAGAGGAGTTAGTAAGCGAATTTATGCTAAACGCACTACGCTTACATGGCGGCGTCGCTTGGTCACTGTTTGAAGAGAGAACTGGATTAACACTTGATAGTATTGCTGAACAAGTGAACAGTCTGGTCAAACAAGGATTGTTGGTAAATAGTGATACGCAGTTGCAACCGACTATATTAGGTCAGCGTTATCTCAATCAGATATTACGCGCGTTTTTATAAAATTGTACTTGAGTGATTGTTTAACAGCAGCGAAGTAAGAACACAAAAAAGGCTTATCAAATAAATGATAAGCCTTTTTAAAAATCTAAAAAAAGCAGACCTTAGATTTTATCTTGTACGTCTTGTGCGCCGCCAGTTACAGCGTTTCCGGCGCTTGATACGTCTTGGCCAAGGCCTTTGAACGTGTTGCAACCAGTTAGAACGAACATAGCAGTTAAAGATGCGATGATTACTTTTTTCATAATAGTATCCTCAAAGATAAATGAATGGTTATAAATAACAACAGTGACGCTAAGTATCTTGCTCAAGTTTCACTGAAGGGGTATTGGATGAGACAGTCATACATAAATGCTATCGCGCTATCCATTACAGACATCATAATGAAAGTTAAAAACGCTGCACAGTATCAAAATGTAATTATTGGCAGTAAACTGTAACTTTCGATTACCTACCGCTCATAAATTTAAATAATAGAGCGCTGAATATTTGTGGAGTAAGAATGACCATCCATATCGTGTTAGTAGCACCAAAAATGCCGAGCAATACTGGCAATATTATTCGACTGTGTGCCAATAGCGGGGCACAGCTACATTTAGTTAGACCATTAGGGTTTGAGCTTGATGACAAAAAGCTACGCCGCGCAGGTCTCGATTACCATGAATATGCTCATTTGCAAGTGCATGACGATTGGATAGCTGCAAGGCAAGCACTACAAGCTGCTGACTGCCATGTCGTTACGGCATTGACAACCAAGCTTAGCAAACCGTTTTACGATTATGACTTTGGTAAAAACTCGGACTCTGACGCATCTGATAATTCTGCTATGCCTAATATTGCGCTGGTTTTCGGTTCTGAGACAGCAGGTCTGGCAGACGATATACGTGAAGATATCGGTGCTAATAATTGGCTAAGACTGCCCATGCTAGCTGACTCGCGTAGTTTGAACTTATCAAATAGCGTAGCCATTTGTTTGTACGAGATATGGCGACAGCAAGGGTTTACAGGCGATGAAGGTCGTAGCGTTGGTTATGAGACATTGACAGTCTATGACCCAAAATAGCTATGTGTTTAAACAATAGCTATAGACTTAGAAATATTTGCGTACTCAATGAGCAGTGAAGTATTAGATACTGCTCATGCACATATGATAATTTTCTAGTGCGCCATCGATTGTATCTTATCGCTTGTAAAGCACTTATAAACAATTTGGTGGTTTGGGTAATCCTGCCAAGCGATTGACATGACGCGCAACCAAACCTGTATTAAACAATTGCTGTAGCTTTTGATTGCTAATATCAAGTTCTGGCAAAGTCTTTTGTAGCCATTTAATTAATGGACGGGTTGCTGGCGCGTGATTAAATTTGTCAAAAAACGCGCGCACTTGTTGCAAAACTTCTAAATGCTCATCGCTCAGATTGACCTCTAGTGTGTCTGCTAATTGCTGTGCGATAGCAGGTGTCCAAATCGTATGGTCACACAGATGACCGTCTTGATCTAATTCGATATTAGCCGCTGATAATGCAGCGTTGTGAGTGGTCATGTCATTACTCATAAGGCAATTGTCACCACTTTGTCAAACTGACTGCTCTGAGTCAGATCGACCCATTCTGCGTCGGTTAAAATAGCAGTCAACTTAGTCTCTAAATTAAGCTTGCCAGTTGTATTTGCTGTTAGCTGTGCGATGTCATCTGCTAATGCGTAAATACCAGCAATATCCTCTATATCGCTATCATTTAAATAAGCATTGAGCCAATCGATGAAAGCAGAGGTAGCACCAAGCAGAAGGATGCTGTCGCCCGTGCGCCAAGTGCGAGACATCTCTTCAGTACTGCGTCTAAGGGTAGCCATCGTGCTATGCAATTGATATAAAGTTGCCATAAAGGTATCCGATTACGTGCTTTATTATTTTATAAATCTAAGTTATATAGCGATTTAAAAGGTAAGTATCTGCTCAAAGTCTTGCGAATTGATGACCTCTGGCACGAGTGTGAGCTGTGATGCCAGATCTGTCGGCAACATACCAGTGACCCAGCCACTAAAGACGTCATCAGGTAGCCAAGCTGCGGGCATATCGTAAAGCTCAAGTGACTGAATCATGCCATGTAGCCGCGAGTCAGATTGCATCAATAAGCCAAAGACTGGCGCATCTAAGAATAGTTGCACCTCATGACCAAATGTCGCTAAAGTTAGCGCAAGCGCACAACCTTCGTAGCTTGCTGCTTCAGTGGGCGTGTGCAGCTGAATTAATAATCTCATTATGTATTCCTAAAAATAGTTACCGCTACTAGTGATCTTAATATACAAACTATCAAGCGACACGCTATCAAAACTGTATCAAACGACAGTCATCCTGCATCATCATCGCAAGCTCACTAAGTCCCACTAACGTAAACCCTGTCGCAAGATTGGTACCGTCAAGCTGATGGCGTGAGCTATTGTCTACATCACTCACACCGCGACTAAGTGCTGTACTGACACAGACAGGCAGGGGTAATTGATACTGCTCAGCCAAAGACTGCCATTCTTTGGTCAAGTCTAATTGATCGGCTGACTGCCAACGCAATCGATTGGCTATATGAGCCGAATCGCCATAAAAGAAGACATTGAGCAATGGTTGTTCAGAAGTAGCATTATCGCTGCCGCCTGTACCTGTACTATTAGTGTCATTGTTATCAATATCATGACTATTCGCTGCGCCATTCAGGTAAGCGCGTGCATAGCGTAACGCCAAGTGTGCCAATGGGTGACTAGGGTCAGCAGTAATCAGTAGTAACGGGGTAGTGGTCGTCATAAGGCGCGGTATCACATATTATAAATAAGAGTTTAAAAATTATGGCCGAGTTGCTATAAATGCTTTGTATAAAGTCATTTGGTCGTTATTATTATAGTGCTTGTGTGCAAATTTGCGTGACAGAAAACAGAGTTTATACTGATAATGCGACGTACAGCGGATCATACTGTCACATCACATAGCGTTATGTCATAAAAGAGAGGTGCGTCGTCTCTATCAAAGATGTTTATGCTAACATAAAGCGCCGCAAACCAAATAGAGTCACTGTTATTTAACGTGGTTTTATCTCAAGTGTAGGCACACTGAGTATTATTATTTGATGCTGTGACTGCCTCGTAAGAAAAAACAATAAACTTATGAGCTAGGTTCACGTAGTCTTACCATTCTATGTAAGGAGTTTTTGTCACTATGTTACCTGCTATGCCCTCACGTGTGAACAATGGTACAGATTATCAGCCTACCGTAGAACAACTGCAAGTCCTGCAGACAGCGAGCGAATTTGCTTATCAGATTTGGGAAAGTCGGACCGTTTCATGTCAGACGTTTTTGCGTAGCTATCCATTGAATAGTACGCTGACCCGCCAGCAAATCGATGATCTGATACAAGATTATACGCTAGATGAAAACTATCAACTCGCTGATGAAACCAAGGTCATGAGTGGTCTGCGTCACTTGCGCACGCTACTGATGATGCGTTGGATTTGGCAAGATGCTTTGCAGACGATTAGTCTGGAGCAGTTGACCGATGAGTTGTCTGAGTTTGCAGATGGCTGTATCTCTTTTGCTAAAGATTACACTTATCAGCACTTGGTTGCTAAGTATGGTGAGCCGACCTTTATCAATGAACAAGGCAATATACAAATCGATGATATGGCGATTATGGCCATGGGTAAACTTGGTGCGCAAGAGCTGAATTTATCAAGTGATATTGATCTAATCTTTGTACATCAAGCGCGCGGCGAGACCAATGGCAATAAGGCAAAAGGCACACGTAGCATAGATAATAAACGCTTTATGACCAGATTGGGCCAAGGCATTATTAAACTGCTTGATAACAAGACCGCTGACGGTTTTGTCTTTCGAGTAGATATGCGCTTACGTCCATGGGGCGATGGTAGTGATTTGGCCATTCATCTGTCCGCATTACAAAAATACTTTACGATGCATGGCCGTGCATGGGAGCGTTTTGCTTGGTTAAAAGCACGCGTAGTCGGACAAATAGACCAGCCATTTTATGAAGAAATACAAGCGCTGATTAAGCCATTTGTTTTTCGTTATTATGTGGACTACAGTGCGTTTTCAGCATTGAGAGAAATGAAGTCTCTTATTCAAAACCAAGTTGCACAGCGTGAAGACTTGGACAATATCAAGCTTGGTGCGGGCGGCATTAGAGATATTGAGTTTATCGTACAGGCCTTTCAGCTTATCTATGGCGGCCGGCATCCACAGCTACAAATCAAACCTTGCTTGCAGGCGATGCAAGTATTGTGTGAGCTTGGCTATCTGGAGCATTCAACTTACGAGCAGCTACAGGCAGCATATCGGTTTTTGCGCCGGCTTGAGCACGCTATTCAAGCGATTAATGACCAACAGACCCAGCGCTTACCACACGATGAGCAGTGGCAGCATAATCTAGCAGTGACGCTGAATTTTGAAAACTGGCATGCCTTATTAGATCAACTTAATCGTCATCGCGACAGTGTCAATGTGCCGTTTGAGCGTATGGTTACTGAGCGCCAAGTACCTGACAACGAAGATACCGACCTAGAGCCAGAGCACTTAGATGAGCAAATTGCCCGTTTAAATGAAGTGCTAACAAAAGAAAATCGCGAGGTACTACAGAATTTTTGGCAATCAAAAATGGTGGCTAATTTAAGTGATGAAGCCAGAGAGCGTTTAGACGACGCATATCCTGTCATTGTCCATGCGTTGTTAGCGCATCAAGAACAGCAGCAACTTGCCAATACTGCTTTACCAAGATTGATCTCACTGCTTGAAGCGATTTGCCGTCGTTCTATCTACTTGGTCATGATTGCTGAAAACCCCAATGCAACGATTGAGCTGATTCCAATGCTGTCTGCCAGCCCGTGGATTGCAAAAGAGTTGGCTCAGTACCCTGTACTATTGGATACATTTTTGCAGCAGCGTTATCGCCATCTGCCAGATAAGCGTGAGCTACGTGATATCTTGCGTCAACAGTTGCTACGCGTCGAGCCAAACGATGAAGAAGAGCTGTTGAGCGTCCTGCGACTGTTCAAAAAGAATCAGGTGTTGGCTGTCGCTGCTAGTGATGTATTGGCTGAGCGTCCGATTATGAAAGTGTCAGATTCATTGACTTATATCGCTGAGGTCGTATTAGAAGCCGCATTGGAGCGCGCTTTTGCAGAGATTGTTAACCGTTATGGGTATCCTATTGGCCAAGATGGCGACCCAGTCACTGAAGCGGACTGCGGCTTTGCAATTATCGGTTATGGCAAGCTTGGTGGCTTAGAGCTATCGTATTCTTCAGATTTGGACTTGGTATTCTTACACAAGATAAAAGAGCAAGGCATGACCACTGGTGAAAAATCAGTCAGTGGTATGAAGTTTGCCGCGCGTCTTGTACAAAAGCTGATGAATTATCTCAATACTCAAACCCGTGATGGCCGTGCCTATGAGATTGATATGCGTCTGCGGCCTTCAGGAAATGCTGGCATGATGGTGGTGTCTTGTCATGCGTTTGAAACCTATCAAATGGATAAAGCATGGTCATGGGAGCATCAAGCGTTGGTACGTGCTCGTGCGATTTGCGGAGACAGACGAGTCACTGCACGCTTTTGTGATATTCGCCGCGATGTATTGTCGTTGCCACGGACACTGGATCAAGTACGTAGTGAAGTCACCAGCATGCGTATCAAAATGCAAAAGCATCTAGGCACGAGCCAATGGCAGCAGGAAGCGGGCAAGTTTCATCTTAAGCAAGATGCAGGCGGTATTGTAGATATTGAGTTCTTAGCACAGTTTGCCGTATTGGCTTACTCGCATGAATATCCAAGTTTGACCAAATGGAGCGATAATGTGCGAATTTTTGCAGAAGTTGCTTTGCTTGGTATTTGGAATGATCAAGTCTGTCAGGATTTGACCGATGCCTATCTAAGGATTCGTGCTGCCACGCATCAGTTAGCACTATCAGAGCAGTCTTTGCTCGTTGATGAGTCATTGTGGCAGGAGACGCGAGCGTTAGTACAGTCACAGTGGCAGCATCTCATGGGCGTAGAGACAGACGACGAGTAATATCGAAACTTGTATGATTAAGGCCTTGCCGATAGTCCAAGAGACGCTTAAACTGTCATGCGTTACTATGAATAAAAACTATCAATGAAAGCTATAAACGAAAACTATGGATAGAATTGGTAGCTAGGAACGATATAATTAAAAACCATATAGTGCCAAACCAAAAGATTTCATTTGCCAAGACGGCCAGTGATATAATCGGTCACACATCATCATAATACTGTCAGTCGTTTGTCATAATGAAGCTGTTGTTTAGGCAATAAAAATTGACGCTGCGGTGTTATCATACGATGTTGATCAATACTGTTAAATAAAACCTACCTAAAAAAAGTTAGACGTCAGTGCTAGCATAAGGACAATAAAATGAATATGGCAACACAAGATGGTAAGCTTTGGATGAATGGCACAATGATCGAACAGCCAGATGCTAAAGTTCATGTGCTTACCCATAGCTTGCATTATGGCATGGCTGTGTTTGAAGGCGTGCGTGCTTACCAAACCGCTGATAATCGCACGGCTATTTTTCGCCTAAAGGAACACACCGAACGTCTACTTGGTTCGGCAAAAATCTTTCAAATGGACGTGCCGTTTGATGCGGCCACGCTAGAGCAAGCACATAAAGATGTGGTAAAGCAAAATAACTTGGCAGAAGCCTATATTCGTCCGCTTATTTGGGTAGGTGCAGAAAAGCTTGGCTTATCTTCACGTGACAATAGCATCAATGCTATGGTTGCTGCATGGCACTGGGGTGCATATCTTGGTGAGGAAGGTATCAAAAATGGTATCCGTGTAAAAACCTCTTCATTCACGCATCATATGCCAAACGTCACTATGTGTAAGGCAAAAGCCTCAAGTAACTATCCTGTGTCTATCATGGCCAACCAAGAAGTCACTCGTAATGGTTATGACGAAGCTATCTTGATGGATCCGCAAGGGTATGTGTGTCAAGGCGCTGGCGAGAACTTATTCTTGGTAAAAGATGGCGTGCTACATACGCCAGATTTGGCGGGCGGTGCACTTGATGGTATCACTCGTCGTACTATCCTTCAGTTCGCGGCTGATCTAGACATCAAAGTCGTTGAACGCCGTATCACTCGTGATGAGTTCTACTTAGCAGACGAGATATTTATGACAGGTACCGCTGCTGAAGTGACGCCTATCCGCGAATACGATGATCGTACTATCGGGAATGGCGGCCGAGGACCATTGACTGAGAAACTCCAAATCCTATACTTTGATGTGGTTCATGGTCGTAACGAGCAATATATGGATTGGTTAAGCTTTATTGACTAATAAAGTCGTTAGTTTAAAGACCAAAAAGGCTGAACATAATTGTTCAGTCTTTTTTTTATGCTAATATAGCCATCATATTTATTCTTAAGATTAAAGTGAGCAGTCCATGCCAATAGATTCTAGTACAGCAGATAATAAAAATATCAAACAAATTATTTGTATTAAATGGGGTACAAAGTACGGGGCTGATTACGCCAATAAATTGTATGGTATGGTATCTCGCAATATTACGCCACCGTTTCGTTTCGTCTGTTTTACCGATGATACCACCGATGTACGTCCAGAAATCGAATGTCAAGAATTACCACCATTAGATGTCACCATGCCAACCAACACACTTGGCAAGTGGCCAAAATCACGTTTGTGGGGTGAGAAGTTAGGTGATTTGACAGGGACAGTATTATTTGTAGATTTGGATGTGATTATAGTAGATAGCCTCGATCCTTTCTTTGAATACGGCGAGCCAGACGATGTTATTTTGTCTTATAACCCGAGTAACCCATTAGAGCGCCTAGGGCAAACGTCTTGCTTTAGATTCAAGATAGGGTCGCTTGTCTCATTGCAAGAGAAATTCAAAGCTGATCCACAAGGTATCGCTGATGAGTATCGTTTTGAGCAGCGCTTCGTCACTCGTAATGCGCCAGGCGGTGTCAAGCTGTTTCCAAAGGCATGGGTCGCGCACTTTAGACGCAAATGCCGTCAACCGTTCCCACTTAACTACATCAAAGAACCAAAGATCCCCAAAGGCGCTCGAATTGTTATTTTCCCTGGCGACTTATATCCTACACATGCGATTGAAGGTAGATATAATAAAAATGCTGCTAACAATGCCAAAGATCACTTAAAAAGATTGACTGAGCCCAAAAATCTAAAAAGACCGCTACGTCACTTGCGTCATTTTATCTTGCCAGTAGGGTGGATCGAAAAGTACTGGAAAGAATAGGTCCCATTATATAGTTGAGTATTATCGCATTGCATTAGCACAGATAAATATTAGTCAGTGAACGGATAAAATTATGAATACAGAAGATACTATTAAAGTCTTTGTTGGTTGTGACCCAAATAACTGTGATCTAGAGCAGATGATGGTATTAGATTATAGTATTCATAAACATACCAGTGTACCCGTTGAGATAGTATGGATGCAGCTGTCACGCGATCCTAATAGCTATTGGTATTCTAATCCTGAGACTGGAGAGGGTTGGAATACCACTAAATGGTCAACGCCTTTTTCAGGCTTTCGCTGGGCAATTCCAGAGTACTGTCAATACTCTGGTCGTGCCATTTACATGGACGCTGATGTCATTATTTTAGATGATTTGGCAAAGCTGTGGCACCATCCTATTGAAGGACAGTCTGTTGTAGCTGCTAAGACTAATGCGGATATGACTCGGTTGTGTACATGCGTATGGGATTGCAAGGCGGCGAAAAACATTGTCCTACCAATTAAAAAACTCAGGAAAGATCCCAAAAGCCATAAAGAAATGATGGCTGTATTCAAACATAATAATCAGCTCATTGAGCCTTATCAGGATAGTTACAATTGTATAGATGGCGAAAACTTAGCGCTAGAAGATATTAGGATTTTGCATTATTCAGATATGGGTACACAGTTCAGTCATAAATATTCATTACCTAGAGTCAGTGAAGAAGGTATTGAGCATTGGTTTGACGGTGAAATAATGTCGCACCCAAGGCAGGATTTATCTGAGGTTTTTGATGAATATTATAACGAAGCACTTGCTGCTGGATACGATTTAGACAGTTATAGGGTAGAACCTTTCGGTCATTTTCCTAAAAAATCTCAAGAAGGTTATACCGGTAATAAGGTGACTCGTCCACACGCTTCTAAATCATTTTTTTCGAAGCTATTTAAACGCTAGTTTTTTAATGAAGCAATGATAAGCCTTTTTAAGAAGGTGAAAACTTACTCCATAGGTTATCGTGTATGAAGCAGCATAAAAAAACAGTGTTACTCGTTATTAATTGTCTACAAGGCGGCGGTGCGGAACGTGTCGTATTAACATTGGGGCAAGGGTTTTATGAATTGGGCTATGAAGTACATATTCTAAGATTTAAGCCGTTAGTACAGTATGACTTAAGTCCGAATCTTAACTACCATGTACTTAAGTTTAAGCCGTATAAACTGATACCAGGGGCACAAAGACGTGACCATATTTTTGCACGTGCTGTTGATAAATACGTGTCGAAAAATATCGGTCAGCCTGACATCATACTGTCCAACCTAGATCGTGCCGATAGCATTTTAAGTAATAGTAAACTGCCTAATATCACTTATATTATTCATAACACAGTATCACTACTCTATAAATTTAATAAAAATCACGACGCTGAGCAGTTAAAGCAAAGAATGATAGATATATATGCCAAGCATCCTTGTGTGTGCGTCAGTGAAGGCGCTCAAAAAGACTTTATCAAAAGCTTTGGTCATATTACGCCAACCACCGCCATTCACAATCCAATTGATAAAAACAGTATTCAACAACAAGCCGATGCTTTTGTCCCTGACTACCAGAACTATATTATTCATGTCGGGAGTTTTAAAGATGCCAAGCGTCATGATGTATTGGTAAATGCTTATGCAAAAACAGATCAATCTATGCCGTTACTGCTCTTGGGTCAAGGGAAGCATAGAAGTGAAACAGAGCGACTGGTAACAGAGTTAAGCCTAGAAGACAAAGTAATATTTTTAGGATTTCGTGATAATCCCTTTCCTTATATCAAAAATGCGCAGTTTAAGATATTGACCTCTGACTGGGAAGGGTTTGCTCTGGTCATTGCCGAAGCTCTCGTGCTAGGTACTCCTGTTATCAGTACCAACTGTCCATCAGGCCCAAGTGAATTGCTACCAGAACATAACTTAATGCCGATGGGTGATATTGATGCCATTGCCGAAAAAATGCAGCAAGCGATGAGTAATCCGCAAGCGTTTCATGCGCCATTCGATGAAGCGCTGCTACCAGTCAAAATAGCAGAAAAATACGTAGAGTTTGCTGAACAAGTCAATATTATGCATAAATAGTTCCAAATATTTTATACTCACAATGTCCATTTCTAAGAAAATTTAAAATGATTAATAGTGTTATTAGAACAAGAAAAAAAGAAGTTAAAAATAATAAAAAGAAAGTACTCTTAGTCATTAACTGTCTACAAGGTGGCGGCGCTGAACGTGTTGTTCTGACTTTAGGACAGGGATTCTATGATTTGGGTTATGAAGTACATATTTTACGGTTTAAGCCCCGTGTAGATTACGAGCTTAATCCAAAACTAAACTACCACTTTATTGATTTTAAGCGTTATAAACTGATACCAAAATTAGAACGTCGTGACAAAGTTTTTGCGTTCGTAGTCGATCGTTACATTTCAAAAAACATTGGTCAGCCTGATATGATACTGTCTAATCTAGATCGTGCAGATAGTATTTTAAGCAATAGCAAACTACCTAATATATTTTATGTGATTCATAACACAGTGTCTTTGTTATATAAATTCGATAATACGAATGCTGCTGACACACTAAAGTCAAAGATGATTAACATCTACTCCAAGCATCCTTGTATATGTGTCAGTAAAGGTGCTGAAAAAGATTTTGTTGAAAGCTTTGGTAATATTACGCCAACGATTGCCATTCACAATCCAGTCGATAGAGATTACATTCAAAAGCTAGGTGACGTATTTACTCCTGAGTACCAAGATTATATTGTTCATGTGGGGAGTTTTAAAGAAGCGAAACGTCACGATGTGCTGCTAAAAGCATATGCTCGAACAGATCAGTCTATGCCACTATTACTGCTAGGTAAAGGAAAGCTGAAAGACGAAATAGAGCAATTGGTAGTAGAACTCAACTTAGAAGAAAAAGTAGTATTTTTAGGTTTTCAGGAGAACCCTTTCCCTTATATAAAGCATGCTAAATTTAAAGTGCTAACCTCTGATTGGGAAGGTTTTGCCTTAGTGATTGCCGAAGCTCTTGTATTAGGAACCCCTGTTATCAGTACAGACTGCCCATCAGGTCCAAGTGAGTTACTACCAGATAACAACTTAATGCCGATGAGCGACGTAGATGCTATCTCTGAAAAGCTTAGCTTAGCGATGAAAAATCCAGAGCAATTCTTTTCTGAGTTTGATGGGTCGCTTTTACCTATCACAATAGCCAAAAAGTATATTGCATTCGCATCTGATTCTAAAATCAAAGAATATTCTTAATTCAACCACCACTTAGACCAATCGTCTCTGTGTAATGCTCGTAATGTGGCAAACGCACTATCAGTATGCTGTAGTTTTTCGAAAACAGATAACAGTATACTAGTGGCCAATTTATCAACTTTCTGAAATTTATTATAGCGTTTTCGCATATTTCTCAAGCTATCATCGGTACCGATACGAAAATAAGTAAGACCATCGTACAGAGGCAAGTCACCGGCATAAAGCATATCGGTTTTTTCAGTTAGCAATGGCATAGATTTAGCATTAGTGGATAACTGCAGAAAGTTTTTGGTTTCATAAGTACGTAAAGTATTCATTAGAGTTACGACATTCATCAAGATAGCTGCTCTATGAGTATTGTTTGAATGATCAATAAACGTATCGCAAGCAGAGACAATCCAGCGCAACGACAGATGTGTCAATAAATAGTCGCTCTCTGCTTCCCATAACTTTTCAAATTCAGCGAATGTTTTATCTATTTTGTACTTACGGCGCATTAGTATAATAAGCGTGTTGTGATAAAAGCAGAGCTCAGACTCACCAAGCGATTTGTATTTCAAGTTGTTCAAATGGTTCTCTAAATCTGTGCTTTTACGCTCATTGGTTAACGCTTCAATATCACACATTGATTCAGTAATGGTTGTTGCTTTCATCTCATCAAAGCTTCTATCATTATAGGTTTTGATAATCTTACCCGCATTCAATCTTTTTTCGCTTCGAAAGATCAATAGCAATTTTCTCTGCCAACTTGAAGGTGTAGCCATGTTATCAAAATCCTCTAAAAATATATAAAGATATTAGCGCCGTAATCTCTATAATATAAGTCTTAGAGATCATTGTTGTTTGTTTAGACTGAATAATACTGTTTATACCAATCGACAAATTGTTTGATACCTTCTTCTATACTAGTTTCAGGCTTAAAGCCAATATCTTCTACTAACTCATCTATGTCTGCGTAAGTAATCGGTACATCACCTGCTTGCATAGGCAATAAATTTTCTTGCGCTTTTTTGCCACAAGCGTCTTCAATGGCAGTAACAAAACGGCGCAAAGTGACTGGCTGATTATTACCAATGTTGTAAATCTTGTAGGGAGCAGTCGCTGTCGTAATAGTAGAATGCTGGGGAGAAGGGGCCTTATTAATTATACGAATAATGCCGTTGACGATATCATCAATGTAGGTAAAGTCACGCTGCATATCACCATTATTAAATACATTAATTGGCTCACCAGCTAGAATTTTCTTTGTGAACGAAAAATATGCCATATCAGGTCGACCGTAAGGACCGTAAACGGTGAAGAACCTTAACCCTGTTGTAGGGATATTATATAAATGGCTATAGCTATGTGCCATAAGCTCGTTGGATTTTTTGGTGGCGGCATATAGGCTGATAGGAAAATCAACACAATCAGTAGTGGTAAATGGCTGCTTTATATTCATACCATAAACAGAGCTAGAGCTCGCGTAGATTAAGTGTTTTATATCGTGGTGACGACAGCCTTCTAGAATATTAACAAAGCCAACCACATTTGAGTCGATATACGTATTAGGGTTTTCGATAGAGTAACGCACACCTGCTTGGGCACCTAAATTAACAACCGTATCAAATTGGTAGGTTGCAAAAAGCTCAGACATAGCTTCACGATCAGCCAGATCTAACTTAATAAACGTAAAAATTTCTGGATCTGATATCTCACCTAATATTCTCAAACGCGCTTCTTTTAGATCTGTATCATAATAGTCGTTGATATTGTCGATACCAACGATACAGTAATCCCTAGCAGATAGATCTATTTCTAGTATCGCCTTGATTAAATGAAAGCCAATAAAACCTGCCGCACCAGTGACCAGTATTTTCATTAGTCGCTCCCAAATAGATCGCGAGTGAATACTTTGTCTGCGACATCTTTTATATCATCAGATAAACGGTTTGCGACAATGACATCACTCATTGATTTGAAGGTGTCTAAGTCCTGAATCACACGCGAATTAAAGAAATCATCTTCTTTCAATACAGGCTCGTAGACAACGACTTCTATACCTTTTGCCTTGATACGTTTCATGATGCCTTGTATCGCAGATGCTCTAAAGTTATCTGACCCACTTTTCATCACTAGGCGATGTATTCCCACGATTTTTGGCTGTCTTTCGATGATTTTATCTGCAATAAAGTCTTTGCGGGTTCTATTAGAATCAACAATGGCTTTTATCAGGTTGCTTGGCACTTCATCGTAATTTGCTAATAACTGCTTAGTATCTTTGGGCAAACAGTAGCCGCCATAACCAAATGAAGGGTTATTATAATGGTTGCCAATGCGAGGGTCTAAGCCAATCCCTTCGATGATTTGTTTGGTCTCAAGTCCAAAGGTTTGCGCATAAGTATCAAGCTCATTAAAATAAGCCACGCGCATCGCTAAATAAGTATTAGAAAATAATTTGATCGCTTCAGCTTCAGTAGACTCTACAAATAATAGCGGTGCATCTTTTTTGACTGCACCCTCGAGTAACAGATTGGCAAATATTCGAGCCTGCTCAGACTGTGCGCCTACAATGATACGTGAAGGATAAAGGTTGTCATGTAGTGCCTTACCTTCGCGCAGAAACTCAGGCGAAAAAATAATGCGATCAGTCGCATAACGTTCTCTGATACTGGTTGTATAACCAACTGGTACTGTGGACTTTATAATGATAGTCGCTTGTTGATTCACTAACAGCACTTGCTCAATGACGGCTTCTACTGTGGAGGTATTGAAATAATTGGTCTTTGTATCATAATCAGTTGGCGTGGCAACGATGATGAAATCTGCATCTTTATAAGCTTCTTTGGCATTCAGCGTTGCAGAAAAATTGAGCTCTTTATGCAATAAAAAATCTTCGATATCTGTATCTTCGATAGGAGACTGCTTGGCGTTTAACAAGGCTATTTTTTCAGCGATGACATCGACAGCAACGACTTCGTTATGCTGTGCTAACAGCATTGCATTCGATAAGCCTACGTAGCCTGTACCTACTACTGCTATTTTCATAATATATCCAAGTAATTTTTAAGCTTTTATTGGTTTAAGTCAAGAATGAGTAATCATCATTATAGTTTAAACTTGGTCTGAATTCATTTGGGGACAGTATTTGTGGTATCTAACACGGAATTAGGCAGATAATCCAAGAATTTGTGCCTCATGGCTTGGCTAACTTTTTTATATAAACCTGACTCAAGAAGATCCAAACTTTGAATACAACCATATTTAACAGTTTTATCTTCTAAGGCAAGAATAAAATCTTCTACACTATGCTCATTTTTTAGATAGTTGATAGAGATATTAGGTTTTAAGTGTGCTTCGCCTTTTTGAATTTTTAGATGATTCATCAGTGTTATAGGATTAACTTGGGCGACATCTCTGAATTTATATTTTATCTGCTCAGTCAATAGTTGCGGATGGTTCAATAAATGGGACTTTAAGATATTTTTATCGACAATATGAGGGTAGTGATGAATTTCAAAAAACTGATTCATGCCCAGTATTTTAGCACTTAACATTTGCGCGATAGTATGTCTTGGCTGTATCGGTGTACCAAACAATTTAAAGCGTGATTTTCGAAAATTGAGCTTGGCATTCAAAGCAGCACTTTTACGCCATTCACCGTGAACGATTAGCTTCTCACTGTCTAAAAAGTCATCTATCGCCACTGGTTGATTAAAAAAGAAATCATCGTTCATATAGATAAAATAGTCAGACAGTCCTTTGATATTCCAAATCATCGTCTCAATTGATCGAGTGTTGAAGGTCGGTAAAAATTCCTCATAACCCGAAAATATGTCCTGATGATCAACGATGCGTATTTTATCTTCTGAGCAAATACCTTGCTTGGCAAACTCATCGACGAACGCTGGCTTTTGTTGATCTGTGACAATATATATATGACGACAAAAAGGCACATATTTGATGATAGAAGCAATATTATAATATATCTCATCGTCGCTGGCGAAACGCGTGTCAGTTATTGCGTCAGATGCCACTTCTTTACTTGGCTTATACTGTTCTCGCTTTTGTTTGAGTATAGGGTCTGCGCCATCTACCCAAGCAATGACGACATCTAATGTGTTTTCATTAGGCTGCTTCATAACTAATCCTGTTCTTTGCGGATACACATCTATGTTAGTAGCGATATTAGACCAGCTATGATATTTGCTGATGCGATTATTAACAAGGTTTAATCGATTTAGATAGTTAGACTAATTATAATTTTTTATAGAGATACCGTTAAATCCTGCTCGTACTTTACTGAGTAAATGCCGAGCACCAGCGGTAGGTGAGACTAGCATATAAAGTCAGAACGCTGCAATAATTATGACCATAGTTGCATTCATTTGGCTAACCTATCATGCCTATACCGTTAAAAAATCAAGCTGAGACACTAATGCCATCTATTATTCTGTTTATGTTAAAAGCGCTTGAAGGTCGCGGTGCTGAGCGTATGGTTACGACTTTGGCAAGCGCTTATGCAGATATGGGCTATCGTACTCATATCCTATGCTTGGAAGCGACGCAAGATATGCTACTAGACGCTCGTGTGCAATATCACATCGTGCCATATGATGAGATGTTTTCTGAGCAAAATCTCGACCCAGAATCTACGCAAGCACAAGCCTATGAATCAGTCGCTAAACGTATTGATGGTTACGTACGTAGCCAAATAGGGAAGCCAGATTTGATACTGGCTAATATCTATAAGATAAACTGGATTATGGCATATAGTCAGTTGTCAAATATCGTAAATGTACTGCATACAGCACTATCTAAGCAGTTCCAAAATCAGTTATTAGAGACGCCAGTACAGACTATAAGTCATTTGAAAATGGTCTATGGCGCTCATCCTTGTAGCTGTGTGAGTAAGGGTGCACGCCAAGACCTGATTGATCTTATAGGAAATATTACCAAAACCACAACAATCTATAATCCTTGTGATGCTGCTGATATAAATACCAAAGCAGCAGCATCTAGCCATCTTGAACATTTTGGCTTAGTAGATAAAGAGTACATTATACATGTCGCCTCATTTGATGACATGAAAGGTCATCGAGACTTGCTACAGGCGTATGCCAAAACAGAACGAAAGCTGCCGTTAGTACTAGTGGGTAAAGGTAGGCTTGAATCAGAGATTAAACAGTTGGCTGTCCAACTAAATATTAGCGATTGCATTAAGTTTTTAGGCTTTCAGACCAACCCTTATCCGATCATTGCCTCAGCTGCACTGATGGTACTCACCTCTAAGTTTGAAGGCTTCGGATATGTCATCGTAGAGGCGCAAGCACTGGGTGTACCAATAATCAGTACGGATTGTCCTTTTGGGCCAAGAGAACTATTACCTGAGCAAAACTTGATTGCGGTAGGTGATATTGATGGCTTGGCGTTACTCATCGATCAAGCCATAGACAACCTTACAGATTATATAGTGCCACTAAACCAGCAGTTGCTGCCTGAACATATTGCAAGACAGTACTTAGAGTTTGGTTCTGTTTTGGATTCAGATAAAATGAGGGTTTATAACGTGTAGTGGTTCTTAATTAAACGCAATTAAGTCGAGGTTATTAATTGTGAGTCATTAACTAGAAAGTGTCGAATAGCGATTTAGAGATAGGAGAATGATTGATGACAGGAACACCATGCGATTGATAGATTCTGCCGAGTAAGTTAAACGAAGGAATAATGCGCTCGTTCATGACTTTGCTGAGCATACTTGGTGCACTATTGTTTTTATTTTCATAAAATCGTGGTTGCTTACTGTTGAGCAGATCAATACCGTACAGATGAATACTCGCTGCTTGACGCGAAAACGCCAACTGCGCCGCTACATAAGCGACAGTACCTGCTTCCACAAACCCATGAGTAATGTTAAGAGAGACGCCGATGTCAGCCGCTTTATGATCGCTATCAATAATAAAGTTTGGATTATTGATAAAGTACGATAGCGGCATTTTTTTATTGAGTAATTTTTTCTTAAAGATAAGCTTATTAAAAGATAGCTTGTTTGACTTGACTCCCCATGGCCTATCCACTGGGTACAACACTCGCATGGCATGATGGTACGTTCGCATAATATCAGGGTGCGTGGTGGCCATCGCTTCAAAGACAGCTAATGTTGCATATAGAGGTTGACCCTTATAGTACTGCTGTAAAATCTCCGGCTGATGACTGATAAAGCGCGCATCACTGATGACGTAACCAGCAATATCGGTAAACTGATGCTGCCCAATCAGGCTGATACTGCCATTGACAAAAATAGTAGGCGTATCTAGTAGCTCTGATAACGGCAGCTGCTGTATAGATGGCCCTGAGGCGATAATATTGACGTCTTTTCCATGCAAGCTCTGTTCAGGTTCATTGGCATTAAACGCATTGATAATGATGAGCTCATTATCAATATTGAACCCAGCGGTAGCAGGTAATCTCAAATATAGCGCCATACTATTTTCCAGTCGTTTATTTCACCTATCTTATATCTTAATACACTGCCTTTACGCTAATTATAAATTGTCTACATATGGTTAATTACTAAGCATTTATTGCCAATGGTCTTTTAACCATGGGCTTGGCTTCACATGTCGATACCATTTACCGCCACTACCAGAAATCGCATCGGGCGGGTTGATCTCACCGTGGAAGATAACGATTTTTGCATCATCCGGCAGAGTAGGTGTGCGCACAAAGTTAAAAGGAATCGGCGCAATACATTGGTACTTAAAGCTGACACACCATGTCTTATCCCAATACTCTAAGTGGTGATGCTCACGCAAATAGTTAGAAAGGTAAGCCTGCTCGTGACGTACTTGGGTGCGAATAGTTTCAAAGTTTCGCTCAAAATTAGACAGCAAATCAGGATAGGTATTCATACCAATATTGAAGCGATAAACAGAGCTATTGCCAATCATACGCCAAGGTTTTTTCCAGTCGCGGATGATGACGACACTGTCTTCATGCACTGCTTGATAAGTAAAAAACGCATCGATATTATCGACAATGACGATATCAATGTCTAAAAATAGGGCCACACCTTTTAAATCATACAGCTCAGGTTTAAAAGTAGTCAGTTTTTTCCAACCACGTTCAGGACCTGCTGGTAAATCCATATCGGGTATCGGATAACAGGCAATCGCAGGGTCAATACCTGTGCTGTCATCGGTCAAGCAAACCATTTGGAAATCTAAGGTTAAATGTCGACTAACCATGTTGTAGAGACGATTGACGTATTCAGGACCATATTTGTCGCCCCATTTCATACAGATGATATAACGCTGTTCAGCAGCATTTGTGCTAGTCTGATTAGGATCTGTAGATGAAGTCTTAGTTACGTCAGATGTCATAATGCACTCGTATTGAGATAATAGTCAGATAAATGAAGGATTAATAAAAGTAAAAGAATATAGAGTTCAGCCAATATTAGCATAGCTGTGACTGATGGAACGTTTAAACTGATAGTACGTCTAAATAGTGCAACGTTAGGTTGGTGATGACTAATGATTGTCGAGCTTAGTGTTATCATTTTTAACAGCACTATCGTTTTTAGCATTGTCGATTTTAACGTTGTCGATTTTAACGTTGTTATTTCGAACGCTATCGTTGATATCGCTATCAGAACGACTAGAAACGCTAGAATGGTGAGATTGGATAAAGGCTGCTAAAGTCTCTTTATCTTTTCGGTAAGGGTTGCCTAAGTTTGGTATACGCTTAAAACGTCGATAGCCCCACATATAATGACTGTAGTTGTCTGTAATCATACGCTCCATGGCTTGATTGAGAGCATGAGTTGCCACTTCGGCGTTACGGTCGTATAAAGCAGGATTATCGAGTTTGTAGCAGTAGATATCAAAACCGCGTCCATCGGTACGGCGAATACAAGATAAGCCAACCAGCACACATTTGGTTTTGCTAGCCAGTTTAGAGGCAAGGGTGCTGGTCAATGTTTTGATACCAAAGAACGGAACAACAACACCGCCTGATGGCTCTGGAACGTGGTCTGGCAGTACAATACTAAAACCACCTTGCTTGAGCGTTTTAAACACGGCTTTAACGCCGCTACCATCAGTAGGTACCAAAGTCGCGTTAAGTCGCGCTCGACCCTGAAGGATAAACTCGTTAGCGAATTTGCCGTCAACTGGCTTATACATAATGGTTGGCGCACCAAACTGGTTGAGCCAAGCATTCATCATCTCCCAAGTGCCGAGATGCGGGACGATAGCAAGCATGCCATTTGGATTGTCAAGACCTTCTAAAAAAATGTCTTTATTATGGACATCACAAATCTGAGCGATACTCCACTCAGGAGGCATCGCCCAGCTTTTTATAGATTCAATACTGGTCAAACATTGATGATAGATGATGTCTTTAGTCAGCGCCCGTTTTTGCTGCTCAGACAGTGTGTGAGTAATCAGCGCCAGATTGATCTGAATGGTACGCATGATACTTAGACTGGGTATCTTAATGATAACCCACGCAACAAAACGTGCCAGCATCTGCAGTACAGACAATGGCACGACTTTGAAAATATGATACGGATTCATGACCACTCACATGGTAATGAATCACGTAACAAGCACTGTAGACAGCAACCGCGCATCATCAAACGATTTATTCAGCAGGCTTGCTGGTATCAGCTTGTGCTTTTTCACGCACACGGATACCAAGCTCACGTAGTTGTTTGCTATCAACGCCAGCAGGTGCTTGAGTCAGTGGGCAATCAGCCGTTTTGGTTTTTGGGAAGGCGATAACGTCACGGATAGAGCTTGCGCCTACCATCAACATAATCAAACGATCCAAACCAAATGCTAGGCCGCCATGCGGTGGCGCACCGAATTTTAGAGCATCAAGTAAGAAACCAAATTTGTCTTCAGCCTCTTGCTCACCAATACCTAAGGCTTCAAGTACAGCTTGCTGCATATCGTAAGTATTGATACGTAAGCTACCACCACCAATCTCAGTACCGTTCAATACCATGTCATAAGCGATAGATAAAGCAGATTCTGGATTGTTTTTCAACTCTTCAACTGAGCCTTTAGGCTTAGTGAACGGATGATGCATCGACGTCCAGCGACCATCGTCAGTTTCTTCAAACATTGGGAAGTCAGTCACCCAAAGTGGTGCCCATTCGCAAGTCGTCATTTCAAGATCTAGACCGATTTTTTGACGTAATGCACCAATCGCATCATTCACGACACTGACTTTGTCCGCACCAAAGAAGATAATGTCGCCATCTTCTGCAGCAGTACGCTCGATTAAGCTTACCAGTACGTCATCAGTCATGTTTTTGATGATTGGAGACTGTAAGCCAGACTCTTTATCCACACCGTTGTTAACGCTGCTAGCGTCATTGACTTTGATATAAGCCAAACCGCGTGCGCCATAAATACCAACAAACTTGGTATAAGCATCGATTTGCTTACGGCTTAATGATGCGCCACCAGGAATACGTAGAGCAGCCACACGACCTTTAGGATCGTTAGCAGGACCGGCAAATACCTTGAAGTCAACGTCTTTCATCAAATCTGCAACGTCAACCAACTTTAGAGGAATACGTAAGTCAGGCTTGTCTGATGCATAGTCACGCATGGCTTCTGCGTAAGTCATGCGAGGGAATTGCTCGAACTCAACGTCCATCATCGTCTTAAACAAATGCTTGATAAGACCTTCGTTGATGTTCATGATTTCTTCTTCGTTCAAGAAAGACGTCTCAATATCCACCTGAGTAAATTCAGGCTGACGATCGGCACGTAAATCCTCATCACGGAAGCATTTAGCAATTTGATAATAACGGTCAAAACCTGACACCATCAATAATTGCTTAAATAGCTGTGGTGACTGCGGCAAGGCAAAGAAGTTACCTGGACGGGTACGTGATGGTACAAGATAATCACGCGCACCTTCAGGCGTTGCACGAGTCAAGATAGGCGTTTCAACATCCAAGAAACCATGATCGTCTAAATAACGACGAATCGCTGAGGTTGCCTTGGCACGGAACACCATACGTTCTTGCATTTGGGGACGACGCATATCAAGATAACGATACTTTAGACGCAGGTCTTCAGATACAGTTGTTTTTTCGTCATTCAATGGGAATGGCGGCGTTTCAGACTTAGCCAGTACTTCAATTTCTTTGCCCAATAGCTCAATCTGGCCACTGGTCATATTATTATTTTCAGTACCTTCATAACGGCGACGTACGCGGCCAGTTATCTTTAGCACGTATTCAGGACGTACAGCATCTGCTGCTGCAAAAGCTTCTGGGGTATCAGGGTCGACCACGACCTGTAAGATACCAGCGCGGTCGCGCATGTCTAAGAAAATCACGCCACCGTGATCGCGACGACGATGTACCCAGCCTACGATACTAATGGTTTGCTCAAGCAAGCTCTCGGTTACGGCTCCGCAATACTCGTCTCGGTATTCGCTATGCGTCATAGTGCTTTGCGTCATAATATGGTTATCCAGTTATCAGCCCAATTCGAAGTACAATAATGCAGCCATTGCTGTGCGTTTCAAGCTATTTGCAAAAAAAACACACAAACAACGCGATTAAGACATATGGTCATCACGTTGGCTGCAGAAAATTTGATATAAACGCATATTATGCCTAATCTGCCTTTGTTATACAACCAGCTGAGTTCAATCAAAGAACGGGAGTCTGCAAGTATCTGACGTATTTATTCAGTGATATTTATATTGGGTTAAATATTGTCATCATGCTTGAAAACACCGCTTAGTGTGCACATATCAACCGCACGCTAATAAAAACAGCCATATCAATATATTTACTGACTTGAGGATTTGTAACCATGCTATTTCATCCCCCTAAAAACCCTGTTGAGCTTAAAATACGCCACTTGAATGATGCTCAAAAGCAGCGCCGTGAAGATTTGATGGAAGCCACCCAAGGCAAAGCTGCCCTCAAACAGTTCAAAAAAGTCATGGCCAAAAAAGCCAAGCAAGCATTGAAAGCAAAAACTAAAAATAAGAAAAAACATACCGATCATAAGGCACAAGTTTTTGTGCTCGATTTTGACGGTGATATCAAAGCAACTGCGGTCAAACACTTGCGTGAAGAAATCAGCACTTTAATTAGTACCGCAAATAAAGGTGACGAAGTTATCGTACGTCTTGAATCAGGCGGTGGTCTGGTACATGGTTATGGTTTGGCCGCAGCGCAATTGGTTCGCCTGAAAGATGCTGGTTTAAAACTGACTGTTTGTGTTGATAAAGTGGCGGCAAGCGGTGGTTATATGATGGCCTGCGTTGCAGACAAGGTAGTAGCTGCACCATTCGCTATCATTGGTTCAATCGGTGTGGTGTCACAGTTGCCAAACTTCCATAAATGGCTAAAAAACCATGACGTCGATTATGAAATGTTTACCGCTGGTGACTATAAGCGTACGGTGACTGTATTTGGTGAAAATGATGCCGAAGACCGTGCCAAATACCAAGAAGAACTAGAGCAGACGCATGAGCTATTCAAGCATTTTGTTAATACATATCGTCCAGAACTCGATGTTGCCAAAGTAGCTACGGGTGAGCATTGGTATGGCGAAGATGCGTTAAAGCTTAACTTAATTGACAGTCTACAAACTTCAGACAGCTATATTTTAGAGCGTATGGAAGACAACGAAGTGTACGCACTTTATTCACGTCAGAAGCCGACGTTAGCAGAAAAGCTAGGATTGGCTCAAGCAGCAGAAGCGACACTGAGCATGGCTGTAGATAAATTACCTGATGCACTTGCACGTTTTGATTTGAACAGCCGCCTAAATATTCTGAAATAATGTTAGTTATCATTATGATAGTTAAATAATGGTATTTCAGCGCTCAGAAGTTTTTGGATACATTGTTTATATTTTGTAAAAGGCGTGGCCTAGCTGGTCGCGCCTTTTTGCTGTTTATTGACAATTGCTGTGTTATAAATGTAGCACACGGAAAACAGTATACGTGCGTACACTAAAGCTCTAGTAGAGCTTTTTATCAACATTTGATTTAGACAATCAATAAAGAAAAGGAAGTCATTTATGTCTAACGACAATTTAATGTTTACCGCAACAGAACATGGTCAAGCCATGCATGCCAAAGTCAAAGCGTTTATCGAAACGAATATTGAGCCTATCGAAGCCCAATTCTGGGAAGATTGTCATAAGAAAAACCCTGATGGTAATTGGGAAAACTGGGAATGGCCAGAAGCCTACGAAAACCTGCGCAAACAAGCACGTGAAGAAGGCTTATGGAATTTATTCCTGCCAGATGACACACTAGGTGCAGGACTGTCAGTCACTGATTATGCGCCTATTGCAGAATTGACTGGTCGTAGTTTGCTAGCACCTCATGTATTTAACTGTAATGCACCTGATAGCGGTAACATGGAGCTGTTATGGCGCTACGGTACTCAAGAGCAGCAAGACAAGTGGCTTACCCCAATCCTAGAAGGTAAGACACGCTCTGTATTCTGTATGACTGAGCCTGACGTGGCGTCAAGTGATGCAACCAATATGCAAGCAACAGCCGTAGTAGATGGTGATGAGATTGTCATCAATGGTAGTAAGTGGTGGTCATCTGGTCTTGGCGATCCAGCAGTTGATGTCTTGATTGTGATGGCATATACCGCGGATGAAAGTGCAGACCGTCATCATCAGCATTCGATGGTACTTGTGCCAGTCAACACACCAGGTGTAAATATTAAACGTATGCTTAAAGTGTTTGGTGATTATGATGCACCGCACGGCCATGGTGAAATTAGCTTTGAAAATGTGCGTGTGCCAGTCAGCCACTTTATTGGTGGGCCTGGTAAGGGATTTGAGATTGCGCAGGGTCGTCTAGGGCCAGGCCGTATTCATCATTGCATGCGCTGTATCGGTGCTGCCGAAAAATCTCTTGAGTTAGCGGTCAAGCGTGGTATGTCACGTACTGCCTTTGGTAAGCCATTACTACAATTGGGTGGTAACTTTGAGCGTATCAGCGAAGCCCGTATCAAAATCGACCAAGCACGCTTGCTCACATTGTACGCCGCCCAAAAAATGGATGCTCAAGGCACCAAAGCCGCATTGACGGAAATCTCTGCTATCAAAGTAGTGGCGCCAACTGTGCTACAAGAAGTCGTTGATATGGCGATTCAGATTCATGGTGGTATGGGCGTGTGCCAAGATACATTACTACCGAACTTCTACGCGCAAGCACGTGTACTACGTTTGGCAGATGGTCCAGATGAAGTACATAAAACCATGATTGCCAAACTAGAACTAAAACGTCAGGGCTTTAGTCGTTCTGCTAAATCTGACAAAGCTTAGTCTTAAGTTTAATCTTAACAAACGGTTGTGTGAGTTAGTTTCGATTTGCTCACGCAACTATCAAGAATAAGCCAATCAAAATGCTAATTAAGAATTCACTATTAACAACTTAGTAGTGAATTTTTCATCACTAGAGCGAGTCCTCATTTCAAAAATAGTGAGAAGAATGAGATAAATTGAATTGAGAACTAGCTCGCATATCTGTTATAAAAATAAATGACCACATGATAAGGAATGTCTCATGGCAACTGATAATAAAGTACTAGACAAAGGCGGTGCCGTACGCGAGGGTGAAGAGCTTGATGCCAAAGCAGTCAGTGAATGGCTTCGCGGTCAAGGTGTCGGCGTAGTAGGCGAGCCTAAGGTCACTCAGTTCTCAGGCGGCGCATCAAACTGGACGTATCGACTACAGTATGAGGGTGAAGATAAAAACCAAGACCTCATACTACGTCGTCCACCAAAAGGTACCAAGGCAAAATCTGCCCATGACATGGTGCGTGAGTACACCGTTCAAAAAGCGTTAAAAGATGCTTATCCTTATGTACCTGAGATGATTGCGCTATGTACGGATGAAGCTGTTATCGGCGCTGACTTTTATGTGATGGAGCGGATGGAAGGTATTATCCCTCGTGCAGAATTACCAGAAGGTATTGATCTAAATCCAGAACAAACGCGTCTGCTTTGTACCAATGTATTAGACGCTTTGGTAGAGCTACACCAGATAGACTATACCGAGCATTCTGATTTGGTCAATTTGGGCCGCGGTGAAGGTTACTGTGAACGCCAGATCAGTGGTTGGGATAAACGTTATGTTAAAGCAAAGACGCCAAACGTACCGAGCTTTGCACTGGTTAGACAATGGCTTGCTAAGCACACGCCTGCTGATAGCAAAACTTGTATCATTCATAATGATTGGCGCTTTGACAATGTCATACTTGATGCGGATGAGCCGACCAAAGTTATTGGCGTGCTCGACTGGGAGATGGCAACCCTTGGTGATCCATTGATGGACTTGGGTAGTGCGTTGGCTTACTGGATTGAAGAAGATGATAATATCATCATGCAGCAGTTCCGTCGTCAGCCAACACATTTAGAAGGCATGATGACGCGCGATGAAGTGGTTGAATATTATCTAAAACAGTCAGGTTTAGAGATAGATAATTGGACCTTTTATGAAGTGTTCGGATTGTTCCGCCTCTCAGGCATTATTCAGCAAATCTACTATCGTTATTATCATAAGCAAACCACCAATCCAGCTTTCAAAAACGCTTGGCTCGTTATACATGTCATGCATGCTAAATGTTTGAAATTAATTGCGCAATATGAAGGCGAAGCCTTATTCAATGCGCATGTGCAGCCGCATTTAGAAGACATAGGGGTAGATGCTGCTGCTATCGAGCAGTTACCAAGCCCTGTTCAAAAAGTGGTCAAAAGTATTTTACCAAAAGGTTATTTTGCAAAAGCACCTGACTCTCCTGAAGCGTAAGCATTCAGCAAACCGTACTTTAGCAAATATGATAAAAGGTAATAATTTATGACAACCATACTTTTAGCACGTCATGGCCAAGCGTCTTTTGGACAAGAAAACTATGATCAACTCTCAGAGCTGGGCAGTATTCAAGCCCAAATGTTAGGTCAGCACTATGCAGCTACGCAGCGCCGTATTGATGCCATATTTACTGGTAGGTTGGTTCGACAGCAAGACTCAGCACGTCATTTTTGGGAGCGTTACCAATCATCTGTACATGTTAATAATAGCAATGGCACAGCTGTTGCGCCCGCAATCAACTTTGATCAGCCTGATAGTTATATTTTGCCGCAATTTGATGAATTTAATCATAAAGACGTGTTCGTTAAGTCAGCAGAGGCATCTGGTAATCGATCTGACATCTCAGCTGAAATCGCCAAAGCAGAATCGCCAGCGACACGACTGGCAGAGCTATTTGATCAAGCGATGCGACGGTGGCATGCTGGTGACAATGATCAAGACTATCTTGAAAGTTGGCCACAGTTTAATAATCGTGCACAGCAAGCCCTTGAACAAGTACGTACAAAAGTAGCAAGCATGAGCTTAGGTCAGGACAGTACCGTGCTCGTATTTACTTCAGGCGGTGTCATCGCTGCAATCACTGCACAGTTATTGCGACAAGGCAGTCAGACTGCTTATCAGCTGAATAAAAGCTTGGTTAATACGGGTGTGACCTCTATTACTTTAAAGAATCAAAGTTCTCGCTTGTTATCTTTAAATGAATACAGTCATTTATTCTCTGATGGCAAACCGTTTGTGACATGGCGATAAATTTACATATGATTTGCGAATAAGGTAGTGTCATATCTGCTTAAAGTATAAGCCTTATCGACGTTTATACTAAAAAGTTACCAATTTGATTCTGTGCAATATCGATATACAAAGGACGGTACATGCAAAATAAATTAATAAAATTGGTTGCTAAAAGTGCGCGCCATAGCAAAAACCAGATAGTAGGCGCGGTTCGACCTGCAAGCTATCTAAAAGACTTGAGTCAGCAGCAAGTAGGCAAAGGTAAAACGGTGCTTATCACAGGTGCCAGTTCAGGTCTGGGCGAGGGTATGGCCAGACTGTTTGCTAGCCTTGGCTACAACTTGGCTATATGTGCGCGTCGCATTGATCGTTTAGAGCATTTAAAATCGGAGATGATGGACAAGTATCCTGATATCCGAGTTGAATGCCAAGCACTAGATGTGAGTGATTATGATACGGTCTTTCAAGTATTTGATGCTTTTGCAGATAATTTCGGTAGCATTGAGCGAGTAGTGGTCAATGCTGGTATTGGTGATAGCCGCCGCATTGGTAAAGGGCATTTTGAGACTAATCGTCGCACTGCCGATGTCAATTTTGTCGCCGCACTGGCACAGTGTGAAGCCGCCATGAATATCTTCCGTGCTCAGAACAATGGCCATTTGGTCGTGATATCGAGCATGTCAGCCATGCGCGGATTGCCTAGGCATCTGACGACCTATGGTGCAAGTAAAGCTGGTTTGGCTCACTTAGCAGAAGGCATTCGCGCCGATATGCTTTTGACCAATCTTCCTATCAAAGTTTCTACAATTTACCCAGGTTATATTCGCACTGAAATCAACGAAGGCTCTAAGCCATTACCGTTCGAAGTCGACACAGATACTGGTACTAAAGCTATTGTCGCAGCTATTGAAGCGGGTGTGGATGAAGCCTGTGTGCCGAGCCTGCCTTGGTCCATGGTCAGTCATGCCATGAAGCATTTGCCATTACAGGTGATGAATAAACTAAGCTAATCAAATTGGTTTTCCTAAGGTAGAAAAGAAGAAGCCCACTACAATAATAGTGGGCTTCTTCTATTTACTCTGAAATAGCAGGGCAAGTATTACAACGTTTGAGGGTTGTTTGACATATGCTGTTCACGCAGCTTTTGACGCAGTACTTTACCAACGTTACTCTTTGGTAGTTCGCTAACAAACTCAATATGACGTGGACATTTATAACCAGTCAAATTTTCAAGTGCGAATTCCTTGATGACTTCTTTAGTGACGTTATTATCAGCAGGTACGATATAAATTTTAACCGCCTCACCTTGATTTTCATCAGGAATACCAATTACGGCACAATCGACGATACCATCACAATCGAGCATAACTGACTCGATCTCATTCGGGAATACATTGAATCCTGAAACCAAAATCATGTCTTTCTTACGATCTAGTAGAGTAAAGTAGCCTTTCTCATCCATGCTAACGATATCGCCAGTGCGGAAGTAGCCATCGCGAGTAAAGTCATTGCTATTGTCTTTATTAAAGTATCCTGACATGACGTTTGGACCTTTGATACACATCTCGCCTGATTGATGCATGCCAACACGCTCACCGTTTTCGTCAATCACGATAATATCGACACTCGGTACAGGTATACCAATAGTACCGTTGAACTTGCGATCAGTGATAACGTTGGCAGTACCACCAGCCACACCTTCCGTCATACCCCAACCTTCAACCATGGGGCAACCAGTCACTTCTAACCAACGTGCTGCGGTTTGCTCGGTTGCCGCCATACCACCTGCTTGCGTGATACGTAGCGAGCTAAAGTCTAAGTCTTTAAAGTTTGGTTGGTCAAGTAACCCTTTAAATAGAGTGTTTACAGCAGGGAAGATGTGGAATGGTTGTTTTGATAACGTTTTAATAAACCCAGGCATATCGCGCGGATTAGGCACTAGGATAAAGGTATAACCTGAACGCATACCAAGCAGACTTAGCATGAAGGCAAAAATATGATATAGCGGTAAGGCCATAACCATATTGATATATACTTCATTGATACCTGAGGTCACAGGACGATACCATGCCTCTGATTGCATAGCAGCAGCAACGACATTACGTTGTGTTAGGATAGCACCTTTAGATAATCCAGTCGTACCACCTGTATATTGCAAGATCGCTTTTTGTTGTAGGGTGGTTTTTGGTGCTTGAATCGGTAGGTTTTTTCCCTTTTTTAATACTTCAGGGAATTTAGTGACATTGTACTTAGGATCGTTCAGGTTGTATTTTGGAACCAAGCGTTTGACCTGACGGATGACTGTATTGACCAAAATACCTTTTAAACCCATCATATCGCCCATTTTTGACAGCACGATACGTTTGATATTGGTTTCTTCAATGACTTGTTCTAAAGCTTGAGCAAAGTTATCCACAACAAAAATAACCTGAGCGCCCGAGTCGTTCAATTGATGACGTAGCTCACGGCCTGTATATAGCGGATTGATAGGTGTACAAACGTAACCTGCACGCAGAATACCAATCATAGTCGGTAGGTATTGTGGAACGTTCGGCATCATAAGAGCTACTACGCTACCTTTAGGTAAACCTTGAGCTTGTAACCATGCTGCTACTGCCAGTGAAGCGTTATCAACATCACCATAAGTATGCGTCACACCCATACAGATAGTCATCGGATGCATACGAAAGCGGTTAAAACACTCTTCATATAACTCTATGAGGCTTTCATACTGATCAGGATTAATCGTCTTGGGTACATTTTCTGGGTATTGAGCAAGCCAAGGTTTATCTACAGTCATGATTAGCGTCCTTAAATATTAAAATAAATTAAGGCTCTATAAAAAAGTAGTCACATCCATGTCAACAATTTAAATCGCTGTTCCGTTAGCAAGAAATTGTCGAGTGCTATCCTATATGTTCACATACTGCTAAAATACGGGGCCCTTATAAAGTTTGATTTAATCACAGAGCATAAATAGCTCATCAGATTAAAAAACCAATTAATGTTTTGGTAATGAAAATAGCTACTAGTAATGCTGCTAATCAATCGATATGAATCATAATTATATAAGATCAAAATAACAGAAAGTATAGTGACACATTTTGGCAATACATTAACATAACTACAACCGTGCCTGTTATTCTTATACAAGAACTTGATAGTTTACAGTTAAATTTGATAAATGAAACAATATATGTTGAATAATCAGAAAATACCTAGACAAATAATTTACTTTCTTATCAAGTAATTAACATGAAATTTATTCAAAAAATGTCATATAACTGAATATGAAAGTAGATTTGTAGTAATTATAATAGAGAAATTTTATAGTTGAATGACAGAAAATAAATATACAAAAAGGGCATCTTACAATTACTGTAAGATGCCTTTAGTAAAAATAAATTCATGTTTTTAGAATTTTTTAAAAATTGTCTCTATTTATACTTGAGGGTAGTCTGCATTGTGTTTTTCACGCAATTTTTGACGCAGTACTTTACCGACATTACTCTTTGGTAAGTCGCTCACAAACTCAATGTGACGTGGACACTTATAACCCGTTAGATTGTCTAACGCAAAATCTGTAATCACTTCTTTGGTAACATTATTGTCTTCAGGTACTACGTATATTTTGACCGCTTCACCTTGATGACTATCAGGAATGCCAATTACCGCGCAGTCAAGAATACCATCACAATCAAGCATCACGGACTCAATTTCGTTTGGAAATACATTGAAGCCTGAAACCAAGATCATGTCTTTTTTGCGATCTAGCAGTTTAATATAACCCTTGTCATCCATGCTGACGATATCACCAGTGCGGAAATAACCATCACTAGTAAAATCAGCACTACTGTCTCTATTCAGATATCCAGAGGTTACGTTAGGGCCTTTAATACATAGCTCGCCCCCTTCGTTTAGATCTACATGCCTGCCGTCTTCATCGATAATAATAACATCTACGCCAGGTGCTGGCACACCGATAGTACCGTTAAACTCACGATTGGTAATAACGTTGGCGGTGCCGACTGCAACGCCTTCTGTCATACCCCAACCTTCGATCATCGCGCAGCCAGTTACTTCTAACCAGCGATTCGCAGTTTGCTCAGTAGCCGCCATACCACCAGCTTGTGAGATACGTAAAGAGCTAAAGTCCAAATCTTTAAAATTAGGATTATCGAGCAGCCCCTTAAAGAGGGTATTTACTGCAGGGAAAATATGGAATGGTTGTTTTGATAAGGTTTTAACAAATCCAGGAATATCACGTGGATTAGGTACTAGTATAAAAGTATAGCCTGAGCGCATACCAAGTAGGCTAAGCATGAATGCAAAAATATGATAGAGCGGCAGCGCCATTACCATATTGATATACACTTCGTTGATTTCTGACGTAATAGGGCGAGTCCATGCTTCTGATTGCATTGCTGCTGCTACGATATTACGCTGTGACAAAATAGCGCCTTTCGAAAGGCCTGTGGTACCACCTGTATATTGCAAAAATGCTTTTTGATCCAAAGACATTTTTGGTTGCTGAAAAGGTAGGTTTTTACCTTTTTTCAATACTTCAGGGAACTTAGTGACATGGTATTTAGGGTCATTGAGATTATACTTGGGTACTAAGCGTTTGACCTGACGAATAATCGTATTGACCAAAATACCTTTCAAACCCATCATATCGCCCATCTTCGATAGGATGACACGTTTGATAGCCGTTTCTTCAATGACTTGCTCAAGCGCTTGGGCAAAATTATCGACCACAAAAATTGCTTGGGCACCAGAATCGTTAAGCTGATGGCGTAATTCTCGGCCAGTATATAGTGGGTTGACAGGGGTGCACACATAGCCTGCACGCAGTATCCCAATCATAGTTGGCAGATACTGTGGAACGTTTGGCATCATGAGAGCGACGACACTACCTTTTGGCAAGCCTTGATTCTGTAGCCAAGCAGCGACTGCCATCGAAGCATTATCGATATCACCATAAGTATGAGTCACTCCCATACAGATGCTCATTGGGTGCCCACGGAAGCGATCGAAGCATTCTTCGTACAGCTCCATGATGCTGCTATATCTATCGGGATTAATGGTTTTTGGCACACCGGCTGGATATTGAGAAAGCCAAGGTTTGTTCGATATCATAGTTAGCATCCTTGCGATTTGATATAGGCTAAAGTATTTTGAAAAGGTAGTTATCAATCTATCAATGGTACAAAACACCACTTATTTAGGTGGTATATACCATCTTCAATAGCATCCCTGTCTATTGATTAATAGCTAGTTTTTTTGCTGCTGTCACAGCATTTTATTCAATGAGTATTTATATAAAGCACCCCACTCTCAACTTCGAAAGTGATTGAAAAAAGAAGAGCACCTCACTAATCTATTGTTTTCGACCAAGAATACAA